>JAHJMN010000087.1 GCA_018821305.1 Myxococcota bacterium
AGGACAGTAACTAATTAGTTAATGTCCTGTAATACGGTCTTTTCAAGTTTACACCGGATTTTGACACAGGACATTAAGAATGAAGGCCTTGAAATTATTGTAGTGTTCTGAATAGCATGTTTTCCTAAACATGCTCAATTTTGACAAAAATTGAATTTCAGGACACGAACTAATTACTCCGAAAGCATTTCTAAATGAAGGACTATACTTTAACCGATGATCTTGATTTGGCACGAGAAATCGCTCGTGAAGCCGGTTTGCTTCTACGGGATGGATGGGAAAACGCAGACGATCCTGACATAGAATACAAAGGCCGAATAAACCTCGTAACAAAATATGATAAAGCAAGTGAAAATATTATCGTGAATCATCTCTCCGAAAAAAGGCCCGAAGATTCAATACTCGGGGAGGAATCGGGAGAGCATCCTGGTTCTTCAAATCGCCTGTGGTGTATCGATCCTCTTGATGGGACAACAAACTTTGCCCATCGCCTTCCTTTCTTCACGGTCAGCATTACATTGATGATCGATGGTGAACCAGTGGTGGGGGTTGTCTATAATCCGGCTCTGGAAATGGAATTTTACGCGGCCACTGGCATGGGTGCCTTTTTAAATGGAAAGAGACTTCCAACTGTAAAACCTGGAGAACTCGATCGCGCTCTAATCCTTTACGGTTGTGGATATGATCGACGGGAAAACCCCCAGCGTTATATTCGGATGATGGAAACATACATGGTAGCTTCTCAGGGAATCCGCAGAACCGGAAGTGCCAGTTTTGACTGCTGTTTAGTTGCCTGTGGTCAAGCAGATGCATATGTGGAAGTTAACCTGTATCCATGGGACATTGCCGCCGGTAGTCTTATCGGTATGGAAACGGGATGCATAATAACTGATGTAAATGGAGAAACTTTTGATCCTTTTACTGGAAGGATAATGATCGCTAAACCTGTAGTTCATGAACAATTACTTGAACTTTCAAATGCACAGGAACTTTTTGCCGGTGAGTTCACCGGTGAGTGGAAAAAAAAATGAAAGGGAAACAACAAAATGGATTTCCCATATAAAAATGCTTTATTGAATCTGGACATCGGGATTTATATTCTTGATTCCAATCGAAAAATTATTTTCTGGAATCATGCGGCTGAGAAAATTTCCGGTTACAGTGCAGAAGATGCAATCGGACACAATTGTGTTGACCGACTTCTCAGGCACCATAATTTTTCAGGAATAGAACCACTTTGTAAGACAGAAAAATGTGGAGTTACTATTGCCATGTTGACGGGGGAGCGTCATACCGATGAATTTTTTATCGTTAAACGGGAGGGAATGATGATTCCTGTAGTCAGCAGCACCACTCCTGTGTTTGATGAAAAAGGTTCAATTGCCGGTGTTGTGTGTTATTTTTATGATAACACCAGCAGTTTGAGACTCAAGGAAGAGCTTGAAAGTCTGGAAAAAAAATCTCTCCTCGATACGGTAACTGGTGTTGGAAACAGGAGATATGCCGAGATTCAGTTAAATACTGTAATGGAAAAGTATCGTCGTTATGGCTGGGAGTTTGGTATACTTTTTATTGATATAGATCATTTTAAAAACGTAAATGACAGATATGGGCATAATTTCGGTGACCGGATTCTCAAAACCGTTGCGACTCTTTTAAAGTACAGTTTAAGAACAACTGATTTTCTTGGCCGATGGGGTGGAGAAGAATTTATAGGCATAATATGCAATGCGGAAGAAACAACTCTCCTTCAGATAGCTGAAAGAGCTCGCAGATTTGTGGGTCAGAATGTTCTCAAGCACAATGGCGAAGATGTCAGTGTTACAATTTCCGTCGGAGCTACTGCAGTTTTGCACGATGACACCGTGGAAACTATTGTTGAACGAGCAGATAACTTCATGTATAAATCCAAACAGGGTGGTCGAAATCGAATTACAGCACAAATGAAAGTAATTACCGGCTCCGGACCTCATGACCTGATTGAAACATAATAGTTCATCATTTTAATATAGGTTATTCAATGAAATGCTCAAACCATAGTGAAAACAACAAAGTCTGCAATTGCAGTTACCCCGGTTGTCCGCGACATGGGCTCTGCTGTGAATGTCTCAGTTATCACCGCAGTAAAAATCAACTTCCCGCTTGTTATTTTAATAAAGAACAGGAAGCAACCTGGAACAGATCCATTGAATATTTCATTGAATGTCAGAGGAAAAAATAATGAGATTTCTTTACTTAACTGCATTTATCGCCATTTTTACGCTCACTGCCTGCAAAGGAAGTAAATCTGATACAAAAAAAACCGAAAAAGTACCAGTAACCGCATCAATTCCGAATGTAGTTGCAGTATTCCCACAAAATTCTGCGACAACGGTCAATGCAGACGTTAAAGAACTGAAAGTTACATTTTCCGAAGAAATGGATGGGGGTATCAGTTTTGTTAAAGAAAAAGATGATACTTTTCCTCAAATTACTGGAAAACATATCTGGGATAAAACCCGCAAAACTGTAACTTTACCCGTTAAACTCCAGCCTGGTAAATCCTACCTGATCTGGCTCAATTCCGAAAAATTCAAAAACTTCAAAAGCACCGCCGGCAAACCATCAGCACCATATAAATGGACCTTCAAAACAGTAAAGTAGTTAATGTCCCGAAATTCAGGTTTTGCTAAATTTGAGCATACTTACTATAACTTTGTTTTTTCGAATTTTCAGAAAAACACTATTTTTAAGTGAAATACTCAAAATGCCTGCTATAAGATATAAATATTGAAGACTGAGTTTCAGTTATCTAGTTACTGTCCTGAAATAAGGGAAATCAAATTTTTCGCCGATTTTTTGCTCAGGACAGTAACCACAAGGTGTTGAAAATATTAATAGTGGCCGGATAGAATTTTTTAATAAAATTCTTCGAGAAGCGAATTTCCGGACACGAACTATCTAAGGATCTATACCTATGAAATATACCTTTTTTTCGTGTATAATACTTATGTTTTCTTTGATTTCCGGCTGTGATGACGATAGTCCAACAGTTTGTCCGGATAATAACTGCTCAGGACATGGTGAGTGCAAACGCACGTCAATGGGCGATTACTGGTGTGATTGTGAAGAGGGATATGTTTTCAGGTCCAGTGACTATTCATGCTGGTTTGACGACTATGTTAATAATGATAATTACAAACCTGTTATTTACCTGTACCCAGTGGAAAAAACTGTAGTTAATGTTGCCTTCACTAATCCTGAGAATGTTTCTTTAACCTATACTTATCCCCAATACAAAGATAACGGATGGACGGTCACAGCCTGGCCCGATGGTACGCTCGAATCCGACAGCAGAGAATACTACTCACTATTCTGGGAAGGTCCCACCATTGATAATATTATTTTTTCAACGGGTTTCAGTGTGAGTTATGACGAAACTATCCCGTTTCTTGAGGATGCACTTTTAAAACTAGGGCTAAATGATTTTGAAGCTCAGGAATTTATCATCTATTGGCTTCCCATTCTGGGAGAGAGTCCTCATAACCTCATTTACTTTGCGGTAAAAGACTGGATGGATGCAATCCCGCTTACTATAACGCCTGTTCCGGATACGCAAATCCGATTTATCATGATTTACAAACCTATGGTTGAACCAATTTCAATACTTCCACAGCAGTTTTTTTCCCCCGAAAGAACAGGTTTCACTCTTGTAGAATGGGGAGGCCGTAAAGAAAATGGCGAATACAGAGGGCAAAAATGAAAAATTTTTTCTTACTATTATTAATACTCGCTTTGGTTTCGATTATCGCCTGTTCCAAAGACGAAAGCAAATGCGGAAACGGCATCGTAGATAATAACGAAGAGTGCGACGGTGAAAAATTTGCTCCAATTTATTCTCAGGAATGCACGAAATGGGGTTACAGTGGTAATTTTTTCACAAATTTGAGAATCGGCTGCAAAAATTGTCATCTTGATTTTACAGTATGTGAGCCCCTTGGTATATGTGGTGACGGGAAACTGGGGGAACTTGAGGAGTGTGATGGAGAGCTTTCCGATGGCGCGGCCTGTGTGGATTTCGGTTATTATGGTGGAGGAAAACTGGGCTGTAAATCCAATAATTGCACATATGATACATCCTTGTGCGAGCGATGCGGAGATGGCATCCTTCAGCCTGAGGAAGGTGAACAGTGCGATAAAAAGCAGATTGGTGATTACGAGTGCGCTGACGGTGGTTTATGGGGTACAGCTCCAATGTGTAGTGATAATTGCGAAATTTCCTACGTAAATTGTCAGGATAGAATCTTAATATCTGGGCGATACGCCGTTTTAAGATCAGTTGAACTTGATAATGAAGGCAGAATTATAACTTCAGGATCAATTGGCGGGAATCTGTCGGGTTTTATCAATCAGGATGCACTGTGCGCGGAGACTGACTGGGAATATTATAGCCCCCTATGTTTTGACTCCTTTGCCTCTATTTATAAAGTTGATGATTCACGTTTTTTAGCTGCTTCTCAGTGGGGATCCGTCGAACTTGATGGTGCATGGCTAATCAAAAATGCGCCAGTAGGTGAAATTGATATTTTGTCCGCGTATAGCGGATCAGATTATTACGAAGGTAATCAAGAATTTAATTCAATACACACTCCTATATATCCTGCTTTCTATTCCTTTGAAAGATATGACCTTTCTTTAAACAAACTTTCCTCCATTACAATTATTTCAGAAAGCACACTGGATTCTATGCCATTTTTAAAAAGGGATGGTCAGACACTTTTTATAAGTGGTTCTTTTTATCAAAATTTTTTTGAAGCCTTCGATTTAACAAATGGTGAAAAAATAGTCAATTTTTATACAAACGGTTTTTATACTGATGCTATCCGCTATGATGATAATACAGTTCTTGCAGTACACTATAATCCAAGTGTCAGCACAGGTGGATATAAAAGTCTGGAGCTGTTTGACATTTCAAACCCAGAATCTGATCCTGTTGAGATCCATCGTTGTGAAGTACCTGATATTTTTTTTATTACCGGTGACTTCATCTCTCCTAAATACGATACTGGACTTAAATCAGAAATTACCATTGATGCCAGTGGCTTGATAACATTATATTGTCATACGGAGACTGATGAATTTGAGGCATTGCTTATGGATATTGATGGTAATCCCCTTGGCTCATCTCCATATTATGGGATTCCACTGGAATCTGGAGGGACAATCCGTTCCATGACAGGATCCAGAACTGAACTGGATACATCTGTTCCAAGTGTACTTGCTGGAAATATAACATTCGATCCGGATGCCAGTTTTATATTGAGCATCAGGAACAGCCTGGGTGAAATAACAAGATACCGATGGGAATATAATTCAAGCTCAACTGATGTTGGCGGTTATTACATATGGGGAGATTACGCCTACATATGGGGAAACAGTTGGACCTATTATCCACAGTACGGTTTTATATTCCGCTGGAAACTTCCACCTGACCCATCTCAGACAAAAACCACTGCTGCGAAGCCGCTTGCTGAGTAATACTGATAGTGACTTAATTTACAGTGATGCCTACGTTAGTTGAGCCAGAGTATTGCAATATAAATTAATATATCTCAGGTAGCCAGGCAGTCAGTGAAACAGGGTCAGGAGCAGCGGGTGTTTACTTTGAAGGTAAGTGTTTTTGTGGCATCAAGACCGTTTTATTAGTAATAATATGGTGACTTGTTTTAAATAATATTTCAGGAACAAGCCCCTGATTTTCCTGTTGCTGCTACTGTTTACCTGAATACCAGAATGTTCTTGCTTTTATTAAATTATTTTGATTTTATTAACAATATCAAACAATACGGCACTATCGAGCAGCATTGGGTTTAGTAGAAATAACTGTAGGATTTTATTCGTAGCCCATTTCTATGAGCCATTTTTCCGTATCGAGGGCGGCTTTGCATCCACTTCCCGCGGCGGTTATTGCCTGTTTGTAACGGGGATCCATTACGTCTCCGCAGGCAAAAACACCCGGAATATTGGTGTGTGAAGTATTGTCGGAGGTTTTAATAAAGCCAGCCTTATCCAGTTCAACCTGATTTGCGAAAAGCGTTGTATTGGGATCGTGACCGACAGCTACAAACATTCCCGTAACTGATATTTCTGTAACTTCATCGGTTTTAGTATTTCGAAGCCGAAGGGCGGTCAGGCCGTCTTTGTCCGGTTCGCCAACGAGATCGTCTACAACCGAGTTCCAGACAATCTGAACTTTCGGATTTGACAAAGCTCTTTGCTGCATGATTTTTGAAGCACGGAACTCATCCCGGCGGTGAACAATATATACTTTTTCCGCATGTTTTGTAAGGAATAGAGCATCTTCTAAAGCACTGTCGCCGCCGCCGATCACTGCTACATGCTGATTACGATAAAAGAAACCGTCGCAAACTGCACAGGCACTTACTCCGTAACCCTTAAGTTTTGTTTCATTTTCCATGCCCAGATAGCGAGCTGATGCTCCTGTACCTAAAATAACCGCACGGGTTTTAATTTTAAGCCCCATATCTGTTGTGAGTTCTTTTACATCGCCATTGAGATTAAAGGATACTATTTCAGAAGCCAGAAAACGCGTCCCAAAGCGCAGAGCCTGCTGTTTGAGATCATTTATAAGATCGGGGCCTTTTACCGCTTCAGGATATCCCGGGAAATTCTCAACATCCGTGGTTTCCATTAGCTGTCCACCACCAGGATAGCCTTCCACTAAAAGCGGAAAAAGATTAGCACGGGAAGCATAAATTGCTGCCGTAAGACCCGCGGGCCCACTTCCAACGATTACAACATTTTCCAGTTCCCGGATTTCCACATCAGGCATTTCATCGCCACCACCAAAATTAATTGATATTTCTGTCATATTACAATCTCCAGTGTAAAAATATATAGCTAAAACAGCAATCAATACCAGATTACTGTGATAACCCTTTGCCCATTGTCAAGGGCCAGACATTATGGTCTTATGCTGATATCAGTAAAAAGTTGGTGGCTGCCCAGTCATCTGCAGAACGCTACGCCATAGATCCTGGTCCGGGTCAATAACTTTCCGTCGGGAAACGGCGTCGGCAAGAGCTACATGAGTAAATGTATCATTCCATAGACCTATAACAATGCCAGTACGTCCAGTCATTGCAGCGTGAACTGCATTTTCCCCAAGACGACGACAGAAAATTGCATCCGTAGGCGATGCTTTTGTTGCTCTGATAATATAACTCGGATCAATATATTTAAGATTGACAGGATCTTTTGTTTTTTTGAAGTGACCTATAATAGAACTGCCAAGATAAGTACCGATATCAAGGAGTTTCTGATTTCCTGATGCATCGAACTCTGGTTTTTCACCGGCTAGAATATCCTGCCCTGCCCCTTCCGCAACGACAACCACAGCACGATTCTGTTCCTTCAATTTACGATCAATCCAGCTCAGGAGACCTCCGGTGCCTTCAAGTTTGAAAGGAGATTCAGGTATCAAAACAGCATCAACGTTACCGTTGGCCAGGGAAGCATGGGCGGCAATGTAACCGGAATGACGCCCCATCAGTTTAACAAGGCCAACACCTCTCGGGGCACCTTCCGCTTCAATGAGAGCACTCTGAATAGCTTCCTCAGCTTTTGCCACTGCGGTTTCAAATCCAAAAGTTCTACTGATGAAATCAATATCATTATCAATAGTTTTTGGCACACCAATTATTGCTATTTTATAGTTACGTTTGATGGATTCTTCATAAATTGCCTGAGCCCCGCGCAGAGTTCCATCACCGCCAACAGTAAACAACATATTAATATTGAGTCGTTCCAGAGCATCAAGCATTTCAGCAGGATCCTGCGGCCCACGGGAAGACCCGAGCATTGTACCGCCTTTTATGTCCCAATCCCGAACTGCTTCACTGGAAAGTTGAATAGTCTCATACCCACAGGAAGGAACTATCCCTGCATAGCCATAACGAAAACCCTGTATACTCCGAACTTTATAACCATGGGAAAGTTCGTTTACTATGGATTTTACAACATTATTTATTCCAGGACACAAGCCACCACAGGTAACTATTCCTGCCCGGGTTTTTGAAGGGTCAAAATAGATTTTTTCCCGGGGACCAGCCACTTCAAAAGTTTTAAATTCAGTGGGAATTTCATCCCTGAATACACTATCGACAATTACTTTTGTACCCTCCTCAACATAGTTCGGAATGAGATCGTTATTTTCAATACTGAGGCTCAGAGGCGATTTTACGGTACAATCACCAAGTCGAGGTACATTACTGTTTATAGCGGTCATTATTTCCTCCAGAATAGATCGGTAATATTAAAAGTACTGTGGGCGTATTTAATCATAGAAGGGTGTTTTGGAAAAGGAGATTTTGAGAATTTTTAGCCGTCAAGCTCCTCAGGGTTGGCAGCCTTTGTATATACTTTTTCTTTATTTAACTCACCATCATGAGCATCAAGCCACATTCTTGCCTTACTCTCGATATCTTCGGGAGTATCACCAGCCATATGCACTGTCATGGTGGGATAAGCAAATTCTACCTTGATTTTATTAAGTTCTTCCATGATTTGAAGCATTAACTCTTCTTGAATATCCAGATATTCTCCCCATACTGTTGTAGTTGTAAAACAGTAAACCATTATCTTCAGAGCACTATCACCAAAATCCGTAAAATTAACAAGGTAGAAATCATTTCGAATTTTTGGATGATCTTCTATCAGTTTTTTAATAATTACAACACTGGCCTGCATCATCGCCGGGGTGGACTGATACGTAATACCAACGTTGAAATAAATTCGCCGACGATCTCTGCGGTTAAAGTTTCTTATTGGAGTAGTCGCTAAAGTACCGTTTGGTACCTGAACCAGACTCTTGTCAAAAAGCCGTATCTGAGTTGAGCGGAACCCAATAAGTTCCACAGTTCCTTCAATATCATTAACTTTAATCCAGTCCCCAATATTAAAAGGTTTGTCTGTGAGAAGCATTATGGAGCCAAAAAAGTTTGAAAGTGTATCTTTTGCAGCAAGAGCAAAAGCAAGACCACCAAGACCCAAGCCAGCAAGAAGACCACTTGGATTGTACCCCAGTTCCTGTAAAACCATTACTCCACCAATAACAATTGCCAGAATACGAAGAATTTGTTCAATAAATGGAACAAGTTTATCATCTAAAAGTGTATCTTTACGGGATGTTACTCTTCGCAGGACGAAGGAAACAACTTTTATTGCCCGTACGCCGGTCCAGGTTATTATTATTATTGCGCCAATCCGAAAAAGTAGTTTAACAACGTTTTCGAGTCCGGAATACCGTTCGAGGGGCAGGATATAAAATGCCCCCAAAATTCCGAAATAAACTACTGTAGCTCTAAGAGGAACCCTGATTACTTCCAGCAACAAATCATCAATTTCTGTTTCTGTTTTTTGTGTGAGTTTATTGGCCAGAGACAGAATCCACTCTACAATATACTTTCTCAGAGCCCAGGAAAAAAACAGGATGCATATGCTTCCAAAAAGGCTTCCGTATGTAAGAAATGTCCCGGGCACCGTTTTATGAAAAAATTCCGTAGTTGCCGTGATAATTGAAGAATACATTGCACGTTCCTCAGTTCAGTCTTGAAAATAATAAATAGAATCAATGGTTTTTTTAACCAAATTTTAGGATTCCTGAAAAACTTTTTCATCAACAGGGTATTACAAAAGGTGTGAAAATTGAACCCTTTTTTTCGAAAGGATGAGAATCAGTGGCCTGCGCGCATCGCCGGCTTTACATTGCGAACGCGGAAGGAGAGGAAGAAGCCCATTACTGCGAAGGGGATCAGGAAGGGGATCCAGTATTCCCAGCCTTTAGAGGTAAGTGTTCCAAGGCCGATTCCCTGAATCGCAACACCGAGATAAACAAAACCATCAATGATTCCTGTTGCCGTTGCAGTTGCCTGTTTACCGCCAAAATCAGCGGTAGCCGCTCCACTTAAAACACCATGGGTTCCGATAACACCGAAGGCTACTACTACTACTACAAAAAACATTATTAATGGTTTGACACTTGTCGGTGCAAATTTCATAACAAAAGCTGCAACAACCAGTGCAACGATAATTACACCGTATAAAAGCATGGCAACGGGAGGACGTCTTGAGTTAAAGAGTTTATCTGAAATCCATCCTGCAACCATGGACCCGGAAGCGCCAGCAATGAAAAGTCCAATACCAAGCCAGGCTCTTACGGGGCTATCAGCTTGTTTTGCAAAAGCACCAAACCAGTGGAACATGCCATCTCTTAAAACACCTGTGCAAAGTTCAATAAAAGCAATGGAAATAACAATCGGATGCGTTATAACCTGTTTGATAATCTGCATTGTTGAAAGCTTAACATCACTGTCAAACTGAGTAGCAGTACCCGTTGTGAATTCAGGAAATCCACATTCTTCCGGAGTGTCGCGGATCAGCATAATTGTAACAAACATCATGAAAACCAACAAAAAGGATGGAATCAGGAAGTAGAACTGGGGTTGACCCTTAAAGAACAATCCCATTATGAAAGGAGAAACGGTGTAGGCCAGAAACAAACCGGATGAAATCAGGATGCCGAAAATACCACCGAAAACGCCACGCTCGGATATATGAAACCAGTTGGAATTGACTTTTACGATGGCAATAGCGGCAAAACTCTGAAAATACATATTGACGCCATATAAAATTGCCATTTTCATAACAAAATGCTCGGTCCAGTTGGCATAAATAAGCAACCCCATTGCGAGATTGACTACTGCGCTACCTGCAGTGGAAATAATCATCGCTTTTCGTCCACCTATTTTATCCGTAAGGGGGCCGTTGAATAAAAAAGATACACCATATACAATAGCTCCGACCATGGTCATGAAACCAAGACCAGCATTGTCCATTAGTCCGCCTTTAAATTCCTCTTTTGCTGGGATGTAACTGTAACGACCCATATAAAGAGTTGCGTAGGCCATTCCCAGAGGAAACCAGTTCAAAAATCGCCTCATACTGAATGCTTTGCTGTAGTTTAAATTGCTCATTTTCACTCCGTAATTTATTAAAAAGTCTAAAAATCCCGCGTAACCTTAATACATAAAACGGGTTAAAAACAAGAAAATTATTTAGTCACTGTCCTGTAATACGATCTTTTCAATTTTACACCAAATTCTTACACAGGACATTAAGAATGAAGGTCTTGAAATTATTATAGTGTTCTGAATAGCATGTTTTCTTAAACATGCTCAATTTTGATAAAAATTGAATTTCAGGACACGAACTAAATAGTCACTGTCCTGAAATACCGAAAATCAAATTTTTCGCCTGATTTTTGCTCAGGACTCTCACTGTTTTCGATGAAAACAGTTGTCGTCTTTGACGATTTCCAGCGGAAATACGTTTTAGACAGTAACCGCAAGGTGTTGAAAATATTACTAGTGGCCTGTTAGGATTTTTAATTAAATCCTTCGCGAAGCGAATTTCAGGACACGAACTAAGCAGGAACAGGATTATCAGGGACTCATTCCTGAAGAATTTCTTTAAAATGAGTCGTAACGGAAATGCCGATCCTGAATTGAAAGCGGTCTTGATGCCACAAAAACACTTACCTTCAAAGTAAACACCCCTGTCCCCTGTTTACCTTTTTGCTGACTACCTGACTTACTGAAATAGATTTCGGGAATATGTACGGGGTAAATTTTGTTGTAAATTTATACCTGAACTCATTTGATTAAATAATCTTTTTGAAGTATCAGATACTACAGACCCTGAATAGTCTTGTTTCAAAAGACATTTTACTCAATCGAAGGTATAGCATTGGTACTATTATTTGCAATAATTTCAATATTTTCGACAAAATTAACCGGTCCTGAAAGACCAAGAAAGATCTTTACAGTAGCAAAGTATGGCGGAGGCATGAATATTATTATGATTCCGCTCTATTCCGGGGGATATGTTCAGTACACAAAAGATAACAAAGTTGAAGGTAATCTTTTCTGCAGTTCTAAACACCTGTTTTATACATCAAAAGATACAATCTACCGTCAGAAAATATCCACTCCAGGAAAGGAAACAATCCTTGGAAAACTGCCTTCTCATCTGGCTTTGACACACTCAGCGGATTTGCGACATTTTATAAGGATATCCGCCGACGAAAATTGGATTTCCTGGCCGGGATCAGTAAATATAAATATAAAAAGTTTAAAAAATTCTAACTCTTATAAAATCACTCCCCCTTCAGGCTATCGGATTATTCATCCCTCGGCTTTCCGCCCGGGATCAGATGAATTATTTTATATGGTTCACAACTCTTCGAAGGGAGAGCTGGAACTTCGGTTCAGAGAAATTTCAAAAGACACCGATAATTTTGCCGTTAGCCCCCTTGGCACACAGGTGACTTCAGTTAATTCATTTCAGGAATTCTTTTCCCCCGCTGGAGATATGTTTGCAATAAATATTGATGCCGTTTCAAAAAAAGATAAAAAGCTCCGAAGATATTTTATAATTCTGAATCGCAACAGTAAGAGTGTTCTCGCTACAAACACTAAATGGAATTTTGAGCAATTTCATGGTTTTACACCAACAGGTGAACTTACTTTTTCCGGCAAAGTAAACGGTGTTCATGGTTTTTACAGGCTTTATATGGGGAAAAATCCTCATGTTAAACTAGTGGAACCTCTGCGCGGATCTTCAGTTTATGGGTATTTTCCCGGGCGATTGTCCGTTCTTTTTGCTTCTCCATTTAAAAAGTGCAGTCGTCCACGGTTGGAATCCATAACAATGTGGGGGAAACATACTCGACTTTTAAAATGGAGTCACTGGAATGAAATAGTCACTCTGGACAGACACAGGGTGTGGGGGCTTTTCCGCGGAGGAACTGTGTGTTCAAACAAAACTGCTCCCCTGTATCTCATGCGTACAGACGGCTCACTTTTGCTTCGAGAGCTCCCCAAAGTACGCTTCTGGCCACTTCGAATGGCTCAGAATTCCGATACAACTATCTGCGATTGATTTTTCTTTTAAAAAAATTGGCATCTGATAAAAATGTGTTTCAAAGGAGAATTATATGAAAAAGCACCTGATTTTATTAACTTTAACTTGTGCATCTCTGATTTCCTGCAAAACCAGTACTGGTGATGACTCTCCGAGGCTTCCCGCTTCGAAGCGCGGAGAATCAATTCGACCGGAAATCGAACCGGTTAACGTCATTTCTTTCAAAAGGGCTGGGGGCAATAATGAAATGGTCGACTTTGTTGTTTCGAATTTGCTGGCCATGAAGGACATAAAACTTGGAAAATGTGGCAGTTTTCTTTCTGGAATTGAATCTGCTGTTTTCATTTCCACGGGTCTTGAGTTTGAGGCGGATAAGGTTCAGGATGATGGATATCTTGGAGTCACAGGCATCAAAGCAATCGATTTTATCAATTGTTTGGCAAAGGATGGCTCCCTTTCTTCCTCCGGTTCTATCGGAGGCTTTTCCATCTGGAGAGATAAGTCAAAGGACAAGAGTCTTATTATATCCTCAACGGATCGCTTGGCTGTAATCAGTAAAAATCTTGAAATGAAAGTAGCTCCAGGAAAGGGGATGCTTGGCAAAATACAATTTGAAAAGTTTCTTTCAGATCATAACGTTTCAATTACTTTAAAAAATTTAAAACATCAAACTATTACTCAGGTTACCGGATACGCCGATTTCAAAAATAAACTTACCGCTGTTATTGAATTAGGTTTTAAATCAAAAACTGAGGTTGATAAGGTTGTGAAACAATGGGCAGATTTTATTAAAAACTCAAAATTAGTCCCCATTCCAGGATTAAAAGAAATAGTTGAGAGTGTATCCCTTACTCATTCCGGGGAATCAATTGTTTTTAAATCAGAATTAGCACTGAAAGACATGAAAAACATCATTTCCATTATGGCGTCCTTGGGGAGCAAATAAACTCGTCTGTAAATTATAGTTCGTCCTACATTTTATCAAATTTTATACTTCTAAGCATTTCTTTAACAATCCTTGATTTTGAGTCATGGGGAGTACGACCAGGAGGTACGCGTTCTAAATAGGAAAACAAAATTAAATATTTTCTATCAAACTTATGATAACAAAGAATTTCATCAATATTAAAATCATGATAAATACCTGTGAAACCTCTAACACCGCTGTCCGTTACTGTCGCACTTATATATATACAGTCTGTTCCACGAAACTTTATAGTTTTACTTCTCATTCGCATGTCACTGTATCGTTCTGCCAATCTGTACTCTGATAAATGCTCATTTACCCGCTGTTTAAGAAACTTTTCGGGATCTTTACTATAATGTTTTTTCTCCATTATTTTTGAAAATGCCATAAAAGTATGCGATATGGCAACGGTTTCCCTGACAAGAACCATAGCCTTGTCCTTCTTGCCTGCTATACGCCAACCACTTTCCTGTGGTGGTAAAAAACTGAATCCAAACATTTTGATTCTTTCATTTGTATCAGTTATTTCAGGAAATTTATTAAAATTGACCCCTGATCTATTTATTGGAACGCAATTACTCGAAAACAACAAAGTTAATACTGCAAATATCACGGTAATCCATTTTGAATAACTGGAATTTTGGTGTGTTTCTTTTGTCACTTTTTCCTCCAATAACTATCTTTTTTCATGACTGGACTTTGACATACTGGTATAGTAACAATAAAATTTCAACATTAAAAAAAATTTTTATACCACGGGGGTAAAGTTGTGATCTCTGGTGCTTACGTTGTTTCGTGATGCGTGGATGGCATTCATTGCTGTTTCAAACTGAGCCATCATGTGACTATAGACTTTCTCACCTTCGAGGATTCCGAGAGCGCAAGCGACGGCTTCGTAGGTGCATAGTCCGTTTTCCCGTCCCTGACGTCTTAAAAAATACCGGCTTGGACCTCGTGGTGTAATTGATACAGCCCGAAGTGTGCTTAAAATCGGGTCTTTTCGATACATTTTCTTCGCCTGATTCCAGCTTCCATCGGGAATAATCAGGTGAACCGGTTTATGAAAGACCATATTTTCCAGAGGAATTGCATGGTCAGCAGGAAACAACACAATATTTTCGAAATCTTCCGCCAGAAATGTTTCTGAGTTTTCAATTATGCCCAATGAATTGCGAACAAACAGTCGGGCATCTGAAAGGGTCTGTTTCAGGAGATGGGCAGTGTTTGAAGTCAAAAAAACTTCACTGTAGTGAAGAACTGCAGTGATTTTTGTGCGGTTAAAAGTCGTTTGCAGTGCATGACAGTAGCAGTGCATGCGGTTTAAAAGACAATCAGGACATCTGGTTTCTTCCGTAAGTCTTTTTCGTCCCATTAAAATCACTTCTCACAGATTCAGGCGAATCACTTTACCGTACATAAAATCGAAACCATTGCCCCCAAATCCTCCAATGAATAAATAACCACTATGATAAAGTACTGATGTAACCTCAATATTATCAAAGTAATGATTTCCAACGGTTCCGTCGGGGCGAAAGTGAATTATAACAGTCCCGGGTGTCGAATATATTGAGTAAACTATTGCACTTCCATTTGATTTCAAAGAGATAAACTTGTAAAACTGGGCAACTGTTGGCGGTTCAAGATAATATTGCGGAAATTCCGGATATTTAACTTGTGATGTCACAGTTCCATACTCGTCCAGATCTTTTATAACCAAAAGACCATCTGAAAGGTCTGTCCCGATTATCCTGACTGTTTTTCTATCATTTTCAGATATATTAGCGTAATTATTATAACTACCAAAAGCATCTCCTACATTTTCAGAGTGAATTTCCTGTTTCTGCCCATTTGTAATATTTACAAGTTCGTAATTTCTTAAATTCCTTGTTCCCTTCTTTTCGACAATCAAATAGTTGCTATTAATCAGTCCATAATCAGTAAGAATTTCTCCATCATTCCAGAGAAACTGATTCTGCAGAGTTTCAGAGGAGATAGAAGTCAATTGAAAAAACGGTTTAATATAGTTGGAAGTATATATTGACAGCAGACGATCTTCATCCAATCGTTTTAAAGTATTATTATTCAGAAATCCTTCGGGCATGAAGGCCTTTTGTACAGCAAAATCACCATTAAAAGTCACAAGTTGAGTGGTCCCGGATGTAAGTTCAAATGAATTATCAAAATGGCATTCATAAGAAAAATCATCTGGGGCGCGAACATTCAGATTGCCAGAAATATTAAAGAATGCGGGAAAATTGCTGATTTTACCCTGAATAATACTGCTTGTTTCGTGTTTTATGCTGCCCCATTGATTTGATTTTATAATTTCACCACTGCTGTTTATCTCCGCTGCAAAGGCATCAAGGCAGTAATAACAACGTGATTGTTCGCAACTGTCATATATTCGCTGGTATATATCAAATTCCACACAGTCGGGATCTACATTGGGGTGTCCATCAAACTCACCTCCCGTCTGACCGGAAATGATGATGTTTCCCGAAGCAGAAAGTCCAAGGGAAAGAATTTTTTCATGACGACCAAAACTGTAGACTGCCGTTCCACAAGGGGTAAAATCATGGCTTTTGCAATCGGCACTGCAGGCTGGATCCTGACCGAAATCCAGTTCCGGTGGACAATCCTCAGTAACGACATCAGAATCACAAACTTCCCCTTGTTCCGCCTGAATAATACCGTCTCCACAACGGGCGCAATTATTCAAATCATAGGTGCAGTCATCGTTGCAGGAGAGAAAGCCGCTGTAATGACCCGTCGCAACACAATCCTCATGCCGAAATGCATCCCCGTCGCAATCCTCATTTTCATTTAAAACGCCATCACCGCACTGCCCCATTCCGAGACAGGGAGTAAAATCGAGACGACAGTCTTTGCAACTTATATCCGCATTCTTGTAATATCCGTAATCTTCACAATGTCTTGTAAATATATGAGGAAGAATAAGAACTGGAGATTTTTCACAATCTTCGCCATTATCAAGTTTTCCATTACCACAAAGCGATCCTGAGTCATTTTTGTTTTCACTGCATGAAACAAATAAAGCAAATATGACCATACTGAAATAAATTATATTTTTCACTTTGCCACTCCGGTGTATTCTCCCGATTCAAGCCGACCGCCCCATTCCACAAGGGTGAATCCCTTTCTTTCGGGTGCTGATAAAACCTGAGTTTCGATTTCTGTATCTTTTTCTGCTGGCTTATAGATCATCAGAAATCTAATCTGCGTATCCGGAAGCGGAGTAACTTCAAGAGGAACTTCGGAAACCCAGGAATCCGTTGCAAAATGTATGATATTCCAGGTACTTTCAGCAAGAATAGGGAGCCAGTAAATAATAAATTCCTGACTTTCGCGATAATTCAGACCTAGAATTTCGAGTTTCTCTTCAAAAAATGTAATGAGTCGATCCCGATGAACCGAAAAACCTTTATTAAAAGAAATGCTGTCTTTTACAGGACCTTCCCAATAGAGACTGTAGTAGCAGCGGTCAATAGCCAGGTCACATAATTTTCCGTCAGGATAAGCTCGCACTGACCATCCATCGGGTCCGTATAAAGGGTAACTCAGAGAAACCGTGTTTGGATTTGTGAACTTTACGCGGACATCTGTTTCTGCTTCCGGATATAAATAAATAACGGGTTTATCATTGCAACCAAAATTTTCAATACAGGAATATGGAACACTTGCGTTATGATAACCTTCATCGCACAGACAGTATTCTAAACCTTCACTTGTAATCTGGCAGGTTCCATGACCGGAACAGTTTTCACCTGGACAGATCCTTTCAACTTTGTCTTCATCGAACACATCGCAGCCGGAAAGTGCAAAAATTAAAATAATTAAAAACCGCATACATGCACCTTTTCTTTCCAGCATGACTTTAGCACGGTTAAAACAACTTGCAAATCAGTTTCAGGATTTCTGTTTATAAATTGAAGCGGAAGGTGAAGTCAGCGAAGGGGATTATATGAAACTGCTTTCCGAAGGGATACGTGCCAAACACCATTTTGTATCCGGCAACAATGCCATATCGTCCTTTTTTGAATAAAAACCTCAGAGCCCCCTTGTGTTCAATATTAATATAAGAAGGATATGAGGGAAGAAAAAAGTAATCAATATCTATGAGATAAGTTATCCACTCATTGATGCTCCCCTGAATATCAATGCCGACCCTTGCATACCAGTTATCTTCATACCAGTGAGCAGTTCTCGAGTAAACAAGAGGCATATCAACGGTGGCAAATCTACTTCCGCCAGATGTTAAAGCATGGTTTAAATCCCCAGTCCCGCTTACTATGAACTTTTTATTAAACTTGTACGTTACAGACGCTTCATGAAAATGAGAAAGAACAAATGGAGCCTTCATATCCGCCGGATAAATACCGCCGGTACCTTCCCGGGCGAGTAGATTCAGTAAAAGAGTGGGAATTCCCATCCCGTGTCTGGAAGAGAAGGCAAGATTATTCGATTTAAACCACTGTTTTTTCACATATCCCTGAGGATAGATGAAAAAAAGCAGGGGGTGAGTTCCAACTTCGAGAGTATCGGTAATTCCATACGCTGTATTCTGAAAAACTCCCGTCTCCAGCGTTTTGCGCGGCAGAACATAGCCGGTATCCGAAGTCCAGACATTCTGAGCATAACTTTCAGAAACATAACTTATAAGCACAGTAAAACTAACGAATATGTATAATATTGATTTAAAATATATTTTCATTACTGTACCTCATAAACTACCGTGAGAGGTGCATGATCTGATAAAAGCATTGTTTCTACTCCACCTGAACTTATGTCCTGATGAGTGAGGTAGGAATCCAAAGCGAAGGATCCGTTTGTCCAGATGTAATCAAGTTTGCGATTCCAGAAACCGTTTTTATCCGTAGTATGAGTGAAAAAACTTGAATTATCCGTTTGATAATCAACTAAAGGCACTGCAGAAGAAAAATCTGCATATAGTGAATCAAGCCAGGCACTTTCAGCACTGTAATCGTCTGCTATAAAATCCTCATCAGTGCAGACGCTATCGGGAAAATCCGATGTTTTCAAACTACCCGGTGGAATGGCGTTCAGATCTCCGCCGGCAATAAAATATCTACCAGCCTCATCAATTTTTTTAAGTTCCTGGTGAAAAATATCGATCTGCTTTTTTTTAGTTCCATCTTTAGAATAGGCTGCAGTGTGTATATTCAGTACGTCAATTTCCTTGCCGTCAGGTAAAGTCAGTACTGCCATGAGAATATTTCGTTTTAAATAAAAGTAGGATGTAAGGCTATCATGAGTGCCAATAAGAGGCAGTGCAAGTCTTTTTCCTTTTGACAGGGGATATTTCGACAAAATTGCATTACCACTGTCAACGCGTCCTAAACCATCGGACGGAACAAAGTCAGCTTTCCACTGAGAAGCATAATAGGCATAGTTAAGAGAAGTGTTTTTCAAGATGTATTTTACCTGATTTACATATGCGGATCTTTTAGAAAGGACATCAACTTCCTGAATCAGGAGAATATCAGGCTCAACCTGATTTATTTTATCTACAACTGCACTCATATTATTAATGACTTCCTGTTTGTCCATCAACACTCTGTCCCCGTGGCAGTCAAAATAGAAATCAATTCGTCCACCTCCGAATTTAACGTTCCATGTCATAACTTTCAGGGTTCCGGGATAATTGGCAGTGATTATTTCATCAGATTCATAGTAGACTGCGTTTTCCGTATCCTCAAACTGAGTGTTGAAAGGATCACAGGAAGATAAACTGAGAGCAATTACAGTAGTAAAAAATATTTTTTTTAAATATAGCATTTCATACCTCTAATCAGAACGCAATATTATTATTAAGAAAACCGGTATATTGTATTTGATTTTACAATATTAGAGGAGAAAAAAACGACTGAAAATATCAATCACCGGTGCTTTTCAGCAGGGTTTTACACTCGGCAGCAACACAACTTGAGGGAGATATTGAAACACATTTTTTTAGGTAATCTTTAGCCTGATCAAGTTTATTATTCTTCAGTTTACTCATGGCTCCATAAAGCCAGGCTTCCTGAATACCATTACAGGGATAACCCTGTTTGATTGTCCGGTCGAATTCAGTTTCAGCTTCCGAAGTCTTACCCATGGCAAAATATGTTCTGGCAAGCCTGTATCGGGCAATGCAAAAATGCCTCTGGGCAAGTAGAGATTGTCTGAAATGGGAAATCGCACCGGAGTATTTTTTCATATGAAAAAGGGCCCAACCTATATTTGACTGAGCAACATGAGAATCCTGATAAACCAGATCCGAAATCGCAAGTTTGGCATAACCGAGGGCCGTTTCCCACTCTTCAAGATAGAGATCAATGGCACTTACATTATTATAACTTTGACTTTTAAGGTCTTTTTCTTTTGCACTATGAATAAAATGCTTTCGGGCTTTTTGAAGCAGACTCCTGGATTTTTCCCGGTTCTCTTTTTTCTCATCCCCCGTGTAACACTGCACTCTCGTTCCCATATCAATTTCTGTGGTTGCCTTTTTCAGATAGATGAGAGCGATCTCAAAGTAAGCACGGAACATTTTCGGATCAGAAGTAACAGCCTTTAGAAGTTCAATTAAAGCAGCATCAAGGTATCTTTTTGCGAGAGTTTCTTCTTTTTCAATTGTTTGATTGTTCTTCTGAATAATCGCTCTGGATGTACGAATAGATTGAATATTTACAGTCTGATCTCCTGAAAGGGAAAGCTTGGATAATGATTTTCCGAGTTTCTCATTTTCAATCCTGAGTTTGTCAATCTTCCGGAGGGCTTCAATGTACCTTGAAAAATAATCGTTACCCAGATAATACTGTTTTCGGGCATAGCGAAGTTGATTTTCATCCGTTTCCGGTTTACAGGACAACGGCAGTGAAGAAAAAATAATCAATAAAACAGGCAGTATTTTCATAAAAACACCTTTCCATGGGGCATTTTAAGTGCCCTTTCATGTGCTGTCAAAAAAGGATACTTCCCGGATTTTTTATTTTTTTATTTTTGAATCATTGAAATAACGCGAACGGGGCAGTAATCCACGCATACACCACAACCCCTGCAGGAGTTTTCATCAACCGTTACTTTCCACCCAGCAGGCCTGAGAGCGTTAAAAGGACAACCGTCCAGACAAACTTGACAGCCACGACAGAATTTTTCATTAACACGGGCTACAACATTAGATGTTTTCATAGTTTAATCTCCCGTTATTTCAACTTCTATAGTTTCGCTGCTTTTTCCCGCATCAAAGCTTATCCGTCCACGGATGGAGAACTCCGAAAGAGCAACAACTGAAAGCTCATTCCACACAGCAGCTACGTCTCTGATTGCACTTTTAAGATCGTTGGAATGTGTTTTTACCGGCACAAGACGAGTGATAATGTGTTCAATATTTGGTCCATAATTGCGGGCAACGACAATCTGAATGTTTTCCGATTTAAGGGCATCAATAATATTAATTGCTTTTTCTTTCTCTCCATGCAGTGCAAACTTGTTCCCATTCGGGATCATTTTTATAATACTGAATCTATGCCCGTCCCCCTCACAGATAGTAAAAGCTGTAGAATCACCAAAGTGAGAGTTTATCATGCTTTTTCCGTCAGGGCATGCAAAAGCCATTCGTATCAATGGTTTGTCATTAGTGTTATTCATCATCAAACTCCTTTCTAAGATTGCTCCAGATTTTTTTTATATCCCGCGAAGCGCCACAGTTCATTTCCACAACAGGCATATACTTCATCTGAGCCTGTGTGACGCAAGGATCATAGCGAATGTGCCCCGCATGTAAAACTCCTTGCGAAGACGCCATAATCTCCAACTCGGAAGTAATTTTTTTATTCAAATCCCATTTATTAACAGTGAGAAAAGTTTTTATTTTAAAATTCACCAGAAGATCAAATACACGCTGAGTATCATGAAGACCCGAAACCGTAGGTTCAGTAACAATCAAGCAGTGGGTTGCACCCGTTAGACTTGAAATTACAGGACATCCAGTTCCGGGAGGGCCATCCGTGATAATGAGTTTCAAGTTTTCAGTTTGAGATATTTCAAACGCCTTTTTCCGGACGGTACTTACGAGTTTTCCAGAATTTTCCGATGAATTACCAAGCTTTGCATGTACCATTGGTCCTGATTTAGTTTTTGAAACCATCCAGTGTCCACACATTCGCTCTGGAAAATCAATGGCATTTGCAGGGCAGAATTTAACGCAAACCATACAGCCTTCGCATAATGAGCTATCAATAACGTATTTTCCATTTGCTTTATTAGATATTGCGCCAAAAGTGCAAAGCTCCATACATCGCCCACATCTGATGCACTTATCCTGATTTATTATTGCAATATTTCCGCTGATAAACTCATTTTTTTCAATTATTTCTGGTTTTAAAATAAGGTGGAGATCCGGCGCATCCACATCACAATCGCAGATAACTGCATTTTCTGCGAGGGTAGCAAGAGATGCTGTTACGCTTGTTTTTCCCGTGCCGCCTTTTCCACTTATAATGACAAGTTCTTTCATTCAGACCTCTTTCGGAGTAATACAATTGTGTTGAATTTTCGGAATATTAAGTAATTTGACACTCGCCATAATTTAGTTTTGATCTTTTATTCCGAAAGCGGTTCCAGCACGCCTTCATGGTTTAACGGGATTTTTTTCCAGATATCTTCAAAGATCTTTCTCATTTGGGGATCATTTACTGCGGGAATTCCTTCAGAATACATCCGGGCCGTCTTAAGGCTGAGAGGTATCCGCGCTAAAACATTCAGGTTTTCTGACTTCACAAAATCATCTATTAAAACATTATCTTCCGTACTACGGTTGATAATAATTCCGAAAGGTATTTCTGCAGTTTGTACCATTTCAACGGCCATCTTAAGGTCATGAATTCCAAAAGGAGTAGGTTCAGTTACTAAAATAACATAATCGGAGCCGGCTATGGTTGTAGTTACTGGACACGCTGTTCCCGGAGGAGAATCCCTGATTATAAGTTCAGTGCTTTCAGTAGTTTTTTTCAGAGCTCTTATGAGGGGAGGAGAAGAGGCAATTCCTGTATCCAGGACACCTTCTTTCAGTTCAATCTTTTCCGAAGAATATGTATTAACTACACCAATCCTACGCTCTGTCATGGAAATAGCTTTTTCAGGGCATACAAGCATGCACCCATTGCAGGAATGACAGAATTCTGAAAGGACTTCCGTACGTCCGGAGAAAGTTATAAGTGCGTTGAATCGACAAAACGAACTGCATTCTCCGCATCCATTGCACTTTGATAGGTCAACTGAAGGCACAGAAATTGAAACAGGTTTACTTCCGGTTTTCGGAAATTGCAGAAATAGGGCTGCGTTAGGTTCTTCTACATCACAATCTTCAAGGATGATGTTTTCCGTTGAAGTAAGTGCCAGATTTATGCTGACCGTGGTTTTTCCAGTGCCACCTTTTCCCGATGCAACAGCGATGATCATTAAAATCTCCCAAAGAACGCCTTTATTTTAGTATACTTATACAGTAATATTGAATATCCATTTTGAGTTAAGTTCGACACTTCGTTACGAGATTGGTGGCCTTGTTGCTGGCCCTTGTTCCGTGTTTCCATGTTACAATTTCAGGACAGTAACTACATACTTGAGGACATAAAACCCGCAAGAGCTTCAGTTACGGTTCCTGAGTTGGTTTCAAAAATTTTTATACCTGCAGATTGAAGAACACTTTGAGCTTTTGGTCCACAGTGTCCCGTAACAAGGACTGAAACGCCCATATTAATGATATTCTGAGCACTTTGAGTACCTGCTCCATGAACGGCATTAAGATTTCCAGCATTATCAACGGCATTCCAATTTTTATTTTCCGTATCATAAACCATAAACCAACTGGCTCTCCCGAATCGCGAATCAAATAATGAGTCAGAGCTATTTCCTTCAGATGTTACTGCTATCTTCACTTGAACCTCCTTTAGTCATTTCAAGGTTTTCAAGTCGTCTGGAAACATTATCAAGTTTATCCAGAATTTCATTCAAGCGATCCTGATTTGCTTCATTACCCTGATGCGTTTCACTGAAATAGCGGTTTCTGAAACGTCTTCCCATGCCGTGTCCTCCACCAAATGAACCCTGATACCCATTCATTTCATATCCATTGCAGTATCCAAGTTTTCTTCCTGTCATTGGTCCGCGACCTTCTGGTCCTCTTCCATTTCCATACGGCATTTCTGTCCTCCTCCGGGCAATTAACTTGTTTATTAAAAAACGGTCTTATGCCCATAAAAAATTCAGTCCATACCAAGTGTATGAACGCAATTATTGTCATATGCCCATTCTTGGGTGAAGTCAACAACTTATTTCAAAAAAATTATTTGATTAAATTTCATATACTTATGTGAATTATTAAAAAAAGGGAAAAATATTGAAAGGGAAAAGAAGAAAAGGAAGTGGAATCAGTTGAGTTTTTTTGAGCCGCCTTCGGATTTTTCTTTTTTGGCTCCATTCCCATAAGTGGAATCCCATTTTTTATAACTTTCCAGAACAAGGCCGGCAAATCGTTCCATCTGCTTTGGGGTAACGATAATTCTCTGAAGCACTTTTACCTTTTCAAACCCCGGAGCCTGAATGGCGAAATCCAGAAGAAACTCGTTTTCTGTATGATTTATTATGAAGGTATTTATATACTGTCCTCTGGCTGTTTCTTCTGTTATATCAATCTCAAATGGCATTTTTGGTTTTGTGGGTGTTGTCATTTCAAATTCCTTTCTTTCGAATATACCGGTCTACAGCTTTTTCATGTTCATTGACTGTTTCGCTGAAATAGTGTTCCCCACCGGGTGTTTTGGCCACGAAATAAAGATATCTTGATACTTCAGGTTTCAAAACACTCTCCATAGCAGCTTTTCCCGGTGAACAAATGGGGCCCGGCGGAAGACCGGTGTGAGTATATGTATTATATACGTTATCTTTATCTCTCAAGTGTATAGTACGAATTCTTCCGGTAAATTTTTTACAGGCTTCGCTTTTCACCAGTGGAACCGTACAACCGTAAATAATTGTAGGATCTGTCTGAAGATATTTTGGTTTGAATCCTTCAAATAAGAGCCTGTTTAAAAATACACCGGATATCAAGGGTCTCTCTTTTTTTACACCAGTCTCTTTTTCCACAAGTGAAGCCATAATCAACATATCATGTGAATTCCACTTCAATTGACTTTGAAGTTTACGGAACTCTTTCTGATGTTTCTTTTTAAGAGAATTCCAGACACGGAACTGGAGTTTCACCATGTGCGTAAGCACTTCCTCTGGTGAACTTCCCTCACGGAATCGATAGGTCTCAGGCATCAGATAACCCTCAAGGTTCGGCCCTTTTGCTCCAAGTTTTGAAACAAAATCCCCAGACCGGATGAGAGCCATAAAATCATCATATTTACCAAGACCAGCTTTTTCAAGAATCCGACTTACCTCAATGATATTCTTACCTTCCGGCACTGTAACGGAAAGAAGTGTTATCTTTGGCCCGGCTTTAAGTACCTTAATCACCTCTTTTGGAGTCATGTTTCTTCGGAACTTGTACGGTCCTTTTTGAACTTTAATATCACCGGTTTTCATCATGGTATAAAGACGAAATACCAGGGGTTTTGTAATGATTTTATTTTCGTGTAAAATATTGATTATTTTATTAAAACTTGCCCCAGATGGAACAACTACAGATATTTCTGTTTCGTCATTACTCACTGCGGACTTATCAGGATATGCATAAAAAAACGAAAATATTTTATATGAGGCTATACTCAAGACAGCAAAGGTTGCAATTGTAATTGAAATGGCAATATAACTGGATTTTTTCATTTCACCATGTCCAGATAAGACTGTAGAATTATGCTGGCAGCCACTTTATCAACAACCTCACGTCTATCCTTTCTTCTAACACCGGCGTTTATCAATGATTTCGTAGCAATTGTGGTACTGAAGCGCTCATCAAAACAAACCGTTTCCCCGGAAAAGACCCGTGAAATACTTTCATGAAACCTGTCCACAAGCTTTGTCATTCCCGTTTTCTGACCTGCCGATGAAAATGGATAACCTATAACTATGACACTACAATTGTAATCGTTACATATTTGCAGAATGCGTATTATGTCTTTTTCAATTGAAGATCTGTCCAGAACGCAAAATGGAGAAGCAATTATTCCATCTTCATCGGAGATTGCAACACCTATCCGTCTTGAGCCAATGTCAAGACCAATACTTCTCATTTAAGATTTGCATCCATATATTCATTTATCCGGGTTTCAATCTTGGATTTGAATGGAGATCCCAGAAAAGTTAAATTAATTGCAATCTGAACCAGCCCCGAACTGAGGGTAATATTCCCGTTTTTCACACCGGTACCGGCTATATCAAGAACTTCATTGTTTTTCCATGAACATTTCAGGGAATACTTTTTCTCAAGTTCTGTTCTGAGTGATTCGATTTTTGCTTTTACATCTTCATTTGAAAGAGAATGTTTTCTTGTAATATCAATACTGGCCATTTTATCCTCCGCCTTCAGGCGTACAATTTTTACCACAGATAAGAAAAGCAGACAAGATATCTGTGAAAAAGGTTGATTCCTATATTTTATAATTTGCTATCAGGAATATCTGTTGATTCATCCATGTCTTCAGGTTATTTTGAATCAGTTAATGTGTTTTTTTTAATGGAGTATCTATGTTGAAATTTACATTGTTATTGAGTTTAGTTTTCGCAATATCCGGGTGCAGCAAGGAATCTGAGAAGAAAAAATCTGAAACACCTCCCCCTGCTGATAATAAAATAACGAAGGACGAAAAATCTGCGGAAAAGAATGAAGTTAAAAAGCCTGAAAAAGTTGATGAAGCAAAAGTAGCAATTCCTATTTGTGAAAAATACATTAACTACGTTTGCCAGTGTTCAAATCGTTTTCCTGAAAATGAACTGCTCAAAAACGCATGTACTCTGGCTAAATCCAGTCTTCCCGAATGGAAGAAAAACGCATCAACAGCCGGACAGTTTGACTTTGTTGTTAAATCCTGTCAGGATGCAATATATTCAATCAAAGCAACCGGTGGTTGTGGCGAAGTTCCTTAGACTCTGTTTGAATATTTGATAGTTTGTTTTATTGATAAAGTCTAATCGTGTCCTGAAATGCGAGTATTCCTATTTTACTCCTATTTTCAGCTCAGACTTGTGACCGCAAAGTGTGTTGAATTTACCAGTAAATAAATTATTAAAATGCGTTTAAGTTTTTTAGGTACTGTCCTGAAATTCAATTTTTGTCAAAATTGAGCATGTTTAAGAAAACATGCTATTCAGAACACTATAATAATTTCAAGGTTTTCATTCTTAATGTCCTATGTAAAAATTCGTCGTAAATTTGAAAAGATCGTATTACAGGACATTAACTATTTAAGGAGTATCCATGAGTAGGACATCCAATACAATTGCAGTTTCGGTAACAACTTCAATAATTACCAGTTCAATAATCTTTCTGGTCCTTCAATTCTGGTTGGTTCCATACCTTGAAAAAAGTAAAAAACCAGCAGCCCCAGCTACAACAGAGGTTCCCAAAGTGATCGGACTAAGTCCTGATCAAGCTCAGACTATTTTAAAAGAAAAAGGTCTACTTCTGAGTCTCTCAAAGAAAAGTCCCCATGCACTTATTCTTCCGGGGCTCATTCATTCACAGGATCCCCTTCCTCAAAGCATACTGAAAAAAGGTGCCACTGTTTCCGTTGAAGTAAGCAGCGGCCCACCTAAAATTATTGTACCCATGGTGGTTGGTAAAAATCTGACCGAAGCTCAGGCAGTAATTACTCGACTCGGACTTACAATAAATGTAACTTATCGTGAGGATAAAGATTCTAAATCTGAACAAATCCTGAGCCAGGATCCACCTCCAGGTAAAGAAGTTGAAAAATCAACTCAGATTAAACTGGTTGTTGCTAAAAAGAAGAGTGAACTTGAAGTTCCCGAGTTCAAAGGAAAAATTCTTGTCAAAAAGAAAATGGAAGAAGAACTTACCAAACTTGGGCTAAAACTAGGGAAAGTAAAAAGCATGGATAGTGCTGATAGACCCAATGGTTATATTTATTCAACAAAACCAAAGGGTGGAGAAAAAGTCGCTCCGGGAACTGCTATCGACTTTACGGTTCAATTTTCCGACGACTGATCCTGAAAATTCGATTCACCAATATTTTTATCAGTTGCCAGTATCCTGAAGAACTAATTTTCCAGGTTTTACTTCTGGAAATAACTCCAATGTAATGAGCAACAAACTTCCAGCTCCTTTGGAACACGATGACTGATTCCGTTATAAATCATAAGACAGCTGTTAAGATTTGTACAGTTGCAGGACTGGTTTATTTTATTACAGGGATTTTTTTTCTCACGGGAGAAAATATTATAGCCTCACCTCAAACGGCAGCGGGGGCCCTCAGTTATTCTACCGGAGCACCTCCAGGAGAAGGGCTCATTGTTATCTTGAGCCAGTTTTTTCTAATAATTCCTCTTGGAAGCCAGTTTTTTCGACTCGCTCTGATGAATCTCATTGTTTCTTCACTGGCGGTTTCTCTTTTTGTCTGGGTTTTTTATAAAGAAACCAACAATATCCTCCCGGGCGTTTTGCTTGCAATTATCCTTGGCTTTACTCAGAGTTTTTTTATTACATCAACCACTTTTTCCAGTATTCCTGCTACTCTCTGTGCAATCCTTATATCCATATTGCTGTTCAATTCACAAAGTATCCGACAGGATTTGCGAAAAGCACTCCTTTTAGCTTTCATTGCCGGCCTCACGTACAGTTCTCTTCATCCTTCCATAAGATTTCTTGTGCCCATCGCAGGATTTGTCTGGCTTTTTTCTTACCGTGTAAGTCCCGTTTTGTTTTCACTTATTCCTTTTTCCTTCATTTCGGGATTAGGAACAATATTATTTATACCGGTAACTGCTCGTCGTTCACCGGATCCCGGAATTCAAAAAGCAAGTCTTGGGGTAATCAATGATATAATAAATATGCATAGCACTTCCGGGGCAGCGGATTTACGCAATTCCCCGCTAAATCCTGCTTACTTTATTCCAAATCTTACAACCTTACTTTCAAACATCTGGGATAATTTTCCCGTTTTTCTTCTTCCGTTTACGTTCCTTGCATTGATAATGGCTTGGCGTTTTAAGATGTACCGTGTCTATGCTTTTGCGGGGCTTTTTGCGGCGTCTGTACTTTACACTGTATGGATGATGCCTCAAACAATTTCCAATCCGGAATCACGGATTCTTCCCGTCACTGCATTGATTTTTACAGCAGGAGCTGGATTAACCATTCTGGCTTCATCTTTTAAAAACAATATCATAAGATTGTCTTTTATCCTTACAATGATAGTTCCTGGTATGCTGATTACAGGTATGTCTTTCCAAAGCCAAATGAAATTCCATCAATATGACCTCTCTTACGATGCAGCAATCAGTCTTTCAAATTTTAAAACCATTTTAACTCCGGATAAAACTGGAAGTCATGAACTTCTGATTGCAGATTACATCATTTGCAGTGGTAGAAAGTTCAAGTACTGCTCCAAATTTCCCTGTGATAAAACTGATTTTAAAGATACAGGGATAAGTCCCGGAGTTATTATTTCTGAAAATTACACTACGGCTCAGCACGATTTCTTTCTATCCGGAATCGTAAAATCCGACGATCGCCTTGTTTTTTCAGGAAAGGAGTTTGAATCCATTGACAACAAACTGACTTTCCTTGCTAAAACCGTAGAGACTATCAGGAAAAAAGCCGCTGACAGCGCCCATCTGTGGGCAGAGCATTATCTTCGAAGTGGCCATTTTTACCGTGCTCAACTTATTGCTGTTAAAGGCCAAAAAATACTTCCCGGGGAAAGAAGAATTAAAACATCGATATTGGGAGTGACAAATGCTCTTGGTCGTTATGATCTGACAATCCGCATGTTTAATTCCCTGATTAGGGAACATTCCCCCTCTCAACTTGACCTTGAGAGGGTTTCAAAAGCCTGGTATCTTGGACATATAGACGGACTTTTTCCTGAAAAACTTAAACAGAAAGCTCTGGAAAAAGCCCTGAACTACATAAATCAGGCCCTTGCTTTTGATAAAAAATCCATAAACAATCTTGTTTTAAAAACGATGATTCTAAAAGAAATGGGCCTGAAAAATGAAACCGCAATGGTGATTGATACCATCCTTAAATTAGATAGTTCGATCCCTGAAATCCGCAAACTTGCAAGAGAATTTGAAATTGATCTCTCAAACTATGCCCCACCTCCACCTCCAAAATCAAAAAATCGATAATCTTAAAACAATCCTGAAATATTACCATTGTCGTCGATATCAATTTTTTCCGCTGCAGGAGTAGCGGGAAGACCTGGCATACGGAGAATATCGCCGGTGATGGGCACTAAAAACCCTGCACCCCCGGCAATTACGATTTCTCTGACAGTAGCAATGAAATCTTCAGGGCGGCCTAAAAGTGCCGGATCATCGCTTAAACTTTTCTGCGTTTTTGCAATACAGATCGGCAATTTGTCATAACCAAGTCTTTCAATCCTTTTGAGATCTTTTTTAGCTTTGGGGCTGTATTCAACGGACTGAGCACCATAGATTTCTCTGGAAACTGCGCAGATTTTATCATGAACAGAAGCATCAAGATCATAAAGGGGTTTGTAATGACCCTTGTTTGAATCGACTTTCTGAGTAACAATCTGAGCCAGTTCCCGGGCACCTTCTCCCCCCTGACCCCACACATCGGCAACTGAATACTCTACATTGTTTTCCCGGCAGAACGCCTTTACAACCTCGATCTCTGCTTCCGAATCCGTGGCGAATTTATTGATGGCAACAACCGCTGGAACATTGAATTTACCTATATTTTCGAGATGTTTTGCGAGGTTTGGAAGTCCTCTTTTAACGGCATCCGGATTATCTTTGAGCAGATCAATCTTCTTTACTCCGCCATGCATTTTTAAAGCACGGATGGTAACAACTAAAACTACAGCTTTCGGATTGAATCCAGCTTTACGAGCCACAATGTCGAAAAATTTCTCTGCACCAAGATCAAAGCCGAATCCCGCTTCGGTTACGGTATAATCAGCAGTTTTCAAAGCCAGACGGGTGGCCATGATAGAATTAGTACCCTGGGCGATGTTCGCAAAAGGACCTCCGTGAATAAATGCCGGAACGCCTTCAATTGTCTGAACCAGATTGGGTTTAAATGCATCTTTTAAGAGTGCCGCCATGGCACCGGATGCTTCCAAAGACCGCGCGGAAACCGGTTTTCCATCGTAAGTGTACCCAATTAGAATATTATCAAGCTTTGATTTAAGTTCCGAAAAACTTTCCACGAGGCACAAGGTCGCCATTACTTCACTCGATGCCGTAATATCGAAGCCCGATTCCCGGGGAAGGCCCATGGTGGGACCACCAAGGCCGATGATCATCTGCCGCAGACTTCGATCATTCATATCCATGACTCTGCGCCATTCAACGGCTCTCGGGTCAATGTCCAGAGCATTTCCCTGATAAATGTGATTGTCCAAAACCGCAGCAAGCAGGTTGTGTGCCGTTGTTACTGCGTGCATATCACCGGTAAAGTGAAGGTTGATGTCTTCCATCGGAAGAACCTGACTCCATCCGCCTCCCGTAGCGCCGCCTTTTATGCCCATCACGGGACCTAAAGATGGCTCACGAAGCGCAACGGCAACGCTGCGACCGATTTTAGCAATTCCCTGAGCGAGCCCAATAGAAACTGTTGTCTTTCCCTCTCCAGCGGGAGTTGGAGTGATGGCACTCACAAGGATCAGACTGCCTTCATGATGACATCCTAGACTTTTTGAACAGGTATCAGCACTTACTTTAGCTTTATACTTGCCGTATAATTCGAGATCTTCCGGGAGGAATCCCAGTTTTTCCCCAATTTCTACAATAGGTCGGGGAGTTACGCTGTTTGCAATTTCAATATCGGTCATGACAAAAACCTCCGGAAAAAGATAAAAAAGATTGTGGAATTGTAATAACGTTTTTACCAGTGTCAAACTGCTGAAACAAAAATTACGGGCAAATGATAGAAATGGACCGCTTTCGGAGCAAAAGGATCGAAATTGGGAATTGAATTAAAAATTACATTCTTTTCAATTATTAATTGATATTTAATTGTCAGGCCCTGATCCTGACCTGATCCTGACCTGATCCTGAACCTGTTTTCCTGACTTCCTGATTGCCTGTTATAAAAAGCAGGGAAATCAGGGAAGCAGTAGCAGCAACAGGAAAAGCAGGGAAAACAGGGGCTTTCTCCTGAAGAATTTCTTTAAATTAAGTTACTATCGTATTAATTCGTTACTTTCCTGAAATACCGAAAACCAAATTTTTCGTCCGATTTTTGCTCAGGACAGTAACCGCAAGGTGTTGAATTTATTACTAGTGGCCTGTTAGGATTTTTAATAAAATCCTTCGCGAAGCGAATTACAGGACACGAACTAATCCCAATGCTGATCGGTTAGTGAAATTTGGAAGTAAATAATTAATAAATACAACATCGTATATTAATTACAGGAAAACAGGAAGTCAGGAAAACAGGGACAGCAGCAGGGCGTTTACTTTGAAGGTCAGTGTTTTTGTGGCATAAAGACCGCTTTCAATTCAGTACTTGCGATGCCACTTCAGGCACAAGACCCTGATTATCCTGATTCTGATCCTGTTTCTGACTTCCTGAATATTCTTGCTTTTATTAAAGCATGTTGTTTTTATTAACAATATCAACTAATACGCCTTAACCGAACAGCATTGGAACTAATCCGAAAGCGGTCTGGATGAGTGTTCTGGATGGGAAGTTTAGAATCGCGCCGTAATGCCGATGCTGAAGAGATTGATATCCTTGTTCAGGGTAAGCTCAGTGCCGTTTGCAGCAAAAGCTTTGTCTTCAAAGTAGAAAGACTTGAGGAAACCGGCATTGACGTCCAATTTTTCGTTTAAAGAATACTTGAGTCCAACACCGATTGAGATCGCATCAAGCGCAGGTTTTTTATAATCATATGAATTTTTATCCGCTCCGGCACCGGTGTAAAGAAGTCCACCACTGAAGGCAAATTGCCTGTTCAGGCGGAATTCAGCACTGACGGCGACTTCAAAACCAGTCTTGATTTTATCTTCAAGGCCTTCCCAATCGGCCATTTTATTAAGGTAGACATTTGCAGCAAACTCGAGTTTTATTTTCCTGATTCCTGTCCATACGAAACCTACGCTGACTACGGGAGGAAGATCTTCACGGTATGGTTCTGTAGCGCCGCCACCACCTTCATCTTCAAACTCAAGAATGGTAGCATGTTCATATTTAAGGGAAAAATGCAGTTTATCCATGACTTTCCAGTTGAATGAGAGAATTCCAGTGAAGCCCTGAGCATTACTTTCGTAATCGGAAATATAAATTCCACCGGTAATTGGTCCTACTTTAACGGTTTTATGGGCGTATATTCCCCGAAGACCAATACCAATACTCATATTCTGGTTTAAACGGAAAGCTCCACCTAAAGTAAGTGCATAGTGCCCCGTAAAACCTTCTACGGGAACAGCAACATCGCTTGGAGGAAACAGAGTATCTGCAATGCCGTCTTTATAATCAAGTGTTCCGCCACCCGCAGGAACTGTAAACGCTCCATATACAGCGAATCTTCCAAGATTATGTACTGCAAACAGAGATGGGAAAAGGAATACAGGCTTGTCATCGGTAAAAGTAAATGAATCACTTTTATGCGAATATTTTTTAAAAATAAACTGGTTTCCAACGGCGATTATGGTGCCTTCCGGGAGGAAGACTATTCCCGCGGGGTTGTAATGAGCAATGTCTGCTCCATCCGTTGAACCGTTTCGGGTGAGAGTGCGGGCATATTCCGGACTGAGGTTTGAATTATGAATGATTCCACCGGCAAAAACCGAAGAGGAAAAGCCCATAATAAGTGTCATTGAAAGAACTGAAAATAATTTTTTCATATTGCTCCTTTTTCTAAAAGTTCCTGCATTATTTTATGACGCAGTGCGTTATAAATCATTGAAATTACTAAATATTGGGTTTGCCAACCGAAAATTGCACCCATCAGGCAAACAAGTATTCCGCAGGCAGATCTTCATTAAATTACTGCATGGGAGTAAATGCATTGTCGCTTTCAAGTCAATAGAAAAAGATCATGGGGAAAACCAGAATTCCAAACGAACGTAACTATTAGAGATTTTTAGGTTTTAACGCATTGTGTCAAGCATTCGAAATGCTTTGAGAAAAGGTTCACAGAAGAGGAAACAGGCCGAAATCCTTCGCCAAGCGAATTACAGGACACGAACTAACTGTTCTTTCAGGACGGGAAGCAGGTCTTTTTCCAGAAGGTAGTGATAACCAAGAAGTTTTCCATTTAAAACAAGTGCAAATGAACCGTAGGGCGTAGGCGAAAGATTTACTATATCTTCACGGGTTTCAAGTTTTACCGTGCGAACGGGAAAACCAACTTTTTCGGCAGTCTGGGTAGCTATCAATTCAGCGTCGTGTACGTAGGGACACTGATCCGAAGTGTAAATGGTCAATCCTTCAGGGTAGCCAGTCTTTTTCTTCCACTCCCCGCAGAAAACGGGGTTTTCGCAGGGTTTGAACTTTATTACCCACAGGGAAAACGGAAATTCTTCGGAAACACACTCGAAACCATTTTTCTTAAAAATACTACTTCCATGAAGCCAGTTTCCCTCACTGGAGAGAGTAACAACGCCCTTCATTCCTGCATTGCGGGCGTCTTCAATACAGGCATCAAGGAGCAGTTTTCCCGACCCTTTCCCCTTGCTTTTGCCCACAACCCACAAACAGTGGATAAACATGAATCCATCAGCATTTACGGCACGGAAGGCATATTCTCCAGGTATATACTCAATAAAGCCCCTGTCCGGCAGTTTAAGCATTTTTATCCGGAGCCCTTCGGTCATTCTGTCCTTAAGCCAGCGCATTTTTTTTGCATAACCAGGAGCTTTTTTCTTGCTCATAAAACAGAAAAAACCTGTTTTATCAACATTTTCAAGCGTAACATCAACTATTTCCGGACCAGACATGTAACTCCTGCTTTTACTTTTTTAGAAATCAATCTTTATGTTCTGAATAGCATATTTTCTTAAACATGCTATTAAGGCCACGAACTAATTTACGTTGTACTGGCATGTCCACTTATCGGATTTTTTACTGCAGAGGATTCCTATGCCATTTTTGTGTGTTTCGATGAGTTTTTCTCCCACAGCTTTAACGAGTTCAGCCTGAATTTCAGGTTTAAGAGCCCCACTTTTAACTGTACAGGCGATTTCTTTGTCTTTTTTACAACTTACGGACATCCTTGCCTGCTGACCTTCAAAAAGGGCGTTGGTCTGACCTCCGGCGTGTGTAACTTTTTCTAAAATTGCATCCGGGATGGTAATGTCCTTCCATTCCACTTTGCCGGGAGCTTTTTTGTCCGGCCCTGCCTTTTTTGCTACCTGATCTTTATTCTTTGCTTCATCGGGAGTGGATTTCTTTTTTTCTCCGCAACCCGTTGATAACAAAAACATCATTGATAATATTGTAAATATACGCATTTTTATAACTCCTGAAACGGTAAAGGTTATCCAATAAAAACTTTTTTAAGCGATATTATTATATGTTATACTTCTTTGCTGTAAATCAATTTTTTATGATGAGTGGAGTTTATAAATGCTGAAGTTAAAAATTTTCACAATACTGACCCTGATATTCACAATTTCCTGTGCAGGAAGCACTAAATCTGAACCGGATCTATGCGGAAATACAATAATTGACGTTGGAGAAGAATGTGAACCTGATTTGCAGAATAGTTTTTCCTGTGAGGATATGGGGTATCACAGTGGAATACTCGTCTGTAAAGATGACTGTACTTTCGATATTTCGGACTGCGTGGCTTCAGGAAAGTGCCCTGACGGCATCGTTAACGGCAACGAAGACTGCGATGGCAACGAAACCGTCACCACCACATGTGAACAAGCGGGATACGGTGAAGGAACCGTTTCATGTACAGCATCGTGCAGATTTGACTACTCAACTTGCAGTGCAGCTCCCGTTTGTGGCAACGGAGAAGTAGAATCACCCGCAGAAGAATGTGATGACCAGAACTCCACTTCCAACGACGGATGTACTGACTGTTTTGTCGAAGCAGGTTGGGCATGCGATAATTCTTCCGGGGCATCCGTTTGCATGCGTGTTCCCGACCAACCGGTAATTGAAGGTGAATCCAGTGCCGGACACCTGGATTTATTATGGCAATGGGATATGCCCGCTTATACTTCCTATTTTGAATACCGTGTAAATAGCGGATCTGAAACTCAGACTGCGGAAAACACTTATACTGTATCCGTTCCTGCTGAAGGAAACTACGTTATTGAGGTCCGGGCCTGCAATGAAATTGATTTCTGCAGTGATTTTGCATCATTCACGACCGTTGTCGAGTATTTTGGTTCTGCTCTATCCCCCGTCTGGAGAGGATCTTCACGTCAAAATCTTACAACATCGCCACTTGGAAACACCGTTCCACTGAGCTGTCATAATTGTTATAATGGGCCATCAAACGAGGTATTTACCGAGGCTCAGGCTCTTGCAAAAATCTCTAACGCCCTTTCCCGCGAAGCAGATCTCATCGAACTTGATATTGCCACGGATGGAAACAACGTTTGCGTTTATCATGGAGATCCTGCTTCCTGCAGTTCCTACCCACTTCTAGAAGGAATTTTATCCGACGTAACTTTCCGTTCTTCCGATGCCATGCTGTTTATTGAGGTAAAAGAAGGAAACCAGCCTCCCGCGACCTTTGCCCAGATGGTTTTAGATATCCTTGATGCAAACCGTAATTATGTGAGAAACGGAAGACCCCTTTATTTTCGCGCTTTTGCATCGGGAATTCCCTACCTGCAAGCGATTCAGTCTGCTCTTTCTAATTATCCATTTATAAAAAATTATGTAAAGTTTGCCGTGCTTTACGGCCAGAACGCCTATAGTGATGTTGCTCAGTTTCAGGCACAGATTGTTTCCGACGTTGCGGGAAACGGATTTCAAATGGTAGAATTCGAGTATCGTCAGAAACATCTTACAGGCCTTGCTGCTTTCGCCCGCAGCCTCGGACTTGGTGTTGGGGTCTATACTGTCCCGGGTTCTTTTGGTGAAGTTTTTCTTGCATCACTACGTGAAGAAGTCGACGAAATTACAGTAGAGTATCGCATTGATCAGGCTCGAAGTGTTGTTGAAGATAAGAATCTTCATGCGTATATCAACACAGCTTTTTGCGCCAGCGCATCTGATACGAGTGTCAATGTTTTTTCCAATACAGGAACAATTTCAACATCGTCAGTTGCGGTAAATACGCTGCCAACGGCATCTCTTTATGGCACTCCCGCACTGCATTTTGATCCACAGGGCGAAGATCGCTACGGTTGCAGCCTTGATTATCGATCTTCCGCTGGAATGACAAGCCGTGCTCTCAACCTCGGAACGCACACACCGACTGCGGGAAGCGGATTTCTTATAACAGCCTACGTTAATTTTGATGTTATCGGTACTCTCACTGGAACTATGGCCATTATAAACAGTGCTGAGGCCGGTGGATTTGCGCTGGAGCTCTACAACGACGGAGCTTCAACATACCTGAGGTTCGGTGTTCACGTTAACGGGTCATACCGTTATCATTCCTACAATACTTCCGCCACGGGACTTTCTTCCCCCAATGCGAGCATAAACGGTGCTGACGGATACTGGCTCGTGGGAGCGTATGATGGGGACGGCGGTGTATACCTTTGGATTGACAATTCTATTTCAGGCTCCGGAGGTTCATTTACCGGAGATGTAACAAATCCCGGTGTAACTACCCTCGGAGGTGCGGATCCTCAACCAGCTGATGCACTCAAAGCTCGCTTTTTCTTTGATGGTTTGATCCAGCAGTTAAGTGTTCAGCGATGGGGAGACCACAGTTTTACCGGTTCGACTGTAAATGATTAGACCCAATGCTGATCGGTTAGTGAAATTTGGAAAGAAATAATTAATAAATACAACATCGTATAATAATTACAGGAAAACAGCAAGTCAGGAAAACAGGGACAGCAGCAGGGCGTTTACTTTGAAGGTTGGGCTTAATTTATTGATTGAATGAGCCGCCATTACATGGCTTGTGGGTTCGGTGCATTTTACCCATGGGTTCAGATGCGTTGCATCCCTCACCCCTGGCTACTCCAAGATAGTGTCATTTCATGACGAGCGGGTTCTGGGCCTTGCCGGCCCATCACCCTTGACTAAAAAGCCAGCGTTTATTCG
>JAHJMN010000088.1 GCA_018821305.1 Myxococcota bacterium
AGAAATGCTTCAGGAATGAGCCCCCTGTTTTCCTGTTCCTGCTACTGATTTCCTGTTTCCCTGAAATTTTTAACAGGGGCTCAGGTAATCAGGTAAACAGGCACGCAATTTCGCGCAGCGGAATGCAAGTAGACAGGCTCAGGTCATAAACATCCAATATCAATGTATAATTACAAAGGTTGAAAGATAATATTCACCGTTCTACAGTCGATCCGTTTACTCAGGAAGCGGTCTAAATTTATGGAGCGGTGTCTGAACAGCAGCGGAATCCAATGGTGGGAAGGGTTGAATCAGCTGCAGCTTGACTGAGGTCGAATGCGCACGTAAGTCCGATATAAGGAGTATGATATTCACCGCCTCGAACAACGTAAACCGGCTCACCGTCAGTTGTTGTTCCGCGTTGATCGTTTGTCCACTCGCGAAGATTTCCACTGAGGTCGTACACATCGTCATCTGAAGTGCACATCGTCATAGCCCCCGTTGGGACTACGGTATCATCATTGTCGCCACCGGACACCGTATCATAATCATAACCGTTACAGGTATCGTCTTCGTAAGTTATACCGTATGGGTAAGTATTCAAAAGAGAGCCCTCACAGGCGGCCTGCCATTCGACGGCGGTACAAAGGCGTTTTCCAACTAAAGCGCAAGCTGAAGCAGCTTCAGAATATGATACATTGGCCCAGGGTAAAACCATGGATTTTGAGCAGGAGCGGGCGGATTTAACGCCTTCTGTAAAAGGTGTGGAATCCGGGCGGGATGCCTCGTAGCGATAGATCCAGAAATCAAAACCGCTGTGATTAATATGAATCATATCGTCAATAACACGGGCGGGATCCAGTGGATCCGGATTGTCGATAATTCCATCACAGTTATCATCAGCACCGTTGCAGACTTCTGCTCGTGGCGCAGAAGGATCAGCATCGGGAAGAACGCTGAGATCACAGAAAGTAACAGAAGGATCCAGCGGATCACATGCTTTTTCACCGTAATCTCGACAAGCTCCAATGCCACCGTTATCACATTCCTGACCGATATCGGTCCACTCATCGTCTGCAATTCCATCACAGTCGCCATCGTGTCCATCGCAGAGGGTTTCGCTGTCGTAGATACCGTTGGGAATACGTGGATCGAACTCGACTCCTGTTCCATAATTACAGTACCATGTAGTAACAGCTGGTGTTCCACGACTGTCGCAGACCATTACAGTTCCAGCACAGGGAGTGCCGGGCGTAGTGTTGCAAATTCCCACTGGCGGAGATGGAAGGTCTTCAGGCTCATCAACAGTACCATCACAGTCATCGTCAATGCCGTTGCAGTCTTCATCCTGTGGCGGATAAAGGGGACAACGATATTCACAACCGGGCTGCTCAGAGTCCAGATCTGCATAACCCGGAGTGCAGGAGCTTATGACGCATTCACCTTCAACGCAGATGCTTGTAGCGTTGGGAGCGGTGCAAATGCGGCCACACGTACCGCAGTTTGAAGGGTCATTCATTTTGTCAAAACCGTTATCAACCACTCCATCGCAATCATCGTCGAGATTGTTGCAGATTTCGGTGGTTCCCGGAGGTATACAGATGGGGCCGGAATCGGCATCGGCATCGCCGGAATCAGCATCTTCCGCATCGGCATCGTTCATCGAACCGTCGGGGTTGTCGTTATTATGATAAATAAGAAACGGTCGGTTTTCACAGGAAAACGCTGTTGCAAGGATAGATAGAATTATAAAAATCGATGTTTTCACAGGGCACCTCCGCGACGGAATAGGACCGCCCCAAAGATGAGAAGTATGATTAAAAAGCTGTTATTAAAGGGCTTTTCGTTTGAAGCAGCATTCTGACAGGAACATCCGTTTCCTCCGATTGGAAGGATTTTTTCAGGATCCGGGGGAGGCGTATTACTCGTACATCGCGCATTTCCATCGGGCTCAATTACGCATGAATAACCCGCAGGGCAATCCATAAGGCTGCACTTATTTGGCACACATTCCCCGGGGGGGATACAGACGGTACCCGGTTCACAGTAAACGGATGGACAGGGATTTGTCAGACAGTTTCCTTCAGAACAATACTGATGAGATTCACATTCCACTTCAGCACAGGGGTCAGATACGCATTCTCCAAGGTAATTGCAACTGGTTCCATCAGGGCATTTTTCATCCCAGCAGGCTTTTACACATGTGCCGTTACTGCAGTATTCTCCTGAATCACAGGATATATCAGTACAGGGGTCAGTTATGCAATTGCCTTCGTAGCAGATGAGAGCTCCTTCGCAGCCGAGGTAGTGACAGTCACGACAGACGCCCAGAACACAGGTTTCATTATCTTCACACTGAACCTCTTCGCACAAGTTAACGCATTGGTTGTTGACGCAAACTTCATCCGGAGCGCAGTTGGCGCAGGGCCCTGGCATACATATATCCAGTGTTTCTTCATCAATCGTGAACTGCTGGCAGATTTCACCACCACCGCAGGGGAATTCCGTGTCATTGCACTCAGCCCGGCAACTGCCTTGAATACACCAGTAGTTTTCAGGGCAGGGTGCTTCATTATCCACTTCTCCGTCGCAATTGTCATCGAGACCATTGCACATTTCAACTCCGGGAAGTACACCACCAACACAAACAAGATTACCACCGGCGCATATCCATTGGCCGACTTCGCAAACGCCTTCTTCTTCACCGCAGGGTAAATTAAGGAGTGGATCATCTTCATCGATGGCTCCATTGCAGTCATTATCAACGCCGTCGCAAACTTCCGGACCTGATGGAACGCAGGTGGATGAGCAGTTCAGACCTTCATCCACAAGTCCGTCGCAGTCGTTGTCGATTCCGTCACATACTTCTGTATCCGGTGTAGCTCCGGGATTGTCGATTACGCATTCAACACCGAGGCCGTCGGCGCGACACTGCCAGATTCCTGTGCCGAGACATGGCCCAATGCCTCCATCATCACAGGGTGTACCCTTTGCCGGGAAGTCCTCATCGATCTGACCGTTACAGTTATCGTCGAGGTCATTGCATGTTTCATAAACGATGCTGTCGGCGACGATTGAAGCTAAAGCTGCAGCAAGATCGTTTTCATTTCCCACGAAGAAAGCGTTTCTTGTGCCGGAAATTGAGCCTGCATTGGCAATCTGGTTGAGAGCAGCTTCTTCAGTAGGGAGAACACTGAATCCGATAACGTAGGTTTCGAGGCCACTGTTTACCCGAAGATCCGTTGCCGCTTGAACAGGGTTTCCACGGCAGGTTTCTGTTCCGTCTGTTAAAAGGATTACAGCATATTTTCGGCATGAAGAAATGCGATCTTCAGCTTTTGTTCGGTCGAGATAGGTTTTGACGGCATAAAGAGAATCCGCCAAAGGAGTGGGGCCTGTACCGCGAAGTTCACAGTCACCACCGGAAGCGAAATCACAGTGGTCACCTTCAGTTCGATCGTTCTGGAAGTTCGTTTCTTTGTGGTCAAGCCACATGAGATGCTGATTTACGGGTTTTTCAAATCCCACGAGGATGTCTGCTCCACGCCGGGGGCTGCCACAGGAGCCGGCATAGTTGACACAAGCATCGGAAGAAGGCGAATCCGGAAAAATCGGGATATTCATCCCACCGTTGTTCACCGTGCAAACCTGAGTTCCCGTATTGTTTGTAGGATTATCATAGGTACAGCAGATGCCCGCACACTCAAAAGATTTTGCCAACTGGCAGTTGACACCGACACCGGTCCCTTGAGCGAAGCGAGCCATACCGAAGTCAATGTCTGGAATATATGCGCTGATAACATTGCTCAGCGCGATCTTAGCTTTATAAAGGCGGGAATCGTTACCGGCGATCCCGTCGGAATTGGTGTCGATCCCTTCGTGTCCAGCACTTCCGTCACCAAAGGTGAAGCGGGCGGACAAATCCCCAAGCATGGAGCCGGAAGTGTCAACAATGACCATGAATCGGCTTCGAGTATCGGTAATTGGTGCCTGACAGCTTTCAATTTCGTTTGGTACGCAGTCCCCGGGAAGGCCGCTTGTGCATTCATCAACAGATGCTTCACACAGGCCACTGCCGCATGTTTCAGTTCCAAAACCGTTATCAACTACACCGTCGAAATCATTGTCGTATCCGTCACAGAGTTCCCCCCGGTAAACTCCGGAAAGCTGAAGTTCACCGGCGCCACCACCTGCTTCGCCGGCACAGGAGCAAACCCCACCGGGAGAACCGTTTACGTAAAAATTGGCACCGGAATCAATAACAGCAGCGGTTCCCGATAACACGGAAATAATACCGCCACCGCCACCGCCACCACAATCGTCACAGGTGCCTGAAGTTTGTGCACAAGGAGGGCATTCGCCTGCAGGAAAAGCCTGAGTATTTCCCCCGAGTCCGCCCGCAGCAGAAATTTTTGCAGCGGTTCCAATATTTACATCGTCTCCCACGAGAAGAACCGAGCCACCAGCGCCGCCACCACCAGAGTCGTTTTGATAACCGCAACCTCGTCGACCGTCGGCAAGGATGTTCCCTTCAATTAGAAGGGAACCCGTTCCACCGGCGGAAACAGCAGCCAGAACTATGCGTCCACCGCCGGCGCCACCGGTGATACATCCAAAACCGTCCCCGTCACGACATCCCTTGTCGCCACCAGCACCACCGAATTCGATTTCGTATATTGAATGTGAATATGCCTGACCGGCTACCGTGGGAAGACCATCATTATTATAACAGGAAGTTGTTACAGAACATGCTGTTCCCCCAGCATTCAGTGAGTTTCCGCAGTCTTCTTCCCAGTGCCCTGGGAAAACACAGCCGGAGACAGGACAGTCTTTAGTTCCTCGACCGCCGGATCCGAAGTGAGCACCACCGCCACCGGAATCCCGGACGCTGCACCCGCCGGCACCACCGCCATCCGCTGTTGGCGACGGTCCATCACCACAAAGGACGGGTTGATAGCCTGATCCGGTAGCAACAATATAAGATGTCGCATCCACATAAATTGATGTGGCCACAATCTGGAGGTTTCCAGTGTTTGTCTTATCTGTTCCGTTGAACTTGGGTACTCGGATAACACCGCCGTTTATAACCTGCACGGTGTCGTACCAGTGAAGTCCCCCCAATTCAATTTCGGTGCCGTCAACGATCAGATCCTGAGCTGAGACAGAATTGGAGTAAAAAGTAAGTGTTAAAAAGATTCCGAAAAGGAGGCTGATACGATTAAACATTGAAAACTCCCGTCAATGGATTTGCACATAAGTGTATGAATTAATAAACGCAATTAAATATACAATGCGTGAAATCCTATGTTTATATATACAGGAAAACTGAGATTTTACAATGTATAGATTATTGGAGGTCAGTTGATTCACAGAATTTTAACGGTCTGCGAACATGCTGCGGACTAATCGATGCAGTATTTTCCAATACCTTTGACGCCGGTGTCTCCGCAGGTTGTTCCGCATACTTCACAGTTACGATAATGGAGTTTACCGAACCAGCACCAGATTACACCGTTTGAAGAGCATTTTCCGTCCCAGGAAAGATCCGTTGAGCAGGCGTTTTTGGGGGAACTGCAACGGAATTTACCTTCTGTGTTCTCACCACATGGGCCTGTTACATCATCACAGCATTCCGTGCGGGGAAGTCCATTTTCACACCAGCGGGCAATATTACCGTCACAAATGCCTGTGTCATCAAGGTCCCCGCAATAATCGTAGTCCGGAAGGTATTCAGAAATCCATTCTTCATCCCAGTTTGTCATGGCATAGTGATCATTATCCACACAGGAAGCATCACCCCAGGACACGGTACCAATTACGGAAACGATGTTACCTTCCATCGGATAGAGACTTGGTCCGCCGCTGTCTCCGCTGCAAACACTGCTTTCTCCTTGACCGTTGACGATCATATCTCCGTCTCCGATACTGAAATTGCTGACCATTTCCGGAGTCCACCATTTCATGTGATTGTTGTCATCGTCTTCGGTAGTTCCGAAACCGACCTGCTGGACGTAACGGCCCTTGAGATTGGAAATGTCGCCGAAATTAACGGGTATTGGTTCGACATCAAGAGTATCGAGTGGAGAAGTTGAGAGGACCAGTATAGCGTGATCCGTTCCCGTGGTTGTGGACCAGAAACTGTATTCTGGATTGACGTGAACGGACTGTACATTGAATACACCATCGGGATTGGAAGAATCATCACCAAGGGCAAAACGCAGTTGATTTGCCGGAAGTGGCTCGCCGTTGTAATGGGACGCACAGTGCGCCGCAGTAATTACATGCACATCGCTGACTAAAGTAGCTGAACATACATTTACCCAGTCCGCATCGGCACTGAGAATGGCGCCGACAGCCATTTTCTGGGCATCAGTCATACACATGGCTGCATCAGTATCTCCATGATAAATCTTGAAATTTGCCCAATGAATGTCTTTAACATCCATAGGATCTTCGCAGGTCATGTTAGTGTTATTGATTATATTATTATTATTAGTGGTATTATTTGAGTTGTTTGTACTATTGTTATTATTATTTGTGTTGTTATTACTTGATGTTGAATCGTCATCACAGGCGGAAAAAGACATTGTCATAAGGAAAATAATAAGTATTAATCGATACATGAATCACCTCTCAGGCCATTAATGTATCCCGTTTTACCGATTTGTCACGAAAGTTTTTTAGATTTAGTGGGGAGAAAGCAGTAGAGTGGAGTTATTCGACGGGGTTGATGTATTCGAGGTCGAGGCCACCGGGATAGAGGTAGCTGGTGTAGGAAGCAAAACCATACACTTCAATACCGAAAGTTGTGTCTTCGCTGTCTGATGTAATGTAGTGAGCTCCGTTTGTTCCAGTTGATGTAACATTAACTTTGGCAACGCCCCAGCCCGTATCTCCAATAGGGATGAATGAAGAAGGCGGAATAACTTGTCCATCAAGAGTAATGGTCCCGGTATTATCTGAAGGAATAACTGCGGTAACGTTTACATAATTTATTGTCATACTGGGTGGGGTTGTAAAAGTATATTCACTTCTGAATTGTTCAACGGGTACCACAAGACCGAAAGCAGGATCTCCCATGGAACCCTGATCATCTGTCCACATATTCTGACCAACGGTAAATTTACCAACCATAATTGGGCCTGTTGAGTTGATTTCAAAGTTGGAGTTTGCAGGCGCAAGAAATTCAACATACTGGCCAGTATGAAGTGTAACAGAAGAGTGAACTGATGCGGGGTTGAAGTTTACGGTTACATTGTCTTCCCCGGAAAGAATACGGATCATATTAGTTTCTATGGAACCGTTTTCAATTTGTTGTGTGGTACCTACATAGAAGTTCTTACCCCAGGTTTCAAGGGGGAACATCATTTCTTCCAGATGATCACAAGCCCATTTGTCGTAGGGAATAAAATCGCATGAGTGACCGCCCCATACTGCAACGGGTTTTGTGGTGGAAATATATGAACCCGTAAGGTCATAGTTTGCACCTGGATCGCAGTAATCATAATTACCATCACTGGAAGTTGTACTGGTGGGACAGTCTGAAATATCAATGTTTGTTGCTGTTACAAGTTGTAAAACATCACCCTTATTCAGTGTGTACGTTCCCTGTCCGCCGGGGCTCAGAGCCGCAACTGTTCCACCAGCTGCAGTATAAGCTTTTGAATCAAAAGTAACCTGAGTATTGTCATCAGTAGCGACTACTGTAACCGCACCAGGACTTGTCAGGGTGTCACCAAAGAATGCATCTCCAAGTACCATTGTTGGTCTGGACATTACAATATAATTTGTTGAAAGTACGCTTACTGGAAGAACCAGGGATGCGTCATTGGAGTAACTGTTTGTACCACTCATAACGAAATCATAGGGATTAAATTGATAAACCGTGACTGGCAGAGTTGTTGTTACATGGAATGCACCACGACTTTCTGCAGTGCGATAGATACCTGATGCAAGCGTATCTCCACCACCTGCCATTTTAATATCCTGATTGTATCCCATTGTGAAAACACGAAGAGTATTTGCAGGAACTGACTCGCTGATATTTACTCCTGCTCCCTGGATATTTACAGTAGCTGCAACGGAATTTGAGTTGTCCACAGCAATTGCAAAGTTATTGTCAAAAGCAGGATCAAGCTGCCCATTAACCATTGATACTGCCCAGTATTCGCAACCGCGGTATGATTTTGTGTTTGCGGCACGAATGCAGGGGCTGTCGCATTGGGCATTCTGATTAATGTTGAGGCATTCTTCACCAGCTGCGGTGTCGCAGGTTTCGGTAACCAGGCCCACAGTGCCATCAGCAGTACAAGTATGGATAGCGTTGTCGCCATCGCCGCAAACGGTTCCGCCGGGATAGCAGTCAACACATCGAGGTGAACCGTTGTTGGGATCGCAGATAGGAGCGAGGGCTCCGGTACCGCAGGCTTCATTATACTGCCACTGACCACCAACGCAGGTAACAATAGAGTTGAAACTGCAGGATTTTGAACCTTCAACGCATTGGGCGCTGTTAGTGGTTGTATTATTGTTAGTATTATTGTTGTTAAACGGATCATCTTTTTTGCCGGGATCGCAAGCGACGATGATGGGAACGAGTAAAAGGAAATAATGCAATCTTTTCAACATAGGGACTCTCCTTTAAAAAGTGTCAGTCGTTAAAATTTAAATTGACTGGTAACTTAATATACCAGTAAAAGCCCACAATCAAGCTGAGCGTTAAAAAATTGTAAAAAAAAAATAATATTTCCGTTTAAAAATGCCTCAATGGGTGCTACCCTGTCAAAAGCACGTTATACTTTAGCACCTTTTTCCCGTTTTAAAGGAGGATATCATGAAAAAATTCTTTTTATTTACTGTCCTGATAGGCATTCTGACTGCTTCTTTCTCCGTTTCTGCCGCTCGACCTCTCGATCTCCGTCCAGGAACGATGATGCTTGGAGGCGAAGTTTCATTTTCAAGTGACAAGTTTATTCCGGAAGAAGGGGACACAGTAAGTGGTAAAGTTATTACTTTCAGTCCATACTTCGGATATTTTGTCGCTCCAAATTTTGCCGTAACTGGTCATCTTTCATATGTAAACTTTGATGGCGACGCATATGGTGCAACTCCTGATGTGTTTTCAATTGGTTTTGGGACAATGTTCATGCAGCGGCTGATTGCGTTTTATCTTTATGTGGGTTTTGATGTGGGTTACCACAGAACAATGCCTGAAGACGGTGACGCAAGTGGTGGCCTCTATATCGGTGGTAACGTTGGACTCATGTTCCCTCTAAACCGACATGTTGCTATTAATACGTCCATTCGACTCAACTACGAAATGAACGATGACACTGCGGATCTTCTCTCCCTCACCATCGGTTACTTCGGCCTTACCGCATTTTTCTAAACCGCTCCCTCCAAACCAATTTGTAATTTTCCATTAATATTGGATGTTCAGTAATTGCGATACTGTTTCTGACTTCCTGAATGCTCTTGCTTTTATTAAATTATGTTGTTTTTATTAATAATATAAACTGGCCCGGCACTGCCGAGCAGCATTGGCTCAGGAGCGGAATTTTGGGGCGCCGCAGATTTCGCGGACGCTTTGAAGGAAATGATCCATTTGATTAGGCAGGGAGAAATACTTGTTTGCGCCGCAACTTATACTCTGGTTTTGTTCGTCGTCATCATTGTTTTCCGAGAGGAAAAACACGGGAATTGAACTGTATTTGCCGGAGCGAAGAGCGGTGCACAAACTGAAACTGTTGGGCCAGGAGCTCTTAGTCTGCATGATGATGAGATCGGGTCGTTCAACTTCCAGATGGCGAATCATTTTAAGGCCGTTGCAGGCAGTAAGGATATGATATCCACGCTTTTCCAGTACAGTGAGAAAATTACACTGGTCTGACATCTTGTTGATAAAAAGTATTCTGGGTGCCATTATCGAACCTCCGGACTTTCGAAGGATTGTACCGTACCGTCTTTAAGCAGGATATCGATTCTGCTCTGGGCTTCCTGTAATTTCTGTTCCCCTAAACGGGTAAGAGAGATACCTTTTTCGAAGAGGGAAATTACTTTTTCGAGCTCCATGTTACCATGTTCCATCTGAACAACAATTTTTTCGAGTTCTTTCAGGATTTGGTCGAAGCCTGGTGACTGTTCGGTTTGTTCCATGATTTGTCAGTGTCCGCTCACCGTTAAGGTCATGCAGTACTTTACATGACTGAGTAATAACTCTGGTTACAGTCTAATTGGAAATATTCAACCACACTGTAGACAATTACAGTTATACCAGAAAATTCCATAAAAGACAGAACCTAATTTGTACCTGTTTAATTTTTTTCGAAATTTTTGTCAACGAGAATCAGTTATTGTTTTTCTTTTTTGAATCCTCTTTTTGAGTCTTTCCTATATCCTGAATTCTCAGTACTGCAGGTAACCCCAGCCTTCTGCGAATTCTCCATTTGGCTTTTTCTATATTTTCAGAGAGGCTTTTCTCAAATTTAGTGTTTATCAGTTTTTGAAGATCTTCGCGATCTCCTATTTTTCCTATCTCGCCGGCAGCGACTTTGCGCGCAAGAAGATCAAATTGTGGATTTGATATAGTTTTAAAAAGTATTTTGACTACTCGGTCTTTTTCAAAGAATTCTTTTTTTGACCAGTTCAGAACGGAACCAAGGGCCCAGGGATCCGGAGACTGCGTGCTTTCGAGGATTTTCACCAGGTTTTCATAGTCTTCTTTTTCTCCATAAGTGGACAAGTTTACCCAGCATCTTGAGACTTTTGATGAAGCAGTGCAATTTCGAAGAAGCGTCAGCAGGTCCGGGCTCGAAGGAAGATTCTTCATCAGAACAAGAAGGTACCTCTTCTTGAAACCATTTAAATGGGGAAATGCTTTTTTTAAGATAAGTCCGGTCTGGGGATCATACCCTTGAGCGGCCTGGGCGGAGGCTTTAAAGCTTTCCCAGTCTTTTTCCGACTGCATGATGCTTGAAAAAAGCGTTTCGACTCGTTCGCCTTTAAATTTTCTGAGCAATTGAAAGAGCCATGGACGGACTTTTGCTGATTTTTCGCTTATAATCCATTCATTTACAGTGTCTATCCAGTCCTCTGGAACCGGAAGCATTGACAACATCCTCACCGCAGCAATTCGCGATTCTTCGTCTTTTTTCCTGAATTCAGCTACCATTGCACGCATGAGTGATTGCTGTTCGATAGTGGATAGAAGACGTATTCTGCTCTCAATGCCTTTTTGTATATTGCTTATATCTCGTGTAATTCTAAGAGTTTCATAGTCCTGGACCAGAGGAAATGACCCTTTGACGGGGGTTTCCTTTTTGCCGGAATTCTCAACAGGCTTTACTTTAGTGTTTGTTTCAGGGACGGGAACATCCTTTTTTTGAGGTTTTTGTTTCCCGGAACAGGAAAGCATAAGAAACAATGTAATGACTATTGCAGTTAATTTCATCCATTCCTCTCAAGCAGATAGAGTGCTCGTCGCGCGGCGTATCCGACTCTACGACGATTATCCTTCCGGAATTTCTCAAGTATCTGCCTGGAGTTTTTATGCTTCAAATCGCTGATTACATAAGCAGCCCGGGATCGGATACGATCTCCAAGGCGGCGGTTTCCAAGAACACTGACTGCCGTTTCAAATACTTGTTTTTCATCCAGAAGTTTAAGAGCCATGAAAGTATACAACCCTTTCATGAGTTCCGGAGGCAATTCCAGCCTCCTTTTAGTATTTCGGCTGTCTTCAAGGAATCTGTTAATTATTTTCAATAATTTTTCGGCGCTTTCCCTGTTCCGGAAGCGCAGCAATGAATCTATGCAAAGTCCTGACTGTTTGTCGTTATTGTTGATACAGGTGACAAGTACTTCAATATTATTGCTTTTCAGGCTCTGGAGTTGAAGCGAAACAGTTTTCACTTCAGGAAGCTCCGATTTTGACATTTCTTCAATCAGGGTGGGGGGAAGTCCTTGTGCGGAATCGGCTACCACCCACAAAAGCCTTTTCTGAATTTCTCCACTGAGGGAAGACCATTGAGATGTAGCAAATTCAATACTTTCTTTTTTTCCACTCAGAAACAGTAATGTCAGGGCTTGAGTTTTAATGTCTTCATTTTCCGTGGAATTCCAGTGTTTTTTTAACAATGAATTAAGCTCGACTTCACCCCGGAATGCATAGAGTTTAAGCAGAGCAAGTCTTTTTACTTTTATTGAACCATTGAGAAACATTTCCTCAAGGATTTTATATTGTTCTGACTTGCTCTGGCTTCTGAGCCAGCGGTTTATATCACTCTCCGGTTTACACCAGGTGTTCGCAATGCAGTTCGGATAATCTTTTATGCTCTTCTTGATGTTTATTTTTCTTCTCTTTTTCGTTTTTTCCGCAATTTTATTTTTTTTCTCCGTTTCCGTGCGGATCTCACCAAATGGCGTGTCACAAGCGGAAATCACAAAAAATAAAATGAAAAAAAACTGAAGTTTCATGGTCTCAATTTTACTCATGGATACTCGATATCCAAATTTTACGAGTTCTGCCTTCCTAAGTTTTTGTTATTAAATGTAAATAATATTTCTCTTCAAACTTTCTTCTTATGGGTTAGAAATTGGTCACTGGATTCTCAGGACACGAACTAGTTACTGTCCTGAAATACCGAAAATCAAATTTTTCGCCAATTTTTTGCTCGGGACTCTCACTGTTTTCGATGAAAACAGTTGTCGTCTAAGCGAATTGCGGAGCAAATCGGCATGCGGGACGATTTCCTGCGGAAATACGTTTTAGACAGTAACCGCAAGGTGCTTACGCTTCCGCGCTTCGCTACGCGAGAGCGCTATAGTTGAATTTACTAGTAGTGGCCTGTTAGGATTTTTAATAAAATCCTTCGCGAAGCGAATTGCAGGACACGAACGAACTAAAAAGGAGTGTTTTTATGGAAATTCTTAAGACAGATACTCTGATTCTCGGGGGAGGCGTTGCCGGATATGTTGCTGCCATCAGGTTGGGGCAAAAGGGTGTAGATACTGTGCTTGTTGAGAAGCAAGCTGTAGGGGGAACATGTCTCAATCGAGGATGTATTCCTTCTAAAGCGTTCATTTCAAGTGCACGAAAATACCTCGCCGTAAAAAATGCTGCTGTTTTCGGAATTACTGGGGGAGAGAACGTCGGCATTGATATGGCTGCCATCCAGTCACATAAAAATACTGTAGTTAAGAAACTTACACAGGGCATCGAGCAACTCCTTAAATCTTATAAAGTGAAAGTTGTAAAATCTGAGGGGCGGTTCACTTCGACCAATACTCTTGAAATTACGTCAGAAAACATTGTAGTCGAATTTAAAACGGCTCTTATCTCCACTGGCAGCGAACCCGTTCGCATTCCCGGAATTGTCGTGGATGGCAAACACATCATGGAATCAGATCACATTCTGGATATCGACTATATCCCTGAATCAATTACGGTTTTAGGTGGTGGAGTTATCGGAATTGAGCTCGGACAGTTTTTTTCAGCTATAGGGTCAAAGGTCACTGTTATTGAAGCTATGGACCAGATTCTTCCGGGAATTGACGAAAAAGCCACCAGACTTTTAGGCAAAACCCTTAAAAAAATGGGAATTACGGTTCTCACATCAACAAAACTTACATCTGCCACTGTAGTTGATAGCAGAGTAAATTATACTTATTCCGGCCCAAAGGGTGACGGCGAAGGAAGTTCATCAATTCTCCTTGTCACGGTAGGCCGAAAGCCATCCCTTAAAGGAAGTGGTCTTAATGCTCTTGGTCTTGATGAGAATGCCCGATTCATCGAAGTAGACGATCATTGCCGTACAAAAGTTCCTGGAGTTTTCGCTGCTGGAGATGTATGTGGCGGTATTTTGCTGGCGCATCGCGCTTCTCATATGGCTGAAGTTGCAGCAGAAAACATCATGGGCGGAGATGCAGTTTTTAATCCCATTGCTATTCCGGCGGTCTGCTACAGTATGCCGGAAATCGCCACCACCGGTCTGGATCCAAAGCAGGCTGCAGAAAAGGGAATTGCTTTCAAGGTAGGGACTTTTCCATATGCAGCTAATGGACGGGCCCTCGCGGGTGGCGACACCGAAGGATTTATTCAGATTGTAAGCAATGAGGAAACCGGTGTAATTATCGGGGCTCAAATCGTTAGTCCCGAGGGCAGTGAACTGCTGACAGAACTCCATCTCGCCGTAGAAAAACAGATGAAAGTTACCGATATTGCACATACAATTCATGCGCACCCCACACTTTCAGAAGCAATAATGGAAGCGGCCATGTCGATTTCCGGGGGAGCAATCCATATTCCCGGAGAGCGGAAGAAGTAACATGATTTTCACTACTGGAGCTCGATACCTTGAAACTCAGGGGCATGTTGGATGTCTTCCTGATGAAAAACAGAAAAAGACGCGGCTTATCTTTAACATTACTCTGACCCTCGATCTTGATTGTGACGGATCTTTGGTTAAAGATACGCTTGAAAACACTTTTGATTACAGAGTTATCAAAACCGTGGTTGATGAGACTCTTGCATCAAGGCATTTTGCCGTCATCGAAAGTCTTGCGGCGATCATAGCTGAAAAATTACTTAACTCTGATGACCGTATACTAAAAGTGCGAGTGAATATTGAAAAACCTGATGCAGTTTCCGGGGCATTCAGACCCTGGACGGAACTGGAGCTCAGTAATGAATAACCCACAGGAAATACTCGCTCATTGCGGCAAAAAGTTCGGTTCGCACTGGTATCATACTCAAGCTGGTGGGGGAAATATTAGTTTCAAAAACTCCGACCATCTTTTTATAAAAACTTCCGGCAGCACTCTTGCGTCCATGAGCGACCCTGGAAACACTGTGGAGATTAATCTAAAAGAATTCAATAAGATAATTGGTGAAAACCGTTTGAATTCCGACATTCAAAGTTCATCGGCAACTGTGGAAAACTGGCTCTCATCATTTAAATCAACGACAGGGAAGACCCCTTCGGTGGAATCCTGTTTTCACAGTATAGGAAAACCCTTTGTAATTCATACTCATCTTGTAAGTGCCATATCAGTTGCATCCTCTGTTAAGGCAGAAAAAATAATTTCTGAGGTGGAGGCAATCAGTGAAACCCAGATTACCTGGGTTCCTTATTATCGCCCGGGGTGGCCTCTTTATAGGGCCATTTACGAGCGTTTTTTCAGTAATGAAAGCGGTATTTTTCTCCTGCAGAATCATGGAATTGTAATTTACGCAGACACGCTGGAAGAAGCAGAATTCCTGTTTAACAATACTCAAACGGCTCTTGATTCATGGCTTGGGCGCTCATCATTGCCTCAAGCTCTTGTGGATTTTGATGAAATAACCACCGATGTGTTCGAAGTAAAATCCGAACACGACATTCTTACATATTACGCCAATGCTCTTACTCCGGATTTCGTACTTCATTTTGGCCCGGGATATCAAGAAGTTGATTCCATGAATTTTGAGGGGTCCACAGGGCTCTACCGCTTTGGAGACCGTTTATTTATTGCAGGGTATGGATCTTCAGCAGATGGAGCCCGGGACATTCTTCGACAGCAACTTCAGTGCTGCCTTGACATTTCAAAAACCGGTAACATACGTTTTCTTTCAGGAAATGCATGTCAGGACCTGATTTCCTGGGGTCCCGGAAAATATTCCGGACGTTAACCATGTCAGAATCTTCTGGAAAATCCTCTCGTCGCATTTTCCTTTTTATTCTCCTATTCATTATAATATATGTTCTCATGACCTTGTGGGCCGGTTATGATAATATTCTGAAGGCTTTCAGTTCAGTTCCCTTGTACACATTTGCCGTGGGAATTTCTCTTGCAAGCCTTAACTATGTTTTTCGTTATATAAGATGGGTTTTGCTACTTAAGACAGGTGATATCTCGATAAGTAACGGAAAAAATATGCTTATTTTCTTATCGGGATTTTCCTTGACCATGACGCCGGGAAAGGTTGGAGAAGCAGTTAAAAGCGTTCTTCTTGCCCGGGAAGGAATTGCAATTGAGAAAACTCTCGGTATTGTAATCTACGAAAGATTGAGTGATCTCGCTGCAGTAACCCTCCTCGCCCTGAGCGGTTTCATTTTTTACCGCAAAGGTTTTTCCGTAATTGCGGCGGCGATTTCAATTGTAGGCATCCTCCTTTTTATTCTAAGTTCGGAGTTGATCCGTAATTGGTTTCTGGATTTGCTTCGCAAAGTTAAAGTTCCCCCAGTTATTCTTGAAAAAATATCAGGGCTTATTGTCCACACTCAAAAATATCTCACTTTAAAGACACATATCAGGACTCTTCCCTGGGCTGTGGCCGGTTGGGCAGCGGAAGGTATTGCTTTTTTTGTAATTGTCCGGATTCTGGGTATTCCTCTTGGTGTTTTTGAAGGAATATTCGTATTTTCAGTTTCCACATTGGCAGGAGTTCTTTTTCCCGGTGGACTTGGTGGGATGGAAGGTATGATGCTTTTTCTACTTCGCAGCAGAGCCGATGCAGGATTACTGGTAATATCTATCTTTATTTTGAGAATCTGCACCCTCTGGTGGGCTACCTTATGCGGGATTGTTGCTTTGTTTTTTCTGAAATTAATTGGAAAGAAGCAAAAAATTATTGAAAATTAAACTCAAAGGTGTATCAACGTACCTACGACTTTTAACCTTGTACTGGAGGAATTCTAATGAAAAAAACAACTTTACTCATTTTAACCGTTGCTGCCGTTATGGCTTTCGGATGCAAATCCAAAAAGAAAGAAAGTGCCTCTGAAGGTTCAAAGAACCTTAAAGCTGCTTCCGCATCCATTAAAACCGAACTCGGATTTGAACCTTCAATCATGGTCAGCGTGAATATGAAGAGTGCAAAGAAATCCCAATTGTGGGAAATGTTCAAAGGTCAAGCTCTTAGCGAAATCAGCAAGAAAAACGAATGCTTCAAGGCTGCTCTTGACTCAGCTGAAGGTGCCGTAATTATCGCCGACAAAATGGTAAAGAAGGGCAAAAAATCAGATCCTGAGAGCGGTTACGTTGCCATTATCGGTGTTGATGGCAAAGCCATTATGGAATGCGCTGAAAAGAAGGAAAAAGACAAAGTATCCAAAGGCAAACTCAATGGTCAGGATGCATGGATCGTTAAAGACGACGGCGAAAATAACTTCGTATTTATCAGCGGTAAAAATATCGCAATGGTTTCCGAAAAATTGTCCAAGAAAGTTACCCCGGGTAAAGGTACTCTCGGTAAAATCGACGTTGCCAACATGATCGGCTCAAAAACAATTACGCTTAAAGTTTCCGGCGTTCAGGGTGAAGATGTTGAATCAGTAAACGGATATATTGATATTACTTCCGGTGTTAATGCAAATCTTGAAGTTGGCTTCTCAAGCGAAGACCAGGTTAAAGGCATGATGAAAAAATATGAAGGTATGAAGGCTCAGGCTCCTCAGATGCCGATTCCCGGAATCGCCGACATCCTCAAAAACATCAATGTTAGCGCCAAGGGCAAAGTTATTAACGCTAAAGTTTCTCTCACAGACAAACACGTAGCAATCATTGTAAACCTCGCCAAATCCTTCGGCGGCGGCCTCAAATAGTTTCTGTCCCCCACTGTTCCTGCCTCTTTTACTGACTACTTTAAATTGATAAATTAATATTTATAACTCAACTAAAGTTACCGCTCTGTTCCAATTGCGCGAAATTGTGTGCCTGCTTCCCCTGATTTTTTAACAGGAACTCAGGCAGTCAGGAAAACAGGGGAAGGTCCAGGTCGCAACCATTTAACATCAATGTAAAATTACAAAGGCTGGAAGAAAAAACTCAGTGTTCTACTCTCGTCGGATACCATTCTGCACATGTCGAATACCATTTTGCACATGACAGATGGCACCTGTGCAACCGACGGATATCGTTTTGCACTCTGCAGATGGCAGTTGTGCAGGTGACGGATGACGTTTTCCACTCTGCAGATGGCAGTTGTGCAGGCGACGGATGACATTTTGCACTCGTCGGATACCACCTGGACACCCGACGGATGACGTTTTGCAACCTGCAGATGCCTATTGTGCAGGCGACGGATAACGTTTTGCACCCGACGGATACCACATGGACACCCGACGGATGACGTATTACACTCTGCAGATGGCAGTTGTGCAGGCGACGGATGACGTTTTGCAACCTGCAGACGGCAGTTGTGCAGTCGACGGATAACGTTTTGCACTCGTCGGATACCACCTGGACACCCGACGGATGCCATTTTGCAACCTGCAGACGGCAGTTGTGCAGTCGACGGATAACGTTTTGCACTCGTCGGATACCACCTGGACACCCGACGGATGTCGTTTTGCAACCTGCAGATGGCAGTTGTGCAGTCGACGGATAACGCTTTGCACTCGTCGGATATCGTTGTGCAGTCGACGGTTCGTATGAAAGCGGTATTAACCGCTTACGAAAGCGGTATTAATGCCACAAACACACTTACCTTAAAAGTAAACACCCCTGTCCCCTGTTTTCCTGTTCCTGCTACTGATTTCCTGATTACCTGAAATATTTTAACAGGGACCCAGGAAGAACCATGGTCTACTTGGGGATGGATTTGCCACTTACCCGGGAGACTGAGTGGATGCCTTTTATTTTACGCAGGTTCCGGATCAGGAGGTCTGCATTATCTCTTGAAGTAGAAAAGTGAAAGAAAACAGCTGCTTTAGCCGATTTCAAATCTTCAGTGAAGATGCGTCGGATGTTGATATTTTGTTTGGCGAAGGTTTCGCTGAGTTTTACTAAAAGTCCGGGCTTATCATCAGCTACAACTTTAAGAACATGGGGCTCTCCTTCAAGAGCACCTGCAAGCCACCGGGCGGTTACAATTCTTTCGGGTTCAAGTTCTTTGATTTTCGAGCAATGAGCATGATGAATTGTAATTCCACGACCCCGGGTTACATAACCGACGATAGGATCCCCCGTCAGTGGAGAACAGCATCCGGCAAAACGCACCAGCAGATTACTTATACCATCAACTTCAATTGGAATTCCGCGATTCTTCTTCTTGCGATCCTGAGTTTTAGGTTCAGTTTTAGGGGCTTCAATCACCTCGGATTCATCCCCGGTTATGGCCGTAAAGACTTTTTCCGGTTCGAGTTTTCCCTCACCAATAGCTGAGAATAGTTCTTCAGGATTAGAGATCCTGAGTTCACTTGCGGCCTTCTGTAACGTCCCATCTTTCAGGAGTTTCGGCAGAGAAAGCTTATGACGTCGAAGTTCCTTTTCTAATATTTCTCGTCCTCGCTGCCTTGTTTCTATTCTTTCCTGAAGACGGATGAAGTGTTTTATTTTATTGATTGCCTTGCTCGTTGCGACAAATTTGAGCCAGTCACTTGACGGTTTCTGATTCGCATTTGTCATTACTTCCACGCGATCTCCGGATTTCAAAACGGTCTTAAACGGAACAAGAAGGCCATTTACCCGGGTTCCCGTGCATTTAAGTCCCAACTGAGTGTGAACATTAAATGCAAAATCAAGAGCGGTAGCACCATTTCGCATTACTACAAGTTTATTTTCAGGTGTAAATACAAACACTTCCTGTTGGAAAGAGGATAAAGACCAGAAACCCTCGTCTACTTTTAATTTAAGAATATCCGCCGTTTTCCGGAGTTCATTAAACTTCATCTCGTTCGCGCGCTCTACTTTTCGAAAGCGCTCTTTATAAAGCCAGTGAGCTGCGACACCGCGTTCGGCGATTTCATGCATCTCCACAGTGCGAACCTGAATTTCCATGCGTTTATCCCGTGGGCCGAGAACTGCTGTGTGAAGAGATTGATATCCGTTTGGTTTGGGAACTGCAATGTAATCTTTGAAAGTACCTGCAACAGGTTTGAAAGCTGCGTGAATTACCCCGAGGGCCGTGTAACACTGACTTTCGGAATCAACTTGGATACGGAAAGCAAGGATATCGTTGATATCATCCAGCGTTTTCTTTTTCTGTACCATTTTGAGATATATTGAATACAGGTGCTTTGGACGGCCGTAGACTTTTGCGTTGAGGCCTTCTTCCGCAAGTTTTGTTTCTAAAAGAGCAACAACCTCTTCTACATAATCTTTTGCACTGCTTTCGATTTCTTTTACCCCTGCATCAAGAGAAAGGAAATCCTCATGCTCGAGATAATAAAAGCACAGATTTTCCAACTCGGATTTTATTGCATTAAGTCCCATGCGGTTCGCCAGAGGAATATAGAGTGAACGAACCTCTGAGGCCACTTGAATCTGTTTTTCCCCAGGGAGGGAGTCTAACGTTCTCATGTTATCAAGGCGGTCAGCTATGCGGATCAGAATTACGCGCAAATCCCCGGCGACGGCGAGGAGATACTTCCGGTAGTCGTCCTTTTCTTTCTCGTTCAGATGGCTGGTGATAATTGTACGAATAATGCCCAGGCGTTTTACAACTTCTGCAATAAATCCAGGAAGTTCCCTTTCCAGACGTACTAAAAATGGTGCATCTGCATGACTGTCATGCAAAATAGCAGCGGCGATGGACTCTTCGTCCAGTCCCATTTCTGCAGTAATTCTTGCTACGGACCACGGATGAACTATGTAGGGTTCGCCACTGACACGTGTTTCTTTCCGATGTCTCTCCACAGCCATTTCCCAGGCTTTGAGAACGGGCAGGGGGTCAATAGCTGAAAAATTGGATTTTAAAATTTCAATAACATCGTTAATTTCAGGAATCATAATTGAGCTTTGGGATTACATGATTTGCCTGCATATGGCATGCGAGGTAAACAGTTTTCAGATCCTGATATGCTTTTTCAAGGTCGTCATTTACAATAACAAAATCGTACAGGGATGCGGATTTCATTTCTTCCCGTGCGTTTTTCAGTCTCACTGCGAGGGTTTCGGGAGATTCTGTCTGGCGGTTTACAAGCCTTGATTCAAGTTCTTTGAAACTCGGAGGGACAATAAAGACAAAGTGAGCATCGGGTATCTTTTCTCTCAGCGCTTCTCCTCCCTGAACATCGACATCTAAAAGCAGTTCCCGGCCACTTAGAAGAACTTTTTTTACAGAGTCCATCGAAGTGCCGTATCTTGAAGTGTGAATATTTGCCCATTCGAGAAAATAATCCCCTGCTAAAAGCTCATCAAAACGCTTATCCGTGACAAAATGGTAATCTTTACCGTCAACTTCTCCGGGTCTGATCGTTCTTGTCGTCGTACTGACACTGAATGACAGTACGGGAAATTCCTTCATCAATTTAGCAATAAGAGTACTTTTTCCTGCACCGCTTGGGGCGCTTATTACAAAAATAAAATCCTTTGTTTCGATCATTTTGCCTCGTTTGCACCTCACTGCATTCCAGATTTACTCTGGAATGACCGGATAGACACTATTTTACAGTTACTCGATGTTTGCAACAATTTCTTTTATTTTTTCAACAGTATTTTTGCATTTTACCGTTATGGGTGAGACTTCTGTTCCAGGACTTTTTGACGAAATTGTATTGAATTCTCTTATAAGTTCCTGAGTTATGAATTCAATTTCTTTCCCCGTACCTCGATGTGTGATGAGTTCATTAAGCGCACCAAAATGGGTTTTAAGGCGAATTATTTCCTCGGAAATGTCCATCCGGTCAATAAGGGCAACCAGTTCCTTTTCAAAATTGAATTCTGAGGTATCAGATATAAGTTTTGCAGCGCGTTCTTTGAGAACTTCAAACCTTTTTTCAGGAGCTTGAGACGATGAATTTTCAATAGTTTCAAGATGCTCTGCTAGCTCCTTGAAATGTCCTTTCAGAACTTCAGTTAATGCTTCACCCTCTCTTGATCGAAATTCGTTCAGGGCATGAAGGGCAACTCCCAGATTTTCAAGGAGTTTTTCCTTATCAATGGGATTTAATGCCTTTCTTTCCATAGTGATCATCTGCATTTGAATATCCGCAATGCGGGACAAAAGAAGATGTTCAAGCCGCAACTCTCCGAGGTTCTCCCGGGCGGAAAGTACCCGAAGTTCGTTTAAATCCGTTGTACTATCATGGCTTTTCTCCGGGGATTCAACGGAGATGAAAATTTCAATCCGCCCCCGCTGCAGGTATTTTTTTACAGCTTCCCTGAGGAGGAAATCGATTTCGACGTCTGCAAAGGGGTGTTTCAGTTTAACATCGAGAAATCTTGAATTGAGGGATTTAACTTCGATGAGAATATTCGAGTTATTATTCGAGTGTCGGCTTTTGCCGTAGCCTGTCATGGAAAAAACTGTCATGGCTGCTCCTGAGTTTCAGTTCCGAGGTAATACCCGCAAACTGAAACTGCAGATTTAATCAGGATTTCAAATAATGCAAGTCACGTCATTTTTTTGTTTTCTGTTTTACACCGGGGTAATACTTTTTGTGACGATAATGATGGTAGCGGCGATAGTCGTAGCAGTTTACATAAACACTTGTATTTAACATTACTTCAGAAAGTTTTTGCCGAAAGTGAGAGATTTGCTCATGGCTCATTGCCGAGGCGCTTATGCAGGAAACATTAAGGGAGCGAAGGTTTTTCAGTTTTGCAAAAGCCGGAATATACTTAAGATCCAGTATTTTCAGGGACACGGACAGAGTTGAAAGTTTTTCAAGGTGTACTAACGAATTAATGATATTAACCGGCACGTTATAGTTGTTAATATAGATGGATTCCAATGTTGTATTTTTTATTGAAGGGAAAGACTTCGCCTCTCCGTAAATATAAAGATATTTCAATTCTTTGTTCCGCAGAAGGGCTGTTAGTGCAGCATTTGATGGCCACTTCCCATTTATTGAAAGATAGTTTAGTGCCGGGAGCTTAGCAATAGCTATAATTCCAGCGTCCGTGTATTTGGACCCCCCCAGATAGATAGATGTCAAAGATTTTGAGGCCGACAAGGCTTTGAGGATGGTGTCTGTGGCAAAGAAAGGGTCATATGATAGATTCAATTGCTTTAATGAAGATTTTGCAATGTATTTCCAGGCATCGGGTGGAGTTTTCTGAGGGAACGTAATACTTGTGATGTTTTTAAGCTCAGTTATCCCCGCCCAGTAGGTGAGTGGATTGTAGTAGATGTTAAGTGAAGTCAGTGTTTTTAATCCCGCAAGATGTTTAAAACCCTTTCCGGTGATGGATGTACGATCCAGAGAAATGGAATAGAGACGGGAAAAATCAGATAATCCAGCAAGACCTTCATCCGTATAGGATTTGCCCTTTAAGTATATATATGTTATAGGGCATCTGGAAAGATGACGTAATCCTTGCCCGGTCACGTTCACATCATTTATGGAAATACTATAAAGGCTTTTAAGGTTCTTTAATTCCACAAGTCCAGCATCGGTAACCAGAGTTTGGCTTAAATTCAGGCTCGTGAGATTCTCCAGTTTCCCTAAATATTTCATCCCTTCGTCACCGATGCGATTATTTGAAACGTCAAGAGTTTTCAGGCCTGTCATGTTGGCAATATGAATCAGACCTTTATCTGAAATTTTCGTTCCGGAAATCCGCAGGTATGTCAGATACTTATTAAATGATAGAAAGTACATGTCATCGTCATTAAAATCCGCGGGTTTTGACGTTAGTTTAGTGTAAGCGGCACTTGCATAAGCATTACGCTGCTGGATGTCGAACTGCTCTTTAGCATACTGAAGTTGCCGTTTTTGCTGTTCTTCCTGATTTTTCTGATTTTCTCGTTCTTTTAGAATACGTTCTTTTTCCGCTCTGATTTTCTGCTCTTCGTAACGACGTTTTTCTTCAGAATTTTTATTTGGTATACAGGATACGAAGGACACCGTAATAATAAATGTCATCAAGTATTTCATGAGAATCTCCCTGCAGGAAAAGTTAATATTCAGCACCGTTTATGCTATCGGAAAGCAGGATTCTTTACAAGCGTTCCATTGCATGAAAAGCAGTTTACGCCTCTTTGGGGATTTTTATTCGCTTTTAAAAGCAGAAAAAACAAAAAAGTAGATTTCAGTGCTTAGTTCGTGTCCTGAAATTCAATTTTTATCAAAATTGAGCATGTTTAGGAAAACATGCTATTCAGAACACTACAATAATTTCAAGGTTTTCATTCTTAATGTCCTGTGTCGAATTTTGGTGAAAACTTGAAAAGTTGGTATTACAGGACATTAACTAGTCGGCGACGAAACTTACGTTAAGTGTGTAGTTACCGGAAAGTGCTGTACCGCTGGAGTTTGTCCATGAATCAGCTACGATGAGGTATCGACCGGGGGCAACGTCAAATGTGAAGTCCGTATGCCCACGGGTCAGGCAGGCGTTGCGATCATCCATGACCAGCAGATGTACATCAATGTCAGCTCCGTCGGGACATGTTACGGAGACAGAGATGGTTCCGTACTGTGCGATTTTGACTTCATAAACATATTCCGGACCGCTTTCATTGGCGGTGGAGCAACCGTATTGATTAAATGAATCATTCGGTGAATTAGCAGTATTCGCGCTGTGAGAATAGGGCAGTGAGGTTATTTTCCAGGGACAGGAATGACTTCCGTCGGGGGTGCAGTTCTGTCCCCAGACTTCTTTTGCAATATCACGAGCGTCAATAAGATAGTAGTGGGCCTGATTTCCCGTACCGGTCCAAGCGTTTGTGATGAACTCTGTCCAGTTTGCAACGCCTGGAATTACCTGACATCCCGCACTCCAGTTACCGACTCTGGCGGTGCCCAGAGGCGAGGAAACGCTTCCCATGTGGATATTGTGTCCGCTTCCCGTACGGACGAAGTCACTTGAGCCGCCCCCTGTCCAACCGTTGCGGTCGTTGTCCCAGTGACCATTTGCATTGGCGTCGTCGGCGGTGTTGTAAGTCCAGCCCCAGTTGTATTCATACATTGTGAGGGCGTTGTAGTTTCCGTTATGAGTGCCGTTCTGGTAGCGGTACATGCGGTTGGGAAGCAAGCTGCTTGTGGAACCGCTGGAGTAATTGTTGTCACCGGTATCAGTATTTACAGGGAATTCCTTTACTCGTTTGTTTCCACTTGAGTCGATCCACATGAGAACAAGTGTGTCATTAAAAAAGTCAGGATTATTACGATGCCAGGTGAATGTTCCAGGATAGGCCCCTCGGATACCCACGACATTGCGGAAATTGGGTGTAGAACTCATGGTTATGCCCAGAGTTTTATAAACAAGATCTTTATAGAAATCGTAAGCCTGTGCTTCCGTAAGTAGTTCAGCTCCTGAAGGAAATTCATAACAACGCTGACCACCGTTCCAATTCAGTGCACGGTCAAACAGAGGCATGTTGTCAGAGTAACCAGGCATAACTATATATCGCGGCTCACTGCCCTGAGTCAGAACTTCGTAGTAATGAGAGGGCAGGGGCTCAGGATAGACAATCGACGGGTTATCGAGGGCAAAATGCTCTATGAGATCATAATCAAAGACATGCTGGTTTGTCCCACTCTTGAGAACACCGGAAATGGCTGCAGGAAACTGTGTTGAATATGTGAAATTGCAACTGAGAGCCTGAACATCTTCGCAGTAATGTGAGGCATTGCAGATCTGATCTCCAGTACAATTGTTTTCCGTATAGCATCTTCCACTTGCCAGGACGCAGCCATCAGTTCCGCAAACTTCCCAGTCTTCGCAGTCACCCTGTACACATGGAACCGTTGTATTATTGAGATTATTAGTGTTATCGATGTTAGTATTGTCGATAGTATTATTGTTAGTATTGGTATTATTTGAGTTATTCAGATTATTGGTCGAGTTGTTGCCATTGTTTGTTGAATTATTGATATTGTTATCATTATTCTCGATTTTGTCTGTTTTTTCCGGAGTACAAGCGAAAAAAGCAAGAACTGTAGCCAGCAGGACGGATTGTTTAAGCATGATCGCCTCCGTTGAGAGTGAGAAAAAAAGCTGCATATTCAGAACACTGCAATAATTTCAAGGTCTTCATTCTTAATGTCCTGTGTATAAATTCGTCATTAACTTGAAAATGTCGAATTACAGGACATTAACTATTTAATTTAGACTCTAAAATCTCAATTGCTATCCGTTAAATGACCGATGAGAGCAGAAAATTACACTGTAATTGAAACAATAATTAAATAGTTCAGTTGATTTTTAAAGATCCCGATTTAAATTTGAAAAGGAACTTAGTTGGATTAGTTCGTGTTCAGGTGGAATTAGTTTTGCGATATTGATTGCCTGAAATTCATGAAATAAAAATCTCAGGTAATACTCAAAAGTTTATTGGATTCAGGATAGTTATGGATAAAAACGGACTATCACTACGTGAAAAGATTGGACTTGGTATTCTTATCGTCCTCGTAGTGAATATATTATGGTTTAAATTTCGGGGTGACTCACTGCAGCCGGTTCTTTTCTGGGGTACAGAAAAATCCCTGATACAAAAAGTGCCTCGGAAAGGTGGGGTTGATGGCTTTTTCTTTTACGCTTCTGATTTGCACTTTGGGTCAAAGGCAGTGAAATACAGCATTACAACTACCGGAGTAAAAAAAGAAGTCGTTGGTATTACTCAGTATCATAACAAAATGTTAGCGCAGATGATCGCCCTTCCTGGAAAATTAATGCCTCAGGATGCCGGTGGAATAAAAGTTCGGGCACCTGAATCCTTGATTATAACCGGGGATTTAACTCAAGACGGATATGACGCGGAATGGATTGATTATTTAAAGTATTTTGGTAAAAATGGGAAATTTCCATGGACCGTATGGGATTTACCAGGAAACCACGACCTGCGAAATCGAGCTTATACAAGAAATATGATGAAAATGCGCCAGGGTGGGTCGATATATGTTCGTGATTATAAAGACTTAAGATTTATTTCCCTCGGGGAAGCTCCGGATCAGTCTGATTTAAAATGGCTGAAAACCATACTGATCGAAACAGGAACTGACAGACCGGTTATTATTATGATGCATTTCCCTCTTCACGGTCCATTTGCTAAAAACTGGTTTACGAGGAATACTTATCCCCGGAGTCTAGCAAACTTGCTTAAACCTTTTAATATTATTGCTATTATTCATGGGCATTTTCATGGAAGCGGGTACTACAAATGGAATGACATCGATGTTTATAACATAGGGAGTGTTAAGCATTCCCACAAAGATTTCGGGGTGATTCATGTTTCGGATACTCACTTTACTTTTGCCGCCTGGAATATCGAAATGAACGACTGGTGGTGGATTCACCGAAAACCGCTCAATGGGTATAAGGATAAAGAAATATTGAAAATACTGAAGGGTAACCCTTGGGTTCCATACCCAGAATACCGGGATTGAGTAGAACTGTACTTCAGTTTTGAGTTGATATGTAAGATCTGATAACTGGAGCGGCTTTTTTAATGTCATGAGCGACTATGTGATTTACAATCCAGTTAAATAGAAAATCCGAAGTTTTTGAGGGGTTGAAAGTACCTTCATCGAGATCATCAATGTATTCATCGCATTTATGAATAAACTCCAGATGCGCCTTTTTATGATTTTCAATGTCCTGAAACCCCGATACTTCCATCAAATGTTCCTCAAAGGAAAAATGGTTTTTTGCGTAATCAATGAGGACATTAACATGGTCCACGAAGTCGTCAGCATCGCTGGATTTACTCATAAACTCAAAAAGCAGGATCAACTGCTTATGCTGTTCGTCGATTTCTGAAATACCTGTTTCCAGACTTTTATTCCATTGTATAAGCATGACAAAAAATCCTTCAGGCGAATCTTACCTTCAACTTTCTACGTTTTCAACTTTCTTTCTATTTCTATGGTTAAAATGTTCTCTGTCATCGATAGTTCGCTTTCAGAATAAAAGGATCGAAACGTGAAAAGTACTTGTTTTCATCACAACCCTTTGTAATTATGCATTGATTTTAAATGTTTACGCCCTGATCCTGACCCTGTTTTCCTGACTTTCTGATTACCTGTTAAAAAAATCAGGGAAATCAGGAAATCAGTAGCAGGAACAGGACAATCATCTCTTTCTCCTAAAGGTTTACTTTGAATTAAGTTACTATCGTATTACTCCGCAAGCGGTATAGTTCGGAAAAAGTGCTCATAAACTTAAATTATTGATCTATTTATCAGGTATTGTATGCTCTAACGGTACGTTTGGAATCAGTTCGTGTCCTGTAATGTTGCTTATTCAAGTTTAAGCTAAATATTAAATCAGGATGTCAACTGTAAGATGTTGAAAATATTATTAGTTGCATGTCTCACACTGTTTTCTCCGAAAACAAAGCAGACTTTGATGATTGCTGGGACACGAACTATGAAAATATAAGGAGCAGAAACTTGAGTACATCTTTTCCCTTCAAGAATGTCAGGATTCGGTTCGCTGGAGAAACTGATGTCGGTAAAACACATGATAGTAATGAGGATAATCTTTTCCTTCCGGATACTATTCCCATCGGAATAGTTGCGGATGGAATGGGTGGCCATGCAAGCGGAGAAGTCGCCTCACGAATTTGTGTGGAGACTGTTTCTGATTATTACAAGAAAACATCCGGAAACTGGAGTCCAGTCTGGCCCATGCATCTTGACCCTCTGAAGCAGAATTTCTTCCGGATGGAAAGTTCCATTAAATTTGCCAATGCTAAGATTCATCAGCATTCTCAGAATGATCCGGCCTGCCATAATATGGGCACTACTGTTTGTGCAATTTATTTTGAAGACAATTACTGTATTATAGGACATGTGGGTGACAGTCGTATCTACCGGGTTCGCAAAGAAGGAATCGAACTCCTCCTTGAGGATCACAGTTTTCTCAATGATATGGCACGAATGAAGCGGATATCTGTAGAAGAGGCCATGGCAGAAGGAACCAAAACCAACATCGTAAGTAGGGTTCTAGGTCCGAATCCTGAAGTTCTGCCGGACTGCAGCATCATTTATCCACGAATTGGAGATATCTTTATCTTATGCTCCGATGGTCTCAATGATATGATAAAAGATGACGTTATTTACAATATCTGTATGTCCACGGATGATCTTGACGAAATGTGCGAAAAGCTCGTGGATGCTGCAAATGAGGCTGGGGGAGAGGATAATATAACCGCTTTAGCTGCTCGAGTGGAGGCAGAATCATGAAAATTAAAATCTACTCAGTATTTATAATATTGGCTTCCCTGTTTATGGTGTCTTGCTACGATAAAACTACCTGCTGTCTAGTGGACGGAAGTTGTCAAGATGCGGGACAGGATATTCCCGATGCCGATGCCGATATTGATACCGGTAATTTGGGTGGTTGATAATTTTTTGAATGATCTACCTTCTACTGACAATTATCTGTTCCACATCCATTGGTCTTATTCTTAAATATCACGATAGTAAAAAAGGGACACTCACTGTTTTACTGGCAGGAAATTACCTTGTAGCCTCAATTATTTCAGGTATATCCGTTGTTGCCTCTTCAGATTCATCCCATTCAGTTCCCGCAATACTTTTTCCCGCAGGAATTCTTCTGGGCGTAGTATTTATGATTTCCTTCATGGCTTTCAGCAAAACCGTTGAATCCAGTGGTGCAGCTTTAGCAAGCGTCGCATCAAGACTCAGTGTCGTAATTCCTGTGTCCCTGAGCATTATTTTTTTCCGGGAATATCCGTCCCTGGGCGGTACCCTTGGGCTTTTTATTGCTTTGGTTTCCGTTGTTTTCTCTTATTTCGCTATAAAAACATCGGAAACTACCTTCGGCGTTCGAGCAAGTTTCTTTTTTCCGGCTTTGCTTTTAATCGGAATAGGAATTAATGATTTCAGTTTAAAATTGTTCAACACTTTTTTCAGTGGGCAAAACATGGGGGTTTTTCTCCTGCTTATCTTCTCCAGCGCAGGAATTTCATCACTGGTCTGGATGAAATTCCGAAAAGATCAAATTAACTCATTTTCTTTTATTACAGGACTTGTTCTTGGAATTCCCAATGTTTTCAGTACCTGGTTTTTGATCAAAGCTCTGAAATCCCTTCCTGGAACACTTGTATACCCCGTTTCAAACATCGCAATAATTGTCTTAACTACAATATTGGCCGCAGTTATCTGGAAAGAACCCGTTAATCGCTATGGTTTTCTTGCTCTTGCAACCGGAATGATCGGCATAAGTCTTATAAGTATTTTTTAATCAAGCGATTACAGCGACAAAACGTAAGCATACAATATCAATGCATAATTTGAAAGCAATGTAAGATACAGTTCATTTTTCAGATTTCGATCATTTAAGTCCGAAAGTGGTATAAGCAACAAATCATTGACTGATGTAGATAGAATTGTTTTTCTGTTAATAAACTATACTTGCAAGATAAGAAGTAATTTAGTAACCTTATGAGTAACTTTTAAAGGAAGGTTTTCCATGCTTAGAAGAAAATCAATTTCTACGTTTTTGATATTACTCGCAGTTTCTCTATTTGCGACATCCGTTCAGGCTAAAAAGAAGATCGTCTTACTGCCGTTTGAGTATAAGCAGCACAAAAAAGCTGGTGTGGAGATAAGAAAATTTCTTCGCACAATACTCCAGAATAATTATGATTACATCACCAAGAAGACAATTGAGACAACTCTTGGTAAAGAGCTCGACTGGAAAAAAGTCGATGCAAAGCAATTCAAAGATTTAGCCAATAAATTCATGATCACTGCATATGTGGGCGGTGAACTTAAAAAAGTTAAATACAAGTGGGTTTTTACTGCTAAAATCTACGACTGGAAGACTGGCGAAGTGGTTTTCTCCAAGGACTATACAATTCCACGCTGGATGCCTAACAAAAAAGATAAAGAAGCAATAGTAATGCTTTACTTGCAGGCCATTGAAAACATGAAGGAATATGAAGCCCCTAAGATTGAAGTTCCCAAGCCAGTAGTAAAACAGGTTGTGGAGGAAGAAAAAGTTGATGATTCGATAAATAAAACGCCTATCGCTCTTAAACCCATCAGGAAAAAGAAGGATGCTGACTGGTCGAACTTAAAAGCTCTCCGCGCATCACTCAAACTTGGGTTTATGAACAGAGCTTTAGATTTCACCCCAGCTTCAGAGCCATATTACAAAACAGCTGGTCTTACTTTTGCTCCCGGTTGGGACATTGAAGCATTCCCTATGGCCTTTAGCAATCCTTCTTCCGGCCTGGCAAATATTGGTATTGGCGTTTATGGCTATTTTATGCCAGCTTTCGAATCCTACCCTGCAAATAATGAAGCTGCGAAAGTAGATACTTCCGTTTATGAGTTTGGTTTCGATCTTATTTACAGGTATAGAGTTTTAAAAAGTCTTGTCCTCAAAGGACGTCTTGGGTATTTGATGAAAAACTGGACTTTTGCTGATAAAACTACTCTTGATGTACCTTCCATAGCATACAGTACCATTAACGTTTCTCTGGGTGCCCGTTTCATGATTGGTGATAAAGCCAATGTTGAAGGCAATCTGTCATTTTTACTTCCCCTTGATGGTGGAGATATTGCTCTTGGCGAATATTATGGTGAAGCAAGCCTTCTGGGAATCCGTTTGAGTGCAGTTTTTGGTTATGAAGTCGTTTCAGGGCTTGAAGTTATTGGTGGATTTGACTATACACGCTTTGACTTTTCATTCAACGGTTACGGTGCACGAACTGCCGATAGTGCATCTGACCAGTATATTTCAATTTTCCTTGGCGCCCGCTACAGTATGTAGCCTTGTAGTTATATGATGACTGACAGCGAAAATTTTCCTGAAGGTGAGTGTTCGGCCGAGGACGAATCTGTCGGTCCATTCACCTGTATTGAATACTCCACAATAGAGGAATGCCTTGATATTCTAGCATCTTGCGATGTGAAATCTTCCGATTATCTTGTTAAAATGGTTATTGAGAAGATGGATCAACTGTTTAAAATACACGCACTTGCTTTGCAAATGCCAGAACTGGGGAGTGAATTTGAAGCGTCAACAAAGGATGAAAGTTTTCGTCTTCTTATTAATGATCTTCTCAAAGGAAACCCTGAAGATTTTGAATTGAAACTTCCCATTCGAACAATCATGGGAAAAGCCCTTATTGACATGGAAATAAGTTTCTGGGGTTATTTATGGTACACTCTTTCAGCTACAGACATGGAAAAATCAGCATCTGAACTGAGTATTTCGATTCAAAATTTCCTTTCCGATAGAATTTTCAATAAAATGACCGCCGAACTTCTTCTGAGCGTCTGCACAAATTATGATGTTGAACCAGTCACTAGAAAAGAAGCTGTAAAATATTTGCTGACTCTCTGGGAAGATACTTCACTTCGTGCAATGAGAAGTTTTGCCCCCCTCATGGAATCCATCTGGCGCGCAAGATCGCAAGCCAAAATTATCCTTGGCACAATGATGGGAATCCGTGAGATTCTGGATCTTCTTGCCCATGGAGCTACACCTCATTTTCTGGAGTTTCTTTCAAAGAACAGTGAAAATCAGGATATTATCGATGCTTTCAGAGAGTTTATTTTTGGAGCAACCTATGAGGAATTGAGACTCAAAGATGAGATCCAGAAAAAAGATGGGGTCGTATGTAAAGAATGTGAAGATCCTGAATGCACTGGAGGAATTCGGGTTGATTATGAATCCCCGAGGGAGAGCACCCTCGGAATTTATCGGTTTTTTAACAAACGCAGGCTTGAGGCTGTCGGACGACAAATAACAGGTCTTCCAGGGCCAAAGAGAACTGCGGAAGAGTATCTTTTGATTTACTTCATTGAAAACAAATTGTAATATGCCACTCCCGTAACCCGGCTTTTCCGGGGAACAATTAACAAGTCGGAGTTTTAAAATGCTTGATGCACTAACCAGAGGATTCAGAAGCGCAAGACAGAAACTCACCGGTATGGGTGAATTTACTGAAGAAAATATTAATGAGGCCCTCAGAGAAGTTCGGCTGGCGCTGCTGGAAGCAGATGTTGATTTCAGAGTAACCAAGGACTTTCTTAACCGGGTTAAAGAAGATCTTTTGGGTCAGGAAATAAAACTTAAAGCCAAAGCTGCCACGGGACGGAAAATCACCATAACCCCTGGCGAAATCTTCATAAAGACCTGTTATGATAAACTGGTTGAACTCATGGGGCCCGTTGATACAAGTCTGGATTTGCCTCAGCGCGGAATATCTACTTTTATGATGGTTGGTCTTCAGGGTAGTGGTAAAACGACTACAACTGGTAAACTCGCATCATTTTTAACAAAAAAATACAACCGAAAAGTTATGCTTGTAGCAGCCGACGTTTACAGGCCAGCCGCTATTGAGCAATTAAAAGTTCTTGGAAAAAAACTGAATGTTCCCGTTTATTCTGAAGATATAAAAGATCCTCCAGGCATTTGTGAACGCGCTCTCAAAACAGCTAAAATGCGCGGAATCGATACGCTTATCTTCGATACAGCAGGACGTCTGGCCATTGATGAAGTTCTTATGGAAGAGCTTGTTAATATTAAAGCCAGGGTTGTTCCAGGTAATATTTTCCTTGTAATTGACTCCATGATCGGTCAGGACGCAGTAAAAACAGCTCGTGCTTTTGACGAAAAACTCGATCTCACGGGTACCATCCTCACAAAACTCGACGGTGATGCAAGGGGCGGTAGTGCCCTTTCAATAAAGACTGTCACCGGAAAGCCGATTAAATTTCTCGGTATTGGTGAGTCACTGGATAAACTCGAAGAATTCCGGCCTGAAGGTATGGCATCAAGAATTCTCGGTATGGGTGATGTTGTCGGCCTTGTTCAGGACTTTGAGGAAGTTGTCGATTCCGAAAAAGCAGAGCAGGATGCCAAACGTATGCTTCAAGGGCGCTTTAACATGGCGGACTTCCTTGAGCAGATAAAAATGATTCAGAAAATGGGGTCCCTGAAGGATGTTATGGAAAAACTTCCATTTTTCCCGGATGGTCTTCCTCAGGATGTCGCCCTTGATGATAGAGAGCTTGTTAGAATTGAATCAATCATTAAATCAATGACGGCTTCAGAACGGCAGAATCCGGATATTCTTTTTGAAATTCCCGATATGGATCGTCAGCCTCGCTGGAAAACAAAGAAAAAAGTTCAGGTTGAATTCAATACCAAGCGCGTAAACAGAATTGCAAAAGGCAGTGGAACCCAAGTTGATGATGTTCAGGGTTTACTTACACGATTTGTAACCATGAGGCAGATCATGGCTATGATGGGGCAGAATCAGGGCCTTTTGAATAAACTTCCCGTTTTCAAGCAACTGAACCAGATGAAGCAGTTAAAGAATATGAATGTGGAAGATATGATGGCTTTCAGCGGAGTGGGTGGGCCCGGTGAACCACCTCCAGAAATGGATCCCAATATGTCTGCCGCCGCTCGCCGTCGCATTTCTGACGCAGAAAAAGAAAAAGCCCGCCGTAAAAAGAAAATGGCTAAAAAGAGCCGTATGCAAAACAAGCGTAAGTAAAAACACAAGCGCTAGTGAATATTTTTAGCTGTCGCTCCCGAACGATAGTATCTTAATTTAAAGATAAAAGCTTAAGTGGAAACCCCCTGAATGCACTGATCCTGTTACTGATTCCCTGAATACCTGATTTTTTTAACAGGGGAGCAGGTCATAAACATCTAATATCAATCTAAAATTACAAAAACTTAAAGCAAATATTCACTTTTTAGATTTCGATCCTTTTATTCATGAAGCGTTCTAGTTATCAGAGTGGAACAGGTGGATAATGGAGGGTGGGCAGAAATTTTAGTATCTTCTTACTCTGACTCTGCGAACTGTGTGGGTTCTTCTGGTAGCCGGACGATGATGATAACTTCTGCGATAAGTGGTTCGATGAACCGGGCGGCTGTAATACCGTCTTGAATGATATCTTGTGTGCCATCTGCTGTAAGCGTGTCTGTTGTGTCTCCATCCATAAGTAGCTCTATTATAATAAGACCACGTGGAGGGAACATAGTAGGTTACACCATTTGTATAATAGTATGGTCTGCCATAGGTATCAAAATATACCAGGTTTCCGCCATAATAATACGGTGTATAACCACCATACGAATAGGATGTAGTTCCTCCGGCGTAGCCAGCATCGCCTACATAGCATCCTGAGAGTGCGGTAGCGGCAGCGATGCCGAGTACCAGAGTAAGTGTTGTTAATTTTCTCATGTTGTCTCCTTTCGACTGATATACAGCCAACAATTTAGTAGAAAAAGTACTATATGGAAATAGTTTTCCAGAAAAAACTAAAAATAATATTCTCCAAGTTCAGCATCATCCGAGGCCCATGTTATCTTAACATTTGCTCCAGCCGGGAGATCCAACGAATTCAAAGCCCCGCTTGAGACATCAATAGCCCTGCCCGTATATTTTCCTGGACCCCAGTCAACACGCATACATACGACGCCTAATCGCTTTTCTTCATTCCAGATGAAAATTTTTGGATTAAATTCATTTTTAAGATCTGCATTGTTAGTTTGAGTCCATCTCATAGCGCAGTAGTAACCTTTTTCACTCAGGGCCCAACTACTGTTAGTAACCAGATGCGAGCCATTCATCTGTGGGATCACCGGCCAGGAATCTAATGATTCCAAACCATTACGAAAAACTCCCATTTTGACCAGAGTGCTGTGATTCGAAAGCATTTCCCCTGGTGAATTGAAATCGGAGATGTACGCAAGAGACTGGGAGCGCTCAGAGAAAAGCGATGCCCCACCAAAAACCCCTATTGAGCCGGATGATTCAGGGATTTCTCCGCATAAAGGATGAAAAGCACCAAAAATTGAAACATCTTTAAAAGATGAATGTTTAAAAGGCCTTCTTGTGGGCCAGTTTTCTTCTATGCAGCGCAAGAATTCCAATCTGGTAAAACTATCAACTCTACCGGTAACTTCAATTGCTCTTGCTTTTTGAAATTCTTTAACTGAGTGTTCTGTTCGATGCCAGAAGTTTCCATCACATCCGGGAACAAGTATGATATCTTTAAAGGAATTTAGAATTTCCTGAAGGATTAAAACTGCCGTGGAATTCATTCCAGTGGATAATTCCTCAGGATTTTTGCTCCATTCCTTAATTATATCAAGATCCATTCTAACCCCGTGCCAGTTTGTTACTGGATATATACAAGACACATAGAATCTCAGAAAAAGACATGGTCAAACCCATGCATCAATATAACCCAGCATGTACAATCACCGCTGTTATTTCTTGTATTTTAGGGTAGAATAAATTGCAGTCAAGGGAACTTTTTTTTATACCTGTGAAATGATTTTCACAATTTCTATACAGGATGTAACTTTTTTTACTTTTTTTAAACAAACTTAATATATCAATCTGTTAGAGGGATATTGAATGAACGAAAACGAACTTGAAGCCAGATTAAGTGAATTTCTGGATGCGGCTTTTACGTATACTCTTACGCCGCTCACAATGCTTAAATACGCCAAAGTCTTTCTTGGTCTCGATAAAAAAGACACTCAGGCTGGAAAAAGACCGGAAAGGAGAGATCCCGCATTAATTTCTTTCGGGTCTAAATTGTTTTTAAGTTGGATAAAAAATTACATGAAAGTCGATGTGCGTGGTCTTAATAATCTGCCGGAAAGTGGCCCCGGTTTGGTTGTCGGAAACCATAATGGTGGGATGGTTCCTGTGGATACTTTTATTGCAGGCTGTTCTATCGCAAGATTTTTTGGTTCTGCAAGGCCATTTTACGCTCTGGCTCATGATTTTCTATTTCGTGAACCGGCATTGGCCAATCTATTGGAACGTTTTGGTGCTTTAAAAGCCGGTCATGATACCGCAGCTGCGGCTTTTGAACGGGGAGGGCTTCTCCTTGTTTACCCGGGGGGTGATCACGAGACTTTTCGCGAGTACAGAGATCGAAACTTAATTGATTTCGCCGGCAGAAAGGGATTCATCAAACTTGCCCTTTTGCAGAAGGTTCCCATTTACCCTTGCGTAAGTACTGGATGTCATGAAACATTTTTTGTTCTGACTCGAGGTGAATGGATAGCGGAAAAATTTGGCCTTAAATCTAAGTTGCGTACAGGTGTTTTTCCGATAGTTTTCAGTTTGCCATGGGGAATCACCAGCGGATTTCTTCCATATATCCCACTGCCTGGAAAAATCATTATAGAATTTCTCGAACCCGTAAGCTGGCCTCAGTTTTCAACTGCTGACGCGGAAAATACTGCTGTTATTAACTTCTGCTATAATGATATTGTTTCTAAAATGCAGAATGCTCTCACAAGAATCTCACGGGAAAGATCTGATAATTTTTAGAAATGAATCATGAAGAAGACTCGAAGATTGAAGATTGAAGAACGATCCTCAGCTTCCTCTCTCCCGGGAATGAAAAGTACGGTTTCTATATTGATACTGGAAACAAGATTGCCAAAGAGCAGGATCGGAAAGCGCCATTGAAGTCCGCCGCCAATTTCAAAATTAGTTGCGGTTTCCGTACGATAGATATCATTTAAACTGCTGTCATAACTATTATAATATGATGTGTTTTTATAAGCGAATCCTGTGCGAAAATATGGGTTTATTCCTCGATTTGAAGCTCCGGAACCCCAGAAATACAAAAGTGATGCACCAAGCATGGTTTGGGTTCGACTTTCATTGTCAGCTTCATCATCCGCACTCGCATGGCCACGGAAATAGAAATCCACACCGAACTTTGGTCCGAAAAGAAACTGTAGATTGAATCCTCCACCGGTCATTGGGCCATCGGCATCAGCTGCAAAGGACCATCCAAGTCCAATTCCCCAGCGCGCAAGGGGCATTTGTGCCGTGGAATTGGCGATATCTGATGGTGCCGGGATTACATATGCTGCTGGAGGGAGGTTGCAGTTATCGCCGGAACACGTTTGAGCTTTTGAAATGGATGGAAAAAGAGAAAAGATAAGAATTAAGCCAGAAATAAGTAGTTTCATAATAACCTCCGTAGTGAGGCGCCTTAGTGCAAAATGAGTGCCATGGACTGTACTGAAAGAAAAGTCTTTCCAAAAATTGAAAAAATCCCTCCAGATAGTTGAAATTTAGCACAGAGTTCACTTGTTTTGTATCCTGAATTGATATCTGTACAGCAAATGGGAGTCAATGCTGGCAACTTGAAGTCAACCTTACCAGCCATACTATACCTGCAGAAATACCGAAAAACAGTTTTCTATGACAGAAATGTCACAGGAACATCAGTTCTTGAGGGATTTATAAAATTCAGATTTACGGAAATCTTTGAACATCGGCTCCGCATCAATCTGGCTGAACATCATTTCAACGCCATCATAATGATGTTCAATTGCTTTTCGGATGCAATCGGTAGCGTTTTCAAAGTCATCCATCTCAACGTAGAGGCATGCCGCATTAAAATAAACCGCAGGATTGCTTGGTGCATGAGGCAGACATTTATTAAGAAAATATTGATTAAGATCGGAGTCAACGTCCAGGCCGGTATTGTCTTTCTGCAAAACCCACAGTGCGTTGCAGAAAAGACTCAAATCGCGTTTTGGGGGATGGGGAGAACGGATCTCGCAAGCGAGACGGAATAATTGTCTGGCTATTTTATAATCCTCGCGCATAATTTTGTAGGCAGCAGCTCCTATATTATTGGCATAGTTATTTGATGCCGTATCTCCATATCCATCCATCTGATCTGATAGCTTTTCCACAAATTCTTCAGTCAAATCCATATTTTCCGTTCGAATGAGCGAAAGCATTATGGGCCCGGCCATTTGCAGCATGAAATTATAGTCTACAGCCAGTTCCTCGATAGCCATGCGAAAAATCTCAACTGCCTTACTGTGGTTTCCCTCTTCAATTTCTGAAACAAGTGACATTTCAAGCATTTCAACTACATCGGGATTAGACTTGTGAGTCTTATACCACTCCTCAGCTTCTGACAGATCATCCTTTTCCAGAAGCATTCCGAGTTTCACATCGGCAAAAAAGCGATTCATGAAAGCACTGGAGATGCCATCAAATGGAGTTTCAATATAATTAAATATCTGTGAAATGGAGTAGATAAAAAGTTCTTCTTCTTTTTCTTCCATTTCCCAACTGCCGGGATTATCCCACAACGGAATAAGGTCATGTATAGAATTGAGACTTATCCTGTGCCACCATGACAGGTCTGTCCCCCCGGCTTCCCAATCCTCCCGACGAAACACATATTCAACAGGGCAGATGCCATGGATGAGTTCAATCCATCTTTCAATATGGGACTCAAAGGCATCAAGGGCAGCCTCACTGGCATAAAATAATTCACTGAGAGCATCATCATCATCATGACAATCGCAGTCGTCATCGCAGCAACCACAGTCTTCATCGTTACACTCATTGTTTTGATCGTGACAATCGCACTCACAGTCGTCATCGTGACAATTACAGTCGCAATCGTCATCACAGCAATCGCAATCTTCATCATCACAGTCGCATTCGTGATCACAGCCACAATCAAAAACGGAAGATTCCGACTTAACTTTTTCAATTACTTTATCGGCATATCCCGGGCACTCATACGTGTCATGGATGTACATATTTACAAACTGCTCACTCCCTGCCATGAGCATTTTTCCCGAAAAACTATCCATATCGGGTTTAATCGGCGAAGGTGCAAGATTTATAATTTCGACTTTTTCCTCATCCGTCGGAATTCGTGAAAAGCGAATTATAATTTCAGCCCATTCGTAATAATGTCCATATCCAGCGCCGAAAAAGGGAAATGGAGGGCGTTTTTCAGCATATCCGGCTGCCAGAAGGTCTTTTTTTAACTGATTAATTCTCAAATCTGCTTTTTCGTCGCTTTCGAAATCTTCTTCTACCGAAGCGGGCAATAACCCAGAGCCGGATCTCATTATTACGAGTTTTTTCCCGGTGCGTGTAACTTCCATGGTTGTAGTTTTCCCGGATTCTTCGAGAGTAAAGCAGTAATTCATAATCTCTTCTCCATGTAAACGCAGTACCGCATAAAAGCCTTGAGGTAGTCAAGAAATAAATTAATCTTTTTATACTGCTCTAAGTGTAAAATTCCTTAAGACTGTACTTGTTGTATAATTTCAATCAAATTTCGAAAACAAACACAATATGGCCATTTTTCGAAAACGGTTTGTTATTCACAAACTGTGCTGGAACTGCTAAATTGCCTTCAGCTTTAAACTGACAGGGAGTTTGATATGTCTGACAGTACTCTTAAAGGACGCATTATCAATCAGATAATGTCGAACGAGAAATATCGTAAACTTATTCGTGAAATCCTTGATGATACACGTTATCACTTGCTCTTTGAATCCGGGAAACCGGAGATTTACGAAGGATTAGTTGCGGTTAAGAACAGTGTTTTTGGACGCATGATTCGTCTTGAAGCATCAAGTGTCTGCCAACTTCGATGCCGTGCATGCTCTACGGCCCGGGGAAAAAATCGCAGGGGTGTAATTGGCTGGGGCTTTCTCAAATTCGATGACTTCAGGCGGCTCATTGATGAAAATCCCGATATTCGTACGATTGAGATCTCCAATTGGGGCGAAATATTTCTGAATCCCGAACTGGAACGCATAGTACGATACGCTTTTCATCACAATGTGCGTCTTAAAGCGGCCAATGGTGTTAACCTCAATACCGTGTCGCCTTCCATGCTGGAAAGCCTGGTGAAATATCGTTTTAATTACCTGAACGTTTCCCTTGATGGGGCCACTCATGAAACATATAAGATTTACCGGCGCAAAGGCTCGTTCCATCAGGTAATTCGTAATGTGGAAATGATCAATGAGTTCAAAAAGAAGTATGACTCTAATCTTCCCAAAATGAGCTGGCAGTTTGTAGTTTTCGGGCATAACGAGCACGAAATAGATAAAGCTGCGGAAAAGGCCCGGGAGCTCGGAATGGAATTTCGTCCCAAACTGAATCATACTCCTCAGTATTCTCCCGTTGTAAATTCTGAACTGGTAAAAAAGAAAACCGGTATCGGTGCTGCCTCCCGGGATGAGTTTGACAAATTGAAACGAAAAGCTTATTCACGCCCCTGCACTCAGTTATGGGATTCACCGCAGATTAACTGGGATGGCGCTTTACTTGGCTGCTGCGTTAATAAGTTCGGATCTTTCGGAAACGTCTTTGATGAAGGACTTGACGGTGCTTTGAATAACGAGAAATTCACCTATGCAAAGCAGATGATTGCTGGTCTTGTTCCTCCACGGGAAGATATCCCGTGCCTTCAATGTAAAGTCTGGAAAAAATACAATGGCGATGAGCGAACTCTTCCTGCTTCTTCAACTGCAGAATACCTCACACACACTCTCGAAAAAATTCTCACTCAGAAGTGATTATTTCAGACCCAATGCTGCTCGGTTAAAGCGTATTAGACCGCTTGCGGAATAAAAGGATCGAAACGTAAAAAGTGTATGTTTTCATCAACCATTTGTAATTATGCTTTGATGTTGAATGTTTATGTCCTGTTCCTGATCCTGTTTGCCTGTTTACCTGACTACTTGAGTCCCTGTTAAAAAATTTCAGACAACCAGGAAATCAGTAGCAGTAACAGGAAAACAGGGGACTCATTCCTGAAGCATTTCTTTAAACCGAGTCACAATCGTATTACTCAGGAAGGCGTATTAGTTTATATTGTTAACAAAAACAACATGTGTTGATAAAAGCAAGAGCATTCAGGGAGTCAGAAAGGGCATGCCTTGGGATTGATGGGCAGACTATTTCATTGCCGGGGGAGGGGTCATGGCTTTGGGGGCTTCTTTCATGACGTCAACTTTGGGAGCATCAGTCTTGGGAGCGTCTTTGCCAACGATACCGAGAAGTTCAACTTCAAAAACAAGAAGGTGCATGGGTTCAATGATTCCACCGGGACGGGGAGTCATACCGTAAGCGAGTTTTCCTGGGATCCAGAGTTTCCACTTGGAACCAACGGGCATCAGTTGGAGTGCTTCGGTCCAACCAGCGATTACACGATTGACGGGGAATTCAGCTGGCTGATTGCGTTTATAACTGGAATCAAACTCGCGACCATCAAGAAGTGTACCTTTATAATGTACACGTACTTTATCCGTTGCGGCAGGTTTGTCGCCTTTGCCTTCAGTTATAACCTGATACTGAAGCCCGCTGGCTGTTTCTTTAACACCAGCAGCAGCTTTGTTTTTTGCGAGAAAATCGTTGCCAGCTTTGTCGTTTTCCTGAGCTTTCGGGTTAGTTGCGGGATTATTTGCTGAGGCCATAGCTTTCTGCTGGAGCTGCATCATAATCTGCTGAATTTCCTGCTGGGATACTCGAGGAGGTTTGTTTGATTTTCCTTCATTGAAGCCGGAATTGTGAATTGTGATGTCAATGGCAGTATTGAAACGCTGTGCCTGTTTACCAAGATTATAGCCCATGAAATAACTGAGTTTCTGATCTGCAGTAGCAAGATCAGTTGTCATGGGAACGTCACCTTTGTCGCCGCCTTTGGAAGCTTGTTCAGCGGATTTGTTACCGTCCTTCTTGTCGGTTTTCTTGTCAGCGCAGTCACATTTTTTTTCGCAGCCGGATATGGCAAGCAGAGCAATAATTGATATAAATAGATTTTTCATGAATATAAAGGCTCCTTCCTTAAAGTTTGGCGAATTTACCAGATACGGACCAAATGGTAAACATAATAATATCGGTACTGAAACCGTTGCTGCCCACAACCACCACAAAAATTGCCCTATTATAAACCAGTGTGATATAAACCGTCTGTTATGTTCTCGATATTTATTTTCGCCATAGGTTTCACCAGTTTTGCACTCTTCTGGATTCCCCTGCCGGTTCCTCTGTGGACAGCTCCGGCTCTGGCATTGAGCGCCTTATCGTTAAATATTCCAAGAGAAACTGCTAAAACTAATGCCCGCAGAGTCCGTCTTGCAGGAAATATTCTTGCCATTCTTACCTGTATTCTAACTGCTGCCTTCTATCTTTTTGTGCTTTTCGGAACCAGACTTCTTTAACCTGAAATACCAAAATAAAGTCTTTCGGCGATTTTTTGCCCGGGACTTCAAAATAAACAACAGACCTCCCTGATTGCCTGTGTTGCTGACTTCCAGATTACCTTATATAGACCGCTTTCGAGGTAATACGATTGTGACTCATTTTAAAGAAATGCTTCAGGAAAGAGCCCCCTGTTTTCCTGCTCCTGCACCTGATTACCTGTTTTCCTGAATTTTTAAACAGGATCTCAGGTAGTCAGGCAAACAGGATCAGGATCAGGTCATAAACATTCAACATAAAAGCATAATTACAAATGGTTGATGAAAACATACACTTTTCACTTTTCACTTTTCACTGTTCGATCCTTTTATTTCGCAAGGTGTCCAGCCCGCGCGATTTCAAATCATCATGGGAAACAATGAGATGTGAAAAACCGTTTTTGATGTATTGACACCTGACATATGTTAGGTAAAAATACAGAACATCGGAGGTTTCTGTATGTGCGAGCTGCGTATCGGAACAAGCGGGTACGACTATCTGGACTGGGTCGGTACTTTTTATCCTTCTTCCCTCAAGAGGCAGGATTTTCTTGAGTATTATTCCCAGCATTTTGACACTCTTGAACTCAATTTCTCGTACTACCGCATGCCCACAGCAGAGCAACTCCGCAATATGGCCCAGCAGACAGGCAAGCATCTTGATTTTTCCATAAAAGCCAACGAAGCAATGACTCACCGCGTAGACGAAACCACCTGGGAAACGACAGTCAAAGATTATCTCACTGCTATTGAGCCTCTCCGGCGTGATGACAGGCTTGCCAGTGTTCTACTGCAGTTTCCCTTCGCATTTTCCTACACTGTCGAGAACCGCCGCTATCTTGATCGCCTTCTGAGAGCGATGCACGGGACCCCCGTCGTTGTTGAATTCCGCAATGCCGGCTGGATCAACGATCGCGTCTTCGATGCCCTGAGAGAACGAAAAGCAGGCATGTGCATCATTGACGTTCCGCGTCTCAAGGGGCTTCCTCCCTCCGTTGATGTAGTCACTTCCAAAGTTTCCAATATCCGCTTCCATGGCCGCAATGAAAGCAACTGGTGGGGGTCCGATGCCGCCCGCCGTTTTGATTACATGTACTCCGAAGATGAGCTTTCCGGCTGGGTTTCCCGTGTAAAAACCGTTGTTTCAGAGGTGGAAAAACTCCGGGTTTTTTTCAATAATCACCGAAAGGGGCAGGCCGTTGCCAACGCTCTGATGCTGAAGTACCTCATAATGCGTTCAAACATCAACGCCCAGGCACCACAATTATAAAAGGCGATGTTCCTGCAACCTTGCCGGTTCATGAATAAAAGGATCGAAACGGGAAAAGTGAATATTTTCATCACAACCATTTGTAATTATGCATTGATTTTGAATGTTTAACCGCTGATCCTGTCCGTGTTTCCTGACTGCCTGAATACCTGTTAAAAATTTTCAGGCAAACAGTAAAACAGAAGCATGAACAGGACAATCAGGTAGGCAATTTCGCGCAGTGGAATGCTTTAGAGGGGCTCTTTCCTGAAGCATTTCTTTATAATGAGTCACAATCGTATTATTCTAGAAGCGGTATAGAGGCGGTATAGCCGGTTTCAAAATTTATAATTCAGGTGAACGAAGGGGATGAGGGATTTGCCTGATTGCAGCTGATTTGGAGACTGCTATTTTGCCTGAGTTCTATTTTTGACCTTCAGTTTTAACTGCTGGTTTTTTCATTGTGTTTTTGTAGATACCCACGAGGATTTTCAGGGCGGGTTTGATTATCGGAGCTTTCAGATTAAACGAATTCGCCATGATTATGATCCCCGTGCGGATCTCCGGAATGAAGCCGATAAAACTTGAAAATCCATAGGTTCCGCCGTCATGCCATATGATTTCAAGCTTTCCAGCTTTGAATACATGCCATCCCATGGCGCTTTCAATGAATTTCCCATCCACGGGGATTTTCATCATGAGCATTTTTTCCAGATTCTTCTTTGCGTCGTCGCTTTCAATCCAGTACTTAAGGTATTTCATCATGTCTGCCGGAGTTGAGCGGATAGCGCCACAGGGAGCCATCATTTCAAAATCCCACGGGGGTGTTTCTTCCAGTTTTTCATTTTTCATGTGTCCCTGAAGCAGTTTTGTCCCAGCGGGGGTAGTAATGGCTGTATGTTTCATGCCGATTTTGTTCAGTATTCTCTCCTTCAGTAGGTTTTCCCAACTGATTCCTGTTCGTCCTTCCAGTGCCAGGCCTAGAACTGCAGAGCCGAGGTTTGAATAAGAATACTTGCCCCGGGTAGTAAGCGTTGGCTTTGTCTTCAGGTATTCTTTCAGTTTATCAATGCTGTAGCCAGTGTAAGGCGTTTTTGAATTGAGGTTCATATTGGAGGGCAGGCGGGTAAGGCCCGAAGAGTGGTTTGCAAGTTCGGCAAATGTAATCCCGGCGGGCATGGAGAAAACACTACGCTTAGTTATATATTCATCAATCTTATCCGTGGGAAAGAGACCTTTTTCTCTCATTTCCACTGCCATAATCTGGCCGTTGAATACCTTTGTAATACTGCCAATCTCAAAGGATGATTTATGAAAATCAAAGGACTTCCCATTTGCAAAGGTCATTGATTTGCCAGCGGAAACAAGACCAATGAAAATCGACGGGCTTTCAGATTCCTTCTGGAAATCTGTGATGGCTTTTTTAATGATAGAGCAACTGTCGCATCCTTCGGCATCAAGGGAATCAAATCCTTGAGATTCCACGGTTTTTACCGGAACAGTCGGATCCTTTTCGCGACAAGATGATAAACAGGAAAGAATCAAAAATGCCACAGACAAAATTTTCAGTCTCATGGATCCTCCTTTTAGAGAACTGCAGTTCTTCAATAATCAACAAATGTACATCACCAGAAGGAAAACTGCACCAGAATTATTACGGATGTCTTTCAATCAAAGGGGCTTACGGTTAAAAAACACATGTATTGCATTTTTTACGAAACTTTTTCTTGACAAGAGACCTTCAGATCAGTAAACAGTTTCAGATCCGATTTTCGGTTCAGGCCATTTCTGGAGGAGTGGCCGAGCGGTTTAAGGCGGCGGTCTTGAAAACCGTTGAACGAAAGTTCCGGGGGTTCGAATCCCTCCTCCTCCGCCATTGGAGAGTTGACCGAGAGGCCGATGGTAGCGGTTTGCTAAACCGTCGCTCGAAAGAGCCACAGGTTCGAATCCTGTACTCTCCGCCAACTGTCTGAGTCGTGTTTTACATGGTTCAGACGCATGTGCGCCCATAGCTCAATTGGATAGAGCATCGGTCTACGGAACCGGAGGTTAGAGGTTCAAATCCTCTTGGGCGCGCCAATCATATCAAAAAACAAATGTGGGCTTTAATTCACATTCTGTAACTGATTCTGATTTTTTAATTTCAAAATGACCTGGTGGGATAATTAGTTACTGTCCTGAAATACAGGTTTTCAAATTTTTTGCCCAATTTTTGCTCAGGACTCTCACTGTTTTCTGCGAAAACAGTTGTCGTCTTTGACGATTTCCTGCGGAAATACGTTATAGACAGTAACCGCAAGGTGTTGAATTTATTGTAGTGGCCTGTTAGGATTTTTAATAAAATCCTTCGCGAAGCGAATTACAGGACACGAACTAATTATACCGCTTCCTGAGTAATACTATTGTGAGTTATTATAAAGAAAATCTTCAGGAAAGAACCCCTCTAAAGCATTCCGCTGCGCGAAATTGCCTGCCTGATTGTCCTGTTCCTGCTACTGATTTCCTGGTTGCCTGAAATTTTTTAACAGTGACTCAGGTGGTCAGGCAAACAGGATCAGGATCAGGTCATAAACATTCAACATCAAATAAGAATTAAAAAGAACGTAATTTTTAATTCAATTTCCCGATTTCGATCCTTTTACTCCGGAAACGGTATAGATATGAGTCTCTGACAGAGACCTAACGGGTGCTTTGCACCAGAAATGGAGAATTACTCAATGCTTATTCAGGGTAAACTCACTAAAGCAGCAGTATTCGCCATAGAAATGGATGAATACACAACTAACCAACTTATGAGCATGCTTGAAAACCCAGTGTTTGAAGATGCTCGCGTAGCAATCATGCCAGATGTACATGCAGGAAAGGGTACACTGGTAGGTCTGACAACGACGTTCAACCGCCTGATCGCTCCCGCTGTCATCGGTTCCGATATCGGGTGTGGGATTCTTGCCGTAAATACCGGGTTGGAAGCCGTGGATTATCCGAAATTCGACACTTTTGTGCGTAGAAATATAAGAATAGGTCACAGCATTAATAAAAATCCGCGCTTTGACTATTTTACTCCAGAGGATTCACTCAAGAGACTGATTGATGAAATCTGTCCCGAAATGGAAGACAGAGTTTTAAGATCTGTCGGCACTCTCGGGGGCGGAAACCACTTCCTCGAACTTGACAAGGATTCATCAGGAAGTATCTGGCTTGTCATACATTCGGGTTCGAGAACCCTTGGGCAGCAGGTATGTGATTTTTATTTGAAAAAAGCTCGTGAGTGGTTCAGGAAGAATTATAACTCTGAAGAAATCCCGTGGAGACTTGAGTTCATGCCTGTGGACGAAGGTGGTGAGGAATATTTAAAACACATGGCCATTACACAACAATATGCAGTTCTTAATAGAAATGTAATGGCTTATGTTATTCTTTCGGAATATTTCGGCCTTGACCCTTCAGTTCTGGAAACTGTCTCAAGCATTCACAACTATTTCAATTTTGAAGACAATGTTGTGAGGAAAGGGGCAATTTCAGCTCACAAAGGAGAAAAGTTGATAATTCCCCTCAACATGAGAGATGGTGCAATCATGGGAATCGGTAAAGGAAACCCTGAATGGAATAACTCGGCACCTCATGGAGCCGGTAGAATGCTTTCAAGGATGCAGGCTAAGAAGGCTGTTTCTATTGAGGATTTTCAGAAATCCATGGAAGGCATCTTTACTACTTGTGTACATCAGGGCACTATTGATGAGTCCCCAATGGCCTACAAAAATGGCGAAATGATTATCAATGCAGTAGGTCCAACAGTGGATATTACAAATCGTCTTCTCCCCGTCTGGAACTTTAAAGCAGCCTCTTAACAACATATTGTTTCAGTCCCATGTCCGATTGTGGAGACCTGTTTGAAGGAGCTCAACTTCGTTCCATGGGATTGCAAACTTGTGAGAATTAAAAATGGAAATTAAAATAATTGAAAATAATAGTATAAAAACAGCAATACTGACTTCCAATGAGTGCCTTATTACAAACCTGAACGAGGCCCTTGACCTTATATCAAATGCATACTACCAGGGAGCAGAAAAACTGATTATTAAGAAAGAAAACCTGATACCAGGTTTCTTTGACCTTAAAACGGGCTTTGCTGGAGATGTTCTGCAGAAATGCTCAAATTACCGTATGAAACTGGCAATAATTGGTGACTTTTCAAAGTACAAAAGTAATGCCCTCAAAGCTTTCATAGTCGAATGCAACAGAGGCAACCAAATCTATTTCGTAGACTCCGAACAATCAGCAAAAGAAAAACTTCGATAAACCCTCGCACAACCCAAAACCATCCGGGGTCAGGTTTTTCGAATAAACTCCTTTTGCGCCACCCAAAACCATCCGGGGTCAGGTTTTTCGACCCAAAACAATAAACCCAAAACCATCCGGGGTCAGGTTTTTCGAATAAACTCCTTTTGCGCTGAACCCTGCCTTTTAGCCGAATTTATGTCTCCATTTAGTTAATGTCCTGTAATACCAACTTTCAAGTTAACGACTATTTCTATCACAGGACATTAAGAATGAAGACCTTGAAATTATTATAGTGTTCTGAATAGCATGTTTTCGTAAACATGCTCAATTTAGACAAAAATTGAATTTCAGGACACGAACTATTTATAGAGTTATGCCACTGGAAGTTGTCGGAGAACTTGTTATATTTGTTGAATTTCAGGCCTTTAAATACACTTATCCTTTGGAAAGTAGGATTTTCCTGATGGTTCTTTTCGCAATTAAAGTGATGCTGTCTCTACACTTCCCACACGATGGTATCCAGTAATTCTGGATCAATTTGGGCGCCGAATAAACGATTCATTTTGTATGTTCCAGGCGGAAACGCGACGGCATAATCACCCTCGCACCATTTTTCCAGCGCCTGTCGATATGCAACTTGAAATTTCTGATACATTTCATTTAGATTTTGCTGTATATGCGCAAACACGCTCTGCCATCTTGGATTCATTTTGCCACGTCCCGAGTCACTCTCAGGTATTGTGTTCTTTGATTTTGTCCTGACTGCAGAGGCTCCAGCAAAATCCGCATCTGGATTATCCTTCATGAAATCGTCATATTGTCTCGTGAATTCCTTATTGTAATCATCGATTATACGCCTTTTTTCGGCCTTAGCCATTTCAGTGTCAGATGAGAGTCCGCACCTGAAAATTACTTTCACAGGACATTTTCCAGTTCTGGAGAAATATATCTTCGGCCTTTTGCCACAGTAAGTATTTCCGAAATCTGTCGGCAGCATCTTGACTCCTGGCCATTCATCAGGATGGCTCACAGCAAAGGCTCTCACTGGATTCATTGCGATGTATACCAATGCATTAACGAGATCAGTCTCGGTTGCAATGGCCTGATATCGAACATCTTCCGAGGACCAGTAGTTTTCACTCCTGTTAAGTCTGATGTTCATGACTACAGCAATGGTTCTGTTAAGTTCTCGAAAAAACTCAGGACCATCCCCGGTGTGGTCTGTAACAATCATATGGTAGTGGTTGGACATGAAGATATATCCAATCAGAGAAATGCCCGGGAATTTCATGCAGGCAAATCCTAAGCAGTACATGATGATTTTATTTGTTAAATCGTCTGGAGTCATAAGAAACAATCTTTGAGAAGTTCTTCTTGTGACCATGTAGGTGGAGCCTGGAATTATCATGTTGGGTTTGGACATTTTGACCTCATTTCGACAGCAGTGTCCGTTTATGGTTAAGAAAGTTATATAAAGTGTTGAAAACACATGAAAACGGTGGGTTTATAACAATTTCTGTGCCAAAATGAGGAAAAGCATCACAAGACAAAAGTCGCAGTTACAAATGGAAAGATCTTCAATAAAGATTAAGTGAGTCCAAGGGGGAAAAGAAAAAAAAAGTGAAGAAAAGTGAAAATTCTTTTTGAAAGCGAATATACCCGAGCCATAGACGGCCTTATAAATAGAGAAATTATTCACATGGACCACAAAGCGGAGAAAATGGGAGAAACAGATATTTAAAAAATGTCACTTTTAAAAAAAATAAAAAACTAACCCCGGTCGGTTATATAGTCGGTTATATACTCTGCAGATCTTAGAAAAGAGATCCTGCATTTTATGAGGAAAAAGAAGATCTATACAGGCAAAATCACTGATATAAAAGAGATAGGAGGCAACGAAGGTGATAGTTTAGATCAAAAATGTTTTACAATACTAGTCAAAAGATCTTCTAAAATCGCTTAAAATGCACCCAAAAAAAATCAATCGACAATCTTGCGTAATTAAAAATGTCGATTGAATTTTCTTCCGGGCTCACGGAGCGCTGGGAGAAACCAAATGAAAGTTATTTCGTGCCAATTGAGGAATTTGAGCAGTCGAATTCACGAAAAATCGGACTTATCAGAAGGCAAATGAAGTTGATTCAATGAAAAATTGTGCCAATTAAAGAATTTTAAGTGTCGAATTCCTGAAAAATCGGTATATCCGAAGACCCTGAAGCTTCGGTATGCGATGAAAGAGGCTGGTTTCAGTGCTCTATGCGTGCATTAAATATCAAAAATCATGCCAACAGGGACTCAGAAGGCCACTTGCAACGCACAATCGACACAGGGCAAGACTTGATCAGATGAAATGAACAAACAACTAACCCCTCATCGAGCTTGAAGAGTCCAGCGCAACTTTCGATCGGCTAAATCCAGCTCTTGATCACTTCAGATGAATAAACAACTAACCCCTCATCGAGCTTGAAGAGTCCAGCGAAATTTTCGATCGGCTAAATCCAGCTCTTGATCACTTCAGATGAATAAACAACTAACCCCTCATCGAGCTTGAAGAGTCCAGCGAAATTTTCGATCGGCTAAATCCAGCTCTTGATCACTTCAGATGAACAAACAACTAACCCCTCATCGAGCCTGAAGAGTCCAGCGAAATTTTCGATCGCCATTGCCAAAGCTTTCAACAGTTCAAAAGTAAATTCAATTGGTTTTACGCTGATTCCTTCTGGATAACGTTGATCAATAAGTCATCTTACAAGACAATTCAGATCATGTCCTGTAATTCTCTTAGACCGCTTAATGAGTAAACGGAGCGAAATCTAAAAAGAGAATATTTCCAGCCTTTGTAATTTTAACTTGATATTGGATGTTTATGACCTGCTCCTGTCCCTGTTTGCCTGACTGCCTGAGTCCCTGTTAAAAAATTTCAGGTAAACAGTAGCAGGAACAGGAATGGTAAATCAGCCACCCCAAATCCCCCACGCGGGTTGATTTTTTATATTTCCAATGTATAAAACAAAAAGAGAGTATGTTCAATTATGTAGTTACTGTCCTGAAAT
>JAHJMN010000089.1 GCA_018821305.1 Myxococcota bacterium
ATGTTGTATTTGAGGTCAACTGACGTCTGTTTTTCATCACCGAGCTGGTACATCTTGCGCCTTCCAAACAGGTTTTTTCGTGCCCTGTTATTCGCTTTGCGAAGGAATTTGTTAAAATTCCTTACAGGGCACTCCTATAAATACAACATCTTGTGGTCTATGTCCTGATAAAAATTCATTTTTTGAATTCATTTTTTAATCAGGACTTAGACTAATCATAGTTGATGAGGGAAACGTACGCAAGAGGGCTTGTTTCATTGCAGTCGGTCATGGTGGCAAGAAGACCACGGTAGTTGTATGTATTGCAGACGGAAACTGCTTCATCACCGGGGTAAATCTGCTTTGTTACGCGATCAAGATCATCGTATTCAACCTGAGAAGAATTTTGGCTCTCGACATTTTTTCTTCGAAAAATTGCCTGCCGCCTCGTGAACGCTTTTCTGCGAAAACCGTTCTGTCCAGTTTGCGGGGGTTTCAAGGTCCCTGAATCTTCGGGCTTCTGCGATCTGGCGACCACGCTGGTCATAGGAGAAGTAGTTTTCGGTGTTCTGACCTATGACGTAACTGAGGTTTCCAAGGAGGTTTTGATGCTCGACGGGGTTTCCCTGATGATCAACGGCGTCTTCGGGCATATAGCCCTTTCCGCCTTCCAACAGATGATATTTCTTCTACACTTAAGACAGTCGAGTTGGATCTTCACCCTACCCTTAGCCAGTGACTTTTTAAGATATTTTTTGAAGTGGAGTTTTAGATTTCATGCCGTTTTGACCGGGGAATGGCCGGGGAATGGTTTATGGGCTGTTTTATATAAACCCCTAACTTATTGAAATTATTGGCGCCCCCGGGGCGACTCGAACACCCGGCCAACGGTTTAGGAAACCGCTGCTCTATCCGCCTGAGCTACGGAGGCGTGAAGGGTGTTTTATACCCCATGCACTTGAAATGCAAGCTGAAAGGAGGAACTGATTAGAAAATTGTTGTTGTGACGTGTTTTTATGGATAGCAGGAGAGTGGAATGAAAGACTATTCTTCTTCTTCTTCCATTTTTGCGCTGGAGATAATCTTGGTAGCGATTTCCGGTGGAACTCTTTCATAGTGATCCATGGAAATATTGAACGTACCACGACCGGATGTCATTGATTCAAGATCTGCACTGTACTTCTGAATTTCTGCCAGAGGGACCTGAGCCTTGACAACAACATTCTTACCTTTTTGATCACTTCCGAGGGGGCGACCGCGTTTGGAAGTGATTGATCCCATGATTGTTCCCATATATTCCTGAGGAACTGTTACTTCAAGATTGTAAATGGGTTCAAGTAAAACGGGGTTTGCGTTCTTCACTGCAGCCTGGAAACCTTTAGAACCGGCCATCTGGAATGCAGCATCAGAGGAGTCAACGTCGTGATATTTACCGTCGAGAAGGGCAACTTTAACGTTAATTACAGGATATCCTGCAATAACACCACGACTCATACGGTCACGGATACCTTTTTCAACGGAAGGAATCCACTGTTTTGGAATGGCTCCACCAAAGATCTTATCTTCAAATATGAAAGGTTCCGCCGTATCTGCCGGAAGTGGCTCGAGTTCAATAAAGCAAACACCGAACTGACCACGACCACCGGATTGTTTCTTGTGTTTACCTTCGGTAACGGGGGATTTCTTTGTGATTGTTTCCCTGTAGGGAATGCGTGGAAGAGTCGTTTCAACTTCTACTTTGCCGCGTTTAAGCTTTTCAATGGCAACATCCAGATGCATCTGGCCCATACCACCAAGAAGGAGTTCACTTGAGTCAATGTCACGCCACAGTTTGAGTGCAGGGTCTTCCGTAACGATGTCATTAAGCTTGGATCCGAGTTTGTCTTCGTCAGCTTTGGACTTAGGATGTACTGCAACGATAGCGATTGGCTCAGGTGTTTTTCCGAGATCAAAAACGTGACTGAAACTGTCGTCAGCTATCGTGTCACCGGTAAGCGTAAGCTTGAGTTTAGCCACAGCTCCGATATCACCGGCGTTCATTCCTTCACAATTGTCACGCTTCTTACCGCGAAGTACATAAAGTTGGCTGAACCGCTCTTTTCTATCCTGAGTTACGTTAGTGAATCCGCCATCAGAACCGATTGAGCCAGAAATAATACGGAATATCGACATAGTGCCGATATCAGTACTGAAAGTTTTAAAAACAGCTCCTGTAAATACGGAATTGTCATGTTTAATTTCAATAGTATCTTCACCCTTTACAGCGCGGAAAGGGATTCTGTCAACAGGTGATGGGAAAAATTCAATGGCGAAGTTGAGAACTTCATCAATACCTACAATGCGTTTGGAACTTGCACACATAATAGGAGTAAGGATTCCGCTTCTAACTGCCTTTGGAAAACCCCTGGCCATATCATCTTCGCTGAGAGTCCCTTCTTCAAGGTATTTATCAGTGAGTTCTTCATCGCTTTCGGCGATAATTTCCATAAGTGCTTCGCGGGCTGCTTCCATTTCATCAACGAGATCACTTGGGACGGATGTTTCCGTCATGACGCCATTTTCAAAAATCAAGGCTTTGCCGGTAATGACATTTACCATCCCTTTGAAGGATGCTTCGTTTCCGATGGGAATATGAATTGGAACGCAATTGCGGGAAAGAGTTTCCTGAACGTCTTTGACAACCTGATTAAAGTTTGAACGTTCTTTGTCCATGCCGGTAATAACAACGGATCTGGCTATGCCAGCGTCGTTCACAAATTCCCAGACCTTTTCAGTACCTACCTGAACACCGTCAGTGGCTCCTACAAGAACAAAAGCACCATCGCTAACTGCGACGGAAATTCTGCTGTCATTCATGAAATCACTGGCACCGGGCGTATCAATCACATTGATTTTATGATTGTTCCATTCCGACCAGGCATAGGAAGTGCTGACTGTTGAATGACGTTTTTGTTCTTCCGGTTCGAAATCGAAAGTAGAAGTTTCATCATCAACACTACCAAGTCTTGTATTGGCCTTGGTTACAAACAGCATTGCTTCAGCAAAAGAGGTTTTTCCTACACCTCTCTGACCAACGATTACCAAATTTCTGATTTTGTTTGATTCGTACTTGCTCATATGTTCCTCAATTTGCTAAGGTTGAATAAATCAACGAGAATTGGCAGAAAATACAGTCGAATGATATAAACTGAATGTATTTACAGGTCAAGCTGAATCTTTTTTCAAAATTTCAGGACACGATCAAATTGGTTCTCATCCTGAAGTTTAATTTTAAAAAATAAATCCGAAATTGAAATGAACTCTGCCACTGGGATCTGTTCCTGGAATCCTGACCATTGGAATTCCGTATTCGAGGGAGATGACTCCCACGGGAGATACAAGTCTAAGAGCAGCCCCATAACCCGAGTGAAATATTGTTGATTCAAATCCTGAATAATTGTTTATAATATAACCGGTATCAAAGAAAAGTGCACCCCAGATTGGCATTCCAAGAAGAAAACTCTTCTTGAAAATTGGAAACTGCAATTCGGTGTTCGAGATAAACCGAATATTTCCACCAAGAGGTGAGCTCTTGAATAAATTAACCGTGCCTCCGGGAGCAAGAGGGGCATAGGTGGTTTGAGCAAAAAGACGATCTTCTTCATACCCACGAACCGTAGTATCACCACCGGCGAAAAAACGTTCAACCTTGGGAAGAACATTGGTGGAAAAGAGAGGAATCCCATGGTCGTATCTTATACCCTGAGCAATCACAAGTCCAAAAGGTATTGGTATAAACAATTGCCCCGTGGCATTTATATGTATAAAATCATCATCTCCACCCAGGTAGCGCGATGCCATACGCACTGAGGAAGTGAGTCTGTAGCCCTTTTTAGGAACCAGAGGATTATCACGCTTATCATAAATTACTGTCGGTCCAAGACTTGCGGTTGTGGTTGCAAAATCTACTTTTGATGATTCATCCGGAGCAGACGATACTCTGACCAGATTTTCCTTGTAACTAACGTGCCGGATCTCATACCTCAAAAACCATTGAAACCGTGGTGTCCACATCTTGCGCAGAGTCACAGAAGCACCATAAGTAAGGATATCCCCGAGGCGAACCGTTTCTTCCTGCCTTACATAGCCTGTAACTTCAAAATTCAACTTTGTATTTAAAAATCTGGGATCCAGATAAGTAATACGGCCATGCTGGATTTCCGCACCTACTTCACCCTTTACTTCAATGCTTTTTGCATAACCGAAAACATTGCGATTCCTGTAAGTGAAGGATGCAAAATATGGGTTGTCTGTTGAAAAACCGCCACCCAATTCAAGTTCACCATAATCATCATATCTCTCTATTAAACTGACATAGACCGGGATCTTTTTAATATTGTTATTAAAACCAAGAAACTGAACTCGTACACTGCGAAAAACACCAAGACTTCTGAGGTTTCGTCCTGCTTCCTCAATTACTTTTATTGAGTAGGAATCACCTTCTTTAAATGGAATTTCCCGCCAGACAACGGAGGATTTTGTTTTGAAATTGCCACGAATAACAATTGGGCCAAAAACCGTCTTCTCCCGACGATTAATATTGTATATGATTACTATACCTTTTTGATCATCCGCCGCTTTGATATCCGTTGTTATAACTGTATGTGGGTACCCCATATTGGCAAGATATATTTTTATCTTTTTAAGATCCTCAGTGATATTTTCCATGGAGAAAGCTGATTTTTCTTTGACATCAGTCAACTTCTTCAACTTTTCCATAAGTCCTTTTTCCAAGCCATTCCATTTGATTTTACTAATTAAAACTCTTTTTCCTTCTTTGATTTCAAAATCAACTGATACATATTCATGACCATGTCTTGAAGGAGCAGCGCTCTCTACACCTTCAAAAGTTGCTGGCCATTTATAATTCTTAAGAGGTCTGACTTCAGCTTTTACTTTTGTTTCAGGGTACCCGGCAAGATTATAGAGCTTCTCTATTCTCTTTGCATCCTGGTTAATTTGTACCGGAGTTATAAAACCGCCACTTCCCAGTCCAAAATATGCCAGTTTCTTCGGGAAAATTTTTGTTTCAATCTCACTTTTAAGCTTTTGTGATTTAAAGTGTTTCTGACCATTAAAAGTTATCCTGCCTACCCTGTACTGCTTACCTTCCATAATGTAAAAAATAATTCTTAACCGGCCATTTCCAATTATGTAACTTTTGTGGTGAACCGCCGCATGGAAAAAACCTTTTTTCTGATAAGCATGACGAATATTTTCAGCACTTCTGTTAATTTCATATTCATCATAAGTACCTGAAGATACAAATGAAAGTTCTTCCATAAGCTCTTCTTTTGGAATTTTCCTGTTTCCTTCAAGTAATACTTCAACTTTTCTTCGTTCTCTTATTATAAGATTGATATTTACGCGGCGTTTTTTTCGGTCAAGAGAAATCGATTTATCAAAGTCATGCCTGATACTTACACTGAAATACCCCAGCTTTCGGTAATATTTCTGAAGTTTTTGAATGTCCTTTTTAAATGTCTGGAGATAAAAGGGTCGTTCATATAAAAATAGTTTATGACGAAAGAATTCAATAATTTTTTCTTTTTTAACGGCGGAGTTGCCACTCACGCCTATTTTTCCAAGTTTATATGATGAACCTTTATCAAGATGAATGTATAGGTCAAAGTTATATTTTCCAGGATATTCCTTTACTTTAATTTTAATAACACTATCAAAATACCCTTCTCTGTGAAGATAATCTTCAATCCTTCGCCGCTGTAGTTCAAACAGCTCTTTGCGTTCTTTGGGATCAGTAGGGAGGGGCGTTCCCGGTCGAAGAATTACCCGTCTCATAATGTCGGTCTCAAAAAGTGGCCAATTTCCTTTAATAAAAACATTTCGCGTTATAAGAACCGGAAATAAATCCACAGTCAGGACCTTCTGGGAATAATTCATGCTTCTTATGCTGTAGCCTATTTGTCCCAGAAATTTTTTAAGTACTTTTTCGGGGGGTCCAGGATTATTCTCCAGTAAAATTAAAATAATCCGTCTAACGGTATCTTTTTTGTCAATGAGAGTCCCCGTTACCTCTATCCGGTCTGGCATTTCCCTACCGGATTTATTACTTTCAACATTATTTTTTATGAGGCTCAGGATGGATTTTTTTCCATCTGGTTCAATGCGGGAAGGAATTTTACCTTTATTCTTTTTTTCTGAGATATCAGTTACCTCAGGTTTTTTCTCAACCTTGCTTTCACTCTTATTTTCGGTAACCGTTTTGTTCCCCGTTTGCAGTGTAAAAACGAGAAAAAAAATACTTAGTAAATTCATTAATGGATTCCGGTATCAACTGTTAACCTTGGTATGGGCCACAGCATGGCATTCCAAAACAGAGATCTGGATATATCATAAATTGTTCTTTTAGGATATGGAGATTATTGCAGATGTAAATTTAAAGGGAGCTGTAAAAATCTTCTCAGAAAAGAAGATGAAAAAAATCAAGAAAACGAAATTTTATTGCTGCCAGAGAGAAAAAACCCCCTGCAGCAATTGCGATTCCATAGGGTAAAGCTGATGTTTCGAGTTCCTCCAGATGGACTCTGGTGCGATTGGGAAGTATCCATGACTTAAAAACAGTTACAAGGTTTTGTATTGTTTTCAAGAAGTGGCCATGAGCGACAACCCAGATTACAGCAAATATGAAACCTGCAATCACAGTGTATCCAATATGAGCTATTGCGAAGGGCCAGGCAAAAAAGAAACCTGACATTCCCATAAGTTTGACATCGCCCATTCCCATATCGCCGATTAGTGCAAACAGAAGAAATACTGTGAAGCTCAAAAAACCACCACCAAGGCTTAATTTAAGACCGGAAATGCCTACAAAAGCCGTCCACATGGCGATAGCATAAATTGAACCGAATATTACAACAAGATTTGATATTTCCCTTGATTTTACATCAGTATAAATAGAAATGATTAGACAAAGAGCAAGACCCGAGGCGATGAGAGGAAAAAACCACTGCAAAACTAGCTGCCCATACCGTCGTTATCTTTACCAAATTCTTTGAGGCCCTTGGTTCTAATTTCTTTATTACCAGCCTTCATAGCATTTGTCTGCACGTTGGTTTCACCAGCGAGAGCGTTTGCGGAAGCACCGAAGAGCTTACGGATGTCATCACCGAAGAGGGTAATAACGCCGATAGCAGCGATGGCGATAAGAGCAACGATGATGATGTACTCGGTCATTCCCTGACCTTTTTTGTTATTCATTCTTTTTACCAGGTTCATGACAATTCTCCTTTGAACGGGTTAGAGAGTTATTACCAACAATTACTTTTTTACCCGAACCCGAGTAACTATACTATCGGTCGGATGACCGATTAGGTCATTTTTTTCGATTTAATCGTTTCATCTGTCGGATAAATCTTCGTCGTAATTTTCTGACATAAAAACATGGCCCAATAATTTTCACTTTATTTTTATCAAGTTGCATAACGCGAAAATCCGGTGCCATATAATAATCCGCGCGAAAACCAGCGGAGAAGATCCGCCCCTGAGGATCAGGAATAAAACCCAAGCGGACAAGTTCTCTTTCAACCCAGAAAGTTGGATTTACTGAAAAATTGCTGAAATCAAGTGTCTCTTCAACATCATACAGCGTCTTAAACTTATATGTAGCGTATATAATGGAAAAAAGAACCGTAATCATGATTCCAAATGGGATCACTTGGTCATACTGACTTTTCCTGTTCCAGTACATGAAACTGGGAATAGCAATGGTTGCAAATATTACTGATGTGGTTAAAAAGAAATTTAGCCACACTAAAATAGGGCGTCTGGTTTTCATCGATGGGAATAATAAGAGTAGAGAAGTTTATGTCAAGAGAAGATCAGATCTGATACGGAGTTCCATCAAATTCCATGCGGCGAAGCAATTTCCGTTTTACTTTTCCACTCTGAGTTTTTGGAAGTTCTTTAACAAACTGAATCTTACGAGGATATTTATAAGGAGCTGCAACTTCCTTGACGTGATTCTGCAGATCTTTCACCAGCGCATCGGATTCTTCATATCCCTGACGAAGTACGATGAAGGCTTTAACAACTTTATCGCGCACAGGATCCGGGCTCTCAACAGCAGCAGCTTCATGAACAGCCGGGTGAGACATGAGGGCACTTTCAACATCGAAAGGACTGATACGGTAGCCACTGGCTTTGATAACATCGTCAGCACGACCGATAAACCAGAAATAGCCGTCTTCGTCTTTGCGGAGAACGTCACCGGTATAAAACCACCCGTCAATGAAAACTTCTTTTGTGGCGTCTGGTTTATTGAGATATTCCTTCATCATACCGGGATGAGAATCAATCTTGACACATAAAACACCAGGCTCACCCTGAGTAACCGGTTTAAGTTTGATTGCACCATCTTCGGAATCTTCATCAGGAACTTCCATAAGCTCTATGGTAATACCTGCACCGATTTTACCGCAACTGCCCTGACGGATTTCCATGCCGACCATATTATGGACATAAACCATGCATTCGCTCATTCCAATGCCGTCACGAATCGTAATTCCAAAGCGTTTCTGTACATTTTCAAAGGTGTCAGGAGCGAGAGGCTCACCGGCACTTGTTCCTTCACGCCATTTAGAAAGGTCATAGCGTTTTTCTGCATCCTTCACGTTCATAAGCATGCGGAACATGGTGGGTGTACCAATGAACACGCTGATTCCATATTTTTCAAACATCTGGAACCATTTTTCCGGATTGAAACCACCAAGCTCGTGATAAAGAACCACACTCATTCCACGATGCATTGCATAAAGAAAAGATGAGGAAACGGGGAGAAGCCAACCGATTTCTGCCGGGCAGGTGATTACATCGGGAGCATCGTAGTTGTACCAGTGTTTGGCCAGATATTCATAAGCAACACCGTAGCGATGGAAATGAACAACACCTTTTGGATCACCGGTAGTGCCGCTTGTATATGCGATAAATGCGATGTCATCATTGCGTGTATTTACAGCTTTGAAATTTTCGTCTGCTTCTTCCATCAGTTTTGTATATGAAAGATGTTTTTCAGATGTGGGTTTTTCCCCAAGGTAGTCAATTACAACAACATGCTCAAGGGTAGGAGCTTCGTCGCGAATATTGTCAACTACATCTACGAGTTGAGGTGTTGATATAACTACTTTGACTTTGGCATCATTCAAACGATAGAGAATATCTTTTTCCCTGAACATGGTTGATGTTGGAATGAATGCGCCACCGGCTTTTGCGACGCCAAGTGCAATTGTATAAAATTCAATGAGGTTACTCATTCGAAGCAAGAGAACATCGCCCTTGCCGAAACCAAGTTTGGTGAGGAAACTGGCAACCCTGTTGGTATCAAGTCTTAACTGATCATAAGTGATCTGTCGGGCTTCTCCGTTACTGTTTTCCCAGTAAATAGCCACACTATTTCCGAGACCGCGTTCACAGACTGCGTCAGTGGAAGCTACGCCTATGTTGAGGTTTTCGGGAACATAATCCCACGGGTTCATTGATTTCCAGACCTGTTCGTAATTGAATTCACTCATGAGTTACTCCATTTTGGTTAATGATGATACTGGGACTCAGCCTGCATGGAGGATTTCAGTCACAGTACATGCGGTCGATAACTTCACAATTCGTTGTATTTTTACATTAACGAAGGAGAAAAAAGCAAGGATAAATGGAAGATATAATTAAAATAATTTGGGAAATTTTTCACCCATATAATTTCCCCTAACCAGAACCGCAATTAAATGTGAGAATACTTTGATATTTATTAATAAAAACTAACTTGGGATGCTAAACTTCTTTTTTTATAAAAGCAAGACCGTCAGCGAAAACTTGAGCTATCTTTGCATAATCTTCTTCCGTGTGGCGGGCTGCAATATAACTGTGGTGGTAGGGCTGCATGAACACTCCCGCTCGAATTGCATAGGTGTGGAAAAGGATTCGTCTGGCTTTATATTTTTTATCGCTATCGGGAGTAAAATAAATATACGGCATCATCGGATTTCCGGTAATTTTCGCAGGTACACCGGATTTTTCGATTATTTCTGCGAGATCTGCATTGAGTTTCGTGCCCCTCTCCCACAGAACATCCAGAACATTATCCCGTCTTAGAATTTCAATGGTTTTAAGAGCAGCTACCATTTCCAGAGAGTTCGGGAAAAACGTGGATGAAATGAAAACTTTGCCATTAATAACATCCATAATTTCTTTTTTACCAACAAGTGCACTTATGGGATAACCGTTGGCCATGGCTTTTCCAAACACGCTCAAATCAGGAGTTACACCATATCGTTTCTGAGCTCCACCAAGACTCATACGGAATCCACTGCGAATTTCATCAAAAATAAGAAGCCCTCCTGCACCGTGAACGAGATCTCTTACTCCCTCAAGGAACCCCGGAGCGGGATCTTCAACGGGATGAGCTAGAGGATGACCAACGGGAGTGATAATTACTGCAGCCAAATCACTTCCGTGAACTTTGATAAGTTCTTCAAGTTCTTCAATATGGTTATAATGAAATTCATAAATGTCTTCGTAAGTTTTTTCGGGAATTCCACCTTTTACTTCCACGCACCAGTCATGCCATCCGTGATAACCGCAACGAATAATCTTATTTCGACCGGTATATCCTCGCGCTGTGCGAATTGCCGATGTTGTAGCATCGGAACCGGTTTTCATGAAAACGGACATTTCTGCACTGGGAATAAGTTCCCGCATAACTTTTGCAAGTTCATTCTGATATTTCTGGACTAGATTAAAACAGAAACCGTTTTCCATCTGCGCTGTAACAGCATCATCGACTTCCTTTTCTCGATGTCCGAGAATGATTGGGCCATACGCACAAAGAAGGTCAATATATTCGTTTCCATCTGCATCCCAGACTCTTCCGCCCTTCCCCTTTTCAAGAAAAATTGGATATTCACCGGGTACAAAATTGTACGGCCTTCGAATTCCTAAAACTGCACCGGGAATAAGTTCCAGAGCCTCGGCATAAAGACGTTCAGAATTTGTCAGTGTGAGTTTTTCCATTTTGTCTCCTTGTTAAGATTTGAATTTATTTTGTCATGCTTCCAATGGCACTTCCTCCAAAGAGAAGAAGAGCTTTGAGATCCTCATCTGTAAAGCGTATCTGTGCTCCAATGAAGAAGTCCCGACCGCCACCGGCTCCGGTTCTAGGTCGTTCATTCATGAGATCATCAATACCTGCAATTAGATACATGCGACGGTAAAATTCCCACATGAGGCCGACTTTAACCCGGGGGAAAATATTGGCGGAAAAGTCAAAAATATCTGCATGAATCTGCAGTTTGTTATCCATCAGGTGTATATCAACGCCACCACCGCCGGTGCTTTCCTTGATACCGAAACGGAAGGTGAAGAAGTCGATTTTCTTAGCAAACATAAAACTGAAACGGAAAGAATCAGTAACGCTTATCTGCTCGGTTCGAGAGAGGGGCGGTCCCACCACCGGATTATCAGTCCTTGTGACAGTGTAGGTTGTTGAACGATATCCACGAGGATCATCAATTAATTCAATAAGATAATATTTATCATGTCTGGGAAAGATATTTACGCTGATATATGTTTTGACGGTATTTGCCATGAGATTGTACTCAGAGCGCAGACCAACTTCCGTCTGAAGCCCCGTTAAATTCCCCACAAAACCTTTAACATCGCTTGTTATTTTCTCGATATCATCGGCAATTTTGGCAGATGTTACAAACTTCCCGATAGTCCCCTCTCCCTTATTAATTTTTTCAGTGATTTCCTTAATATTCTCAGTGAGACCCTTGGTGTTTGAGACAATTGATTTGTCTCCAGTAAGTTGATTATCGAGTTTATCAATCATTTTATTAATTTTTGATAAACCTGCCTGAAGGGAATCCCCGACTCCATCAATTCGCCCTCCGGTCCTGCCGATAATAGTTTTGAGATCTTTTGTTGTGTCGCGGATATTTTTAAGAATAACATCAATATCTCTGGGTGCCGTTGCCGTTACACCTTGAATATCTTTAGCAACATCATCAATTCGCTTTATAAGGGAATTCAGTGCCTTGGAATTGGTTACAATCGCATTGTCAGTGTTATTTATGAGGGTTTTTACATTATGAGATGTAAGTTTACGAACTTCCTGCACAAGTTTCTGGATTTCCGGCAAAAGTTGGCCCGCATTATTTATGAGATCCCCTGTGGATGTGGGTTCTACAACAACCATGATGCGATCGCCGTTTTTAAGAAGTTTACTTTTCCTTTTCTGTCCTGAAATTGGATCCAGCATTGTGGGCGTTCCCGGATCTATTTCCAGATAAAAACCACCCATGAGAGACGTAGATTTCTTAGTTATCACAGCATTTTCAAATATACGATGCTTCTGGGAAATAAAAATATCAACCCGGGCTTTACGACCATCAAGACTGCGGTCCACAATCTGACCAACCCGGAGGCCGGCTATCTGAACCATGGATTTATCCACAAGGCCCGTCGCGTCATTAAAAAGGGCATGGACTTTGTAGCCTTTTGCGCTGCCAATACCTTCCGTAACGGCATGAAAAGAATACCATGTCGCCCCCGCAACAATTAAAAGAAAAATTCCGACTTTTACTCCGGAAAAAAGACCTTTCAATTCCGTGCTTCTCCTTTTACTGAAACTCCGCTGACGGTTAAAAACTCCTGCAGATTCAAATCACTACACTGCAGGATTTCGTCCGGAGTACCTTCTGCAACGATTAGTCCCCCGTAAAGCATTGAAATACGGTGGGCGATACGGAAGGTGGAAGCCATATCATGACTTATTACTACACTGGTTACTCCAAATTTTTCATTTATGGAAGCAATAAGATCATCAACGTTCTTTGTTGCGATTGGATCAAGCCCCGTGGTCGGCTCATCGTAAAAAAGAACTTCCGGTTCCATAACGATAGATCTGGCAAGGCCCACACGTTTTCTCATTCCACCGGAAAGCTCCGCAGGAAATTTATGCTCAATTCCTGGAAGATTTACACTTTCAAGAGCCTTTGTGACAACATCTTTAATCTCACCCTTACTTTTTTTAGTATGTTCAATAAGAGGAAACGCAATATTTTCAAATACATTCATTGAGTCAAACAGTGCAGCATATTGAAAAACCATACCAAATTTATGGCGTATTTTATTCAATTGATACTCAGTCATGGGGACAAGATCTAACCCATCAACATAAATATGCCCGGAATCAGGTTTTAAGAGGCCCATGAGATGTTTCATGGTTACACTTTTTCCATGACCGCTTCCACCGATGATTATATTTATTTTATGACGCTCAATATCAAGATTTATACCTTTGAGAATTTCCTGTCCTTTAAAAGACTTGCGCAAATCTCTAATTCTAATCTGATATTTTTCATCTTTAACCGACGGATCATTTTCGGGCATGAGATTCCTGCTTTAACAACTCCTCAGAATATGTGCAGTTAAAAAAAAATCAAGTCCTGTGTGTGGGAATTGCTGGTCGATTCACAAAGATACCGCCTTTTTCAAATTTAGAAGACGCAAGCATTTAATTTGTTCGTGTCCTGTAATTCGCTTCGCGAAGGATTTTATTAAAAATCCTGACAGGCCACTAGTAATATTTTCAACACCTTGCGGTTACTGTCCTGAGCAAAAATCAGGCGAAAAATTTGATTTTCGGTATTTCAGGACAGTAACTAATTCAGATAACGCATAAGGATGCGGTGGAAGTCAACTATCGCACGATCTTCTGATTCAAGCGTTCCCTCGAAAATAATTGTGTCACCAGCCTGAATATTTCCACAGTTGGTACAGTTTGTGGCAGTTGCGGCAAACCCTGGAGTATTACCCGTTGATAGATCTCCACTTGCGATAACACCCATTCCACGTATAACAGAAAATGTACCGTTGTAATTACGACAGGGAGCGGGAATCATTGAAATTTCCCAATCACTTCCAGCGGAAATGACGGAACTTACAGTGCCTCTGGCTTGCTTCTGAAGCGGCAGATAGCCCCCATGCCAACTGATTTGAGAGCTTGATTCAAACATATGATAATTATCATAATCTGTTACCCAAAAGATAAAACCGTCTCTTCCGTCATCAAAACCCAGAACCGCAGTTACCATGTCACCTTCAGTCCATGAACCTGATGAATCAAGATCATCATACATGAAAGCAGTTACACGCACAGCAGTTACCAGATTTCCCATGGGATCCGTATAAGTGAATTCTATATTTTCAATTTCCTGGGCAGTGAGAACATCATCCACATCTGTAAGAGTAATCGGAGATGAATCTGCTGTTAATAATTGGTCGTGTATTATTGTACCTGTTGCCAAAAGAGCTGATATATCATTTCTCTCCATGTAGGAATCATCGTCGATAATACTCTGACTTCCATTTACAACGGCAAAAGCTATGCGCCCTTCGGTAAAAGCAACGGTTTCCATCTCAACTTCAACTTCCGGAGAGAAAACCGGACTTCTTGTAATACTTACATTAATATTGTCATGGAAAAGATCCCATTCGAGGATTTCAAATGTATCCTCGTAGGAATTTACAATATTCCATCCGGCATTTTCCAGAGTTCCCGTTACAGGAGCCTGAAACATAAGAATTCCGGTACTCTGATTTACGCCAAGAAGATACTCGCCTTCATCCCACTTATGATTATCGTTGAGGTCATCATATACAACCACAGCATAGAAACCTTGAAGAATTGTCATGGCGTCATTTTCTACAAGGTCAGGACCCTGAATCGGCAGAATAAGTTCATAATCGGCTGGTTCTGGACACGGACATACCGACTCACTTACAACTTCAACACCGACGGGATCAGTGAGTTCAACTAGTCCATTATTAATATTAATTCTAAAAAGTCCGACTCTAGAACTGTAATATCCCAAGGGGTAATGCTGTCCATTTGATACCGTGCCAGCAATAGAAGGCCCGGATAACTCGATTTGAGAGGTTTTCGCAGTTTCTATTCCTTCTAAAGATACAGAAAAAACATGAAGTCCAGCGGTGGGCGTCGTAAGCTCACTTATAATACGGCCCTGTGAATCCGTGGTTCCGTCTGCAGGAGACAACTGTGCTCCCGCCGTTTCATCCCCAAGGCTAATGGAAGCACCAACTATGGGACCGGATTCATCTGATACAGTAAACCTCATGGTATAAGTTCCCTGATTAAATTGAAAAGTAGAGTCCAGAGGAATGACATTTATGGAAAAATCAAAATCTATTTCAGCTGTTGCCTCTATTAAGATTGGTGTTTCCTGAGTGAAAGTATCTGTTTCGCTGACTTCCACTGCAACGGTTACAAGACCTGAAGAATTGGAATTTATTTGAAAAACAGCGGTTCCGTTAGAATCTGTAACAAGAACATCCTCGGTTGTTGTGACTGTCTGACCCAAATCGCCGGAAAAAACCGGGCGTACAGCAAGACCTTCAAGAGGATTACCATCGCCATCAACAACTGTAACCGTTATCGGAGCCTGCAAAATTGTCTCGCTGACTGAATAAACAACATTGCCTTTTTCCACCAAACTCAATGATGCAGATGGCAAACCTGGATTGTTGTTTGAGTTGTTTTCGTTATTTGAATCGTCATCACAGGCGAAAACAAACATACTAAAAAGACTTAATAAAATAGCAAGTTTAACAAATTTATACATGACGGGCACCTCGTATTTAGTTCGTGTCCGGAAATTCGCTTCGCGAAGAATTTTATTAAAAATTCTATCCGTCCACTACTAGTAAATTCAACACCTTGCGGTTACTGTCCTGAGCAAAAATCGGCGAAAAATTTGATTTCTTGTATTTCAGGACAGTAACTATTTAACCTGATAGCATGCCTTTTGTTCAGCTTCAAGCATACTTTTTACCTCAAACGATTTTCTGAAATGCAAATATCCAGAATTTCAATTGAAATCGTGAATTCTCATGTACACAGATGTAGGATAATTTGCCACATAATTACACATGTGTCATAAATACTTATATCGAGGAAACAATCAGTTTTCCGCTTAACAATATTTTTTTAGAGACTTCACGGAGAGAAAAAAGCCTTGAAAAGTAATTTTTTACATCAAAAAGGAACCTCAAATTTGATAAAAAGCGAAAAAGCACTAAATAATAATTGTGTCAGGAGATCGCTCGATTTGAGTTCAATTCAGATGTCACTTCCCCTTGAAGGAAGTTCAAAACCAAGAAGAATCACAAAAAGACCCAGGGCAAGCATTGCCCGACGCTCAGTCAACCATGCTGCACTGAGTTCATTTCCAAGTTTACCTCTTCAAAAACAATTTCTGCAGGAGGAAATTTCTCTTCTGGAACGTCGGATAAGCGCTCATATGAACGGCGATTTAAGTATCACGGTTACCGACAACCGTAGTTCAATTATAAGTGTAAAACGCATCGGTGGCCGATATGAAGTCAGGCTTCACCACATGTTTTTGAATGCCCCATTTCGCATTATTATGGCACTCGGTCGTTACATTGAGAAAGCTGATGCCGCAAGTGGCATCATTCTTGAGACCTACATTGATTCCAACAGTTCACTTATAAAAGAGACAAATACCGTCTATAATCCTCCGGAAATGGAAACTGTCGGAAATTGCTTCAATCTTCAAGAAATATATGACCGCATTAATAAAAAGTATTTTAACAATACAATTTCTGCAGTTATTGGCTGGGGAAGACAGCTCGCTGGCAAACCACGCCATCATCGCAGTGTAAAAATGGGTACTTACAGTCTTGAAGACAAAATAATACGAATCCACCGGGCCCTGGATCGAGATTTTATTCCACTTTATTTTATTGAGTCAGTTGTTTTCCATGAAATGCTTCATCAACTTCATGGTGTGGATGAAAGTACCGGAAAACGCCTTTTCCATCCCCCACGCTTTTTGGAAGATGAAAAGAAATTTGAGCATTACCATCTTTCCCGTCGCTGGGAACAGGAAAACATAAACCGCCTTCTTTATTTCTAGACTGCTTCATGAATAAAAGAATCGAAACGGGAAAAGTGAATGTTTTCATCCTGACATTTGTAATTATGCATTGATTTTAAATGTTTATGCCCTGATACTGATCCTGATCCTGTTTTCCTGACTTACTGAGACCCTTAAAACTTTATAAAGGGGACTTTGTGGATTGCACAGAATCAGTTTTTGTAGTTAAAATGTTAAAAGTCCTGAAACTTTTATAACTCCGGCTTCAACTTTACGGTAGGAACATTATGGATTCAAATGCTCTCATCAGATTCCTGAATAGTGAAGATAATACTGCCTATGGTTCCGTGCGAACTATGAATTTTCTCGCACCACACTGCAATGAATTGTGTGCTGATCTCGAAATGAACCTGAAGATAATCCCAATTCATGTGATCACCCCTTCTGCTTCATGGGAATTCATTAACGAAAACAGATTAATGAAGCTCATAACAAATGCGGATGACGATGCGATACTTCATGAGATGCAACGGTGCCAACTGCCTCAAACCCTGAAAGACAACATTAAGAGGTTCATCGTTAACAGGGTACCGGGCCCCTTAATTCTTGACTCCTCATTTCGCGGGGAAGACATGGGAATTACCCTTCCGCCTGATCTGTTTCCCGGAATTTATCTTGTTGATGCAGGTCATGATTTCAACGAGAGAGTAAGAAATCTTGAACTTGCAGTAAAAAAAATATGGGCAAATGTATTTTTCAAGAAAAACCGTGAATATTATCAAAAACTAGCCCTACCCATGGAAGACTGGATGGTCAGCATAATCATTTCAGAACCCGGTTCACCACGCAGAGGCTCTTTCTATTACCCTGATGTCAGTGCTATGATTATACACGACGGAGAAAAGCTTACCGGGGCAGTTATTCCCGGATGGTGGTATTCTGGCATGTCATTCAAAACCAGGCCTGTGCGATTTACGCCGGGACTTGGCATTGGTGAAGGGCCTGATACACTTATCGCAATTGAAGGAAAGCCTGGATTTGCCGCTGTAATGGAGATCAGCAGGCATCTGGCAAAAACCCACGGCACAATGAACCTTCCCGTTGTAAAACCATCACACACTGATTCTAATGGTAAATCCGAACGAGTACCGGGCCTTGTCTGGGGCGAGGATTCTCGTTTTTCGACTCTGGCAGAGCACTTCATGGCCCGGGCTGTAAAAATTACTGGGGAGCCACTTTTGGGGCATTTTATGGTACAACCGGATATGGAAACTGGAGAAATGACTGCATTTCTGAAAAATATTCGCCCCATTATTCCCCCGGTCACAACTACTTCTCTACCCAAACCCGCCAAAGACAACGTCAATTATCTATTCAAAGATGTTCCTTCAAGCCGCCATGGTGGCGGAATGATTAAATACCTTATTGAAGTAACCTCCGGCGTCAGTTTCCCGGATCTTTCTCGGTTCCTGGAACTTCTGGAATTCGAAGCTGAAGGTGCAATGGTAGTGGTTAGAAACGGCGTAAATACTGATGAAATCGCTCGCCATCAAAGTGTTGCGATAATCGCATCAGACTCTGAAATGACGGGTTTTCACGGCCAGGTTTGTGTTCCAGGAACATCAATCCCCATGGATAATCCCAATTTGCTACCCTACCATAACGGTGAAGGTTTCACCGTAAAAGTAGCCCCCGTATCAATTAAATTTACTTCGGACGAAAAAGCCAGCGCCTGGATCTGATTTTCAAATCCCTTTTTGTATATATGTTTCCAGTCTTTATAATTTTACTTTAATATTTAATTGTTATATCCTGACCCTGATTCCCTGCTAAAAAAATCAGGAAGCAGGAAATCAGGAACAGTAACAGGACAATCAGGGGCTCTTTCCTGAAGCATCGCTGTAAAACGAGTCAGGGGCTTTTTCCTGAAGTATTTCTTTAATTTAAATTACTATCGTATTTCTCCGAGAGCGGTCTATCGAAGGATAAATCGGGCGTAGAATGCAAAAAAAGCAGCAGAAATGAGAAACCATAGTGCGGAAGTTTTGATCATTATAGACTGCCTCACTTTGCTCTCTTTCTTATCAAGTTCCCCAAGTCTTTTTGTATCTCTTATCAGGACAGCAACATTTGAAATAATTTTTTTCTGCCCGGTAATTTCAGTGACATCATCTTTCAAAGCAGACGCAGAATACAGATTTGCAGCCACAGCTCCGGTTCCCACCGAAAGTATAAATCCTATTATAAAAAATGCCGCTGGAATACTCCGGAGTATGCCACGAGCTCCCGTATTTTCTTTTCGGGCAGAAAAGGAATCCGTAACCATTTTTCGAAGTTCAGCTTTCCGGAATTCTTCAGGATCAACCTGAGGTTTTGGTGGCTCAACTTTTGTTATTTGTGGAATATTTGATTCTTTAAATTCATCGGGGATGGGAAGAGGAGGTGGAAGTTCCTGCCTCACATTATAAGCATCATCGGAAAGTTTCAGGGATTGTAAAGGCCCTGAAGCCTTGCTTACTGCAGGCTGGGAGGTATCCTTTACTTCTTCATTCGGAGAGGAGAGCTCAAGACCCTTAACACTCTCCGTTGTCCCAACCTTACGGGTTTCAGAATTACCAAAGTAACCTTCAAATGGATCGTGCATAAAAAGCCTCCCGAAGGAATAAGAAAAAAGAAAAACAATAAAATAAAATATTTATGAGCAATAAATCATCTATGATTTTCTGTAAGAACATTAATGTTTTTCTGTAATAATCTCAATAACTTTTTCCGGTGTAAGTGGCAAAACGCTGATATCGCGGCCAAGAGCATTGGAAACAGCATTGAGTACCGCAGCACCTACACTGATAAAACTTGGCTCTCCAATACCTTTTGCCCCGAACGGGCCCTGCGGTTCCGGCTCCTCAATAAAAGCCATATTCATAACTGCAGGCACATCCATTGATGAGGGGATACTGTAATCTGTGAATCCAGCATTCAACATCTTTCCCTTGTGCATGCGGAAATCTTCCATTATGGCCCAACCAAGCCCCTGAACGGTTCCACCCTGAACCTGACCTTCAATACCCACAAGATTAATTATCTGACCCACATCATGAACTGCTGTGGTTTCGAGCACATCAATTGCCCCCGTTTGGGTATCAACTCTGAGGCGAACGACATGTCCGCCGAAAGAGTAAAATGCATATGCTCTTCCCTGGCCTGTTTCAGGATCATAAATGCGATCTTCGCTTCGATACCAACCGATGGCAGATGGATTAATCTTCTTGAGATAAAGCATTTCAACTACTTTTTTCCAAGGAGTAGTTTCTTCGGTTTTGGGAGAAATGAACTGTCCATTCCTGCATATAACGGTATCAGACTCAACTTTGAGAATTTTTGCTGCGACACTACAGAGTCTTTCATTCAACTGCTTTACACCGTCTATTACCGCATTTCCGCCACTCATGACTGACCGCGATGCCACCGTCGGTCCGCTGTCAGGCACTAAAGCTGTATCAACTTCTTCAATCCGAATTAATTCTTCACTGATTCCGAAGGCGTTGGCGCAGATTGTCCGCATGGCTGCTAAATTACCCTGCCCCATTTCTGTTACACCCACGGCAAGGGAGACACTTCCATCATTCAATATTGAAACTAAAGATGCACCTCTGTCCAGTCGGGAGCCACCCCAGTGGAGGTTAACACCGTAGATTGTTGTTCCAAGGCCGATCCCTTCGCGCCAATAACCGTCAACTTTTCCTTTTGCATTGTAATGGTCATCCCAATTGCTTTTTTCTTTCATAAGCTTGAGCATATCCTGATAGATATGAGCCTGGGGCAGAACTTCACCGGAAGAAAAAACAGGATTTTCGCGACTTAAACCGTTCATCTCGCGTATTTTTATGGGGTCAATACCCACAGTCATGGCCAGCCGATCAATCTGAGATTCATGTACAGCACCAACTTGAGGAGCACCAAACCCTCTGTATGGACCACCAAAAAGATTATTTGTATAAATAACTTTTGTATGAACATCCACGGCGCCGATGGAGTAGGGACCCACAGCACTTGTATTTGCTCTTTCCGCCACAATTGTGGATAAACCTGCATAAGCTCCGGCATCCACAAGTATTTCAGCTTTTACTCCAAGAATTTTTCCGCCTTTTGTGGCATACAGTTTGTGTTTTATTGCCATGGAGTGCCTTTTGGTTGAGCACTGCATATCATAAACTCTTGGCAGAACAAGCCTTACGGGCTTTCCTGTAGCTTTACACAAAGCCGCAGCGCACATGGCGGGTTCATCAGGATAGTCTTCCTTGCCACCGAACGCACCCCCGGTAACCGTCTGTATAACTCGAATCATATTATGAGGAATTCCGAGCATCCTTGCTACTCTGAAACGAACATAAAACGGACACTGGGTACTGGAGTAAATCCGATACGAACCATCGTGAACGGGAAAAGCAACGGTCCCTTGAGTCTCTAGATATGCATGTTCCTGCCCACCGATGGTATAGTCGTCTTCAATTACAACATCAGCTTTGACCACGGCATCCTCAAAGTCACCACGCTTAACGAAAAACTCTTTAAAAAGGTTGCCGGATTCATGAACCTTCGGCGAACCATCATTCAGAGCAGTACGAATATCATAAACACCGGGCATTTCATCAATTTCAATAACCATGCGATCCCGGGCTTCCATTGCAGCTTCAAGGGATGTTGCAGCAATAAGAGCCAGTCTGTCCCCCACCATTCTCACTTTGTCTTCAGCTAAAAGAGACTGATCATCATAAATCATGCCTATTTTATTGTTTATGCCCGCGTTTTCCGCCGTAAGTATAGCCTTAACACCGCTGACTTTCAGAGCTTCACTTATATCAATCTTTTTTATAACTCCACTTGCAACAGGAGAAGAAACAACTACTGCATGAAGCATTCCGGGGAATTTAAGGTCCGGAAGATAAACACTTTTTCCACAAGCTTTCGCAACGGCATCGGGCCTTGGAAGACCACTGTCCAATCCTTTATTTTTCATCTGTGTTTTTCCTTTCACTTGCCAGTTCCACGGCTTCAAAGATTTTTTCATATCCGGTGCATCGACATAAATTGCCGCTCAGAGCTTCCCGGATCTGCTCCCTTGAAGGATTCTTCACATTCTCCACAAGATGATGCGCCGTCATTTCAAAACCTGGTATGCAAAAACCACACTGAACTGCACCAGCATCCACAAAGGATTTCTGAACATTTCCGGGATCGCTCCCTTCCATGATTCCTTCTATTGTTGTGATTTCTCTGCCGTCTACACCACCCGTGAGAATCATACAGGCATTTACGGGGACGCCATCAAGTAAAACCGTGCAGGCACCACATTCACCTTCACCGCATCCATTTTTTGCTCCCGTAAACAGAAGTTCATCCCGGAGGAAATCAAGAAGTCTCACATTCATGTTGCCGTTATAATTATATTTCTCGCCATTAACCGTAACGCAGATACCGCCGGAAGGAGCAAACTCAGCGTGGGCTTTTTCATTGTATGGTGTTTTGAAACTGGCAATTCCTGCCCTTCCCTCTTCAGAATCCGTGAGATGTCTTTTCAGAAAAGCTCCAGCCACATGCTTACGATAGGATGCCTTTCCGCGTACGTCGTCTATTGGCTTAATGGCTTCAGAAACCATTTTTGCCGCTTTTTCAATTGTTTCGTCGTTTAAGACAGAACCTTCAAGAAATTTTTCAACTTCATATGCTCTGAAAGGAACAGGAGCAACAGAAGCAATTCCAATTCTTGACTTTAAAACCCTACCAGCCTCATCAAGTTCCGTGAGACAGGCCATGGCCACAATACTTATCACCTGAGCCTTGCGTTGCCCCATTTTGTGAAAGTGAGATATTACTCTTGTATCTGGCTTATGTGTCTTCTTTATAATAACTTCCGTTAGAAGTTCATCATCCCTCCGTACGCACTTTCCCGGACCCGTAAAGAAATCCGTGAGGGCCACTATCCGTTCACCGGAACCAGACAGGAGCTTCACCTGCGCATCTAAAGCAATGAGTGCTGCAACACTGTCCGCTGCGGGAGAGGCATTCACAATATTACCCCCAATTGTTGCGCGGTTTCTTATGGGTGGAGCAGCAATCTGTGAAGCAGCCTTGGGAAGCAATGGAAATGTTCGCCATAAAAGGTCGTCCGAAGCAATCTGTGACATGTTTGTCAATGCCCCAATTTCTATATTATCACCGTTTTCACGCACATACCTGAGGGGAAGATATGTAATATCAACAATATCCTCAGGTTTGAAAACGCCTTTTTCAATTCGCACCGCCAGATCGGTTCCCCCGGCAATTATTCTGGCTTTTCCATTCAGCAGCGCTACTGCACTTGATGGAGTTGAAGGTCTGAAATATGCCATCTTTTCCTCCGGTTTATACGACTCCCGTCGAAGTCATAATGTAAAAATTAAATCAATTCAACCGACAGATATTGTGCAATTTAATTAAAAGTCTAACAACCCTTTTTTTCCTATAAGCGTAGTTTTAGCGCTCAAAACCACCATTATTAACCATTTTCCATATGGGCCTGGACTTTTCCTTGAAGTTTTCCAATAAGGATTATATCTTGCCCGGGACGGTAACCAGACCGCTTTCTGGTTTAAAGGAGTTCCAAATGAAAAAATTCTTACTTGTCTTCACGCTGATCGCCGCCTGCTCTTCCACAGCAAAAAAAGATGATCCTACCCTTCCTCAAAGTCGGAATCAGAACAATGTATCTGATCCCGCTAAAACCCCTGAAAACCAAGTGCAAACTGGACTTCAGACTTTTTTGAATGATTTCGTTGCTACAGTTTTAAAATTTGAAGAACAAAAAATTCTTGGAATGCTCGAAAAAGAGTATGTAAAAACCCAACTTGATCAATTTAAGAAGAAAGATGTTTACAGTTTCGTAAGTGAACTTTTCTGCGGCAATTCAAAAAGCGGAAAATTCAAGTGTTTTGTTTTAAGAGATATAATTTCCATTGAAATCAAGAAAATCGGACCCGCAACAAACGGCACAAAAAAAACATCGGAAGTCGTTTTTTCGGTTAAGTCAAAAGATGACTCAATCCAAGTCAATCTTACGGTTGTTTATGAAAAAAGTGGTTTTTCGATTCGTGGGGCCGTAGGCTGATCACATCTGGAGGAAACATGGATTGTAATTGCTCAGTTACTGTGCGTGTTACTGAAAACAAAGGCAGATGCCTTTTTGCCGTTAAGCCAATTGCTTGTGGGAATGTGGCTGTTTGTAATCACATAATAAAACTGGATCAATCCATCGGACAGGATCCCGGGATAACCGAACATGAGTTTTCCTGGCCTGACGGTGGTTTATGTCTCACCATGGGAGCCATAACTTTTGCAAATCATTCCAGTACGCCTAATTGCTCTTTAAAACCAAATGAAAAAGACCTCACCATGTCTCTTGTAGCCCTGAGGGATATTTCTCCCGATGAGGAACTCACCTACAATTATGACTGCGAACTATGGTTTGCAGAGCTTTAAAACCATTGGATGACAACTTAAAAATAGAGGGTATAATAAACTGTTTATTTTTACTGGAGGTTTATTATGAAACTGAGTCATAAATTATTAATACTGAGTTCTTTTGTGTTTTTAATCGGTGCTGGTTGTGAAGGAAAATCATCGTCTTACAACAATATAAACAACACAAATAATTCGAATAATACTAATAATACTAATAACAGTAATAACTCGAATAATACCAACAACACGAATAACACAAATAATATCAATCCCGAGTGTGGAAACGGTGAACTCGAAGGAACGGAAGTTTGTGACGACGGCAATACGAATCCATTGGACGGTTGCAGTGCTGACTGCTCGACTATCGAACCGGATTTTGCCTGTCCCGTGCCCGGGGAAGACTGCGTACGGATTGTAATCTGCGGAAACGGTCGAATTGAAGGCAACGAAACTTGCGATGATCGCAATACAAACAGCAATGACGGCTGCAGCGCAAACTGTACAATTGAGTCCGGCTGGATCTGCCCTGTTGTGGGAGCCGCATGCATAGCTGAACGCTGCGGGGATGGCATAAAAGCAGGGTTTGAACTCTGCGACGACGGAAATAATAATCCGAACGACGGCTGCAGCCCCGACTGCAGACTCGAAGACGGCTACAACTGCGTCGGTACAAACTGTTATCAGACAATCTGCGGCGATGGAAATGTCGAAGGGACCGAAGAATGCGACGACGGTAATGCCCAAGTGGGTGATGGATGCAGCCCTGACTGCAAACGCGAGCCCAATTGCACCGGAGGAACCTGTCTTGCGGTGTGTGGCGATGGTATAGTCTGGGCTCCGGAGCAATGCGATGATGGCAATACCATGTCCGGGGACGGCTGCAGCGCAAACTGCACAATTGAAACGGGTTGGGAATGCGTTGAAATCCCCGAAACCCCGCCGGATCAAATCTTCCTCCCCACAACTCTGAGAGATTTCATTCCCGGATGCGGAACCTATGCCCGACCCACGGATGAAGCTGCAGGCGCTCAGGCTCCCTACGGTCACCCGGATTTTGAATGTTACGGCGGAAGTGTCATCGATCCCAACAACGTAGAAGATGACCTTAGCCCCGATAAAAAGCCTGTTCGTATTGCAAATACAGTAACTTACAGCGATGCGTCTTTTAATTTATGGTATCGCTCAAACGACGATTATAACCGTACCTACAGTCAGATGCTTCCCCTCACAAACATTGGAAATGGCGTCTATCGCTATGAAAGCGCTGCACATTTTCCTCTTGACACTCTGGGCTGGATTAATGAACTTTGTGGTGGAGTCCAGTGTGAACCGCTTCAGCAGGGGCACAATTTCAGTTTCACCAGTGAAATAAGATACTGGTTTGAATACAACGGAACTGAACTCCTTGAATTCACCGGTGACGACGACGTCTGGGTATTTATTAACAACCGTCTGGCCGTTGATGTGGGCGGAATGCATCCTCCTCAAAGTGGTTCCGTAAACCTTGGAGACGCAGGAGTTGCTGCATTTTTAGGAATTACCGTTGGCGGAATCTATGAAGCAGTGGTTTTCCACGCGGAAAGACACACTTTTGGTTCAAATTACCGTCTGACTCTCACAAACTTCAATCGCGCGCCTTCCCAGTGTACATCTGATTGCGGTGATGGAATAATCAGTTCCGTTGAAGCCTGTGACGATGGTGTAAACGATGGCAGTTATGGCACATGCAACTCCGATTGCACTCTTGCTCCCTATTGTGGCGACGGTCATATCGATACCGAATTCGGCGAAGTCTGTGACGACGGAATCAATCTCGGCGGCAATGCATCCGCTTGTTCACCGGGCTGTCAGGACTTTGGTGCATCCTGTGGTGATGGAGTACTTCAAGTATCTGAAGGTGAACAGTGCGATGACGGAAACACCGTCAGCGGCGACGGCTGCAGCCCCGATTGCCTCATCGAAATCGAGTAATAAGTTAATGTCCTGAAATTCGACATTTTCAAGTTAATGACGAATTTGTTCACAGGACATTAAGAATGAAGACCTTGAAATTATTGTAGTGTTCTGAATAGCATGTTTTCCTAAACATGCTCAATTTTGATAAAAATTGAATTTCAGGACACAAACTTAAATGATTCAGGAGAAAGCCCCTGATTGTCCTGTTCCTGCTACTGATTTCCTGTGTTCCTGTATTTTTTAACAGGTAGACAGGCAATCAGGAAAACAGGTTCAGGATCTGCGGTTAAACATTCAAAATCAATGCATAATTACAGATGGCAGGATGGAAATATTCACTTTTCCCAATTTCGATCCTTTTACTCATGAAGCGGTCTAATCGCTGCCATCCTGCCTGACTACACGTATTCGACTGAATTCTACACGTACTTACCTGAATTTTACCGCCAGTCGGCATGAACCTACACGTACTCATCTGAATTCTTGTTTCGGTCGGCATGAACCTACACGTACTCCTCTGCATTCTTTCTCCAGTCGTCATGATCCTACACGTACTCACCTGAATTTTACCGCCAGTCGCACCGATTTTACTTGAACCCATGTGGATTTAACCTCCGGTTGCACGGATTTAACCGCAAGCCACAATCTTTTTACCTCCGGTCGCTCTGATTTTACTTGAACCCATGTGGATTTAACCTCCGGTCGCACGGATTTAACCGCAAGCCACAATCTTTTTACTTCCGGTCGCCCTGATTTTACTTGAACCCATGTGGATTCAGATTCCTGCTACACTGATTTTACTTGAACCCATGTGGATTCAGATTCCAACTACTCTGATTTTACTTGAACCCATGTAGATTCAGATTCCTGTCACTTTGGTTTTACTTACAGAAAAGCGCAAGACAGGGTCAGGTCATAAACATCTAATATAAATGTAAAATTACAAAAACTTGAAGCAAATATTCACTTTTTAGATTTCTATTTTTGTACTCATGAAGCGGTCTATGCTAACAATAATATGGGCTTTCCGCGTTCTTGCGAACGCTGAATTTCCGACGTTTGGTAATCACATCAGCGTGAGTGGCATCGCACCTGATGCCTCATGCGACGTTGAATCGGCGGATCATAAGCCTGTGACCACACAGGCGACAACTTGTAAATGACAACGTAAAAGAGCAAAAAAAGTGAAAATTCTTTTTGAAAACGAAAATATACGTTCCATAAACGAACATATAAATGGATAAATTGTTCACATTGACCACAAAGCGGAGAAAAGATCGAAACAGATATTGAAAAATGTCACTTTTTAAATAAAATAAAAAAACTAATCGCAGTCGGTTATTTTCAGGACAGCAACTTATTAATAAAGAAGGATAATATAGCCCCAATGTTAATGGATGGCGGAATAAAAAGTGCAAAAATACCAGGAAATAACCCTGGTGTTTACTCCACACAGGTTCTAAATGATGTTGAAAAAACTTCTTCTAATTTTTAGCGTATTTTATTTTATGGGTTGCTCTGTTCCGCCTGCTGTTTCAATTGAAAACTACGAACACATCAGCAATATAGTTGTCGTGAAAAATAATTTATATGCCTATTTTGAAAAATTTTTCTTACCAATTTTTCTTCCAGTAAAAGATATTGACGAGTATGATATATATTTTACTGAAAAGTATTTGAAATTCGAAAATGGTATATATAAATATAAAAGTAAAATTATTGGTATTGATGCTGATTTTGTAGACGCAAATAAAATAAATATTGAGAATTTAATTGCAAATTTAAAAACGGATTTTTTCTTTATAGATTCAGTATTTTGTAATTATAATAAATATATAGAGTTAGTAAGAAAAAAAGTAAAGTTTTTAATTTTGCTAGATAGACGTAATGACAGACTCGGATTCGATATAGAAAATACGAAATGTAAAATCAAAAATTTTAAAGATACTAAATTTATTTTAGCTTTTCATGATTTTATGTTTTCTGATATTCCGAAAAAATCAAATTTATGGAATAATTAAACTGAAATGTGATAAATCATGGCCATGTGAAGAACTTGATGAAAAGTTTTTAATGTTAAGCCAATATAAAAATTTGAGATTTTTAAAATATCCTTTTTTTAAAAATATTATTCTGAAAAATTACAAAAACCTGGAAATGCTTATCAATGATAATACTAATGTTGATGTATACAAACTTCCTATAATTACTAATTATTTAGGTAATATTTCATCTGATAATACTAGATTTTTTTATCGAAACAATAATACAATATTTTATAAATTTGGAATAAGAAAACAAGTGTATTATATACTTAATGATTCTTATTATGAAATAAGAAATAAAAATGTTAAGCAATTTTCTGTTTATACAGATTCGATTAAAAAAATTCCAATAAAAAACAATGTTAACCTTTTATTTATTAATGCAAAAGTTAATATTGAAAGGAATAATTTCGAGGACAGTTTAAATATTCTTTCTATACATAAAGACAAAATACATAAATTAGAATTGATTAATAATAATAAACTATATACAATTAAACAAATTGAGAGTATACTCGCATATATTAAATCATTTACTCAATTGGAAATACTTATTTTAGAAGGATTTGAAAATATAACTGATGAACTCTTACTTAAAATAGTTGAAAATCAAAAGTATTTAAAACACTTACGTATATTTTCTTCTAAAATACATGGTAAAAATATAAAATACATTATTGATAAATATCCAGGAATATTCCAAATACAGTTTTTTCATCATGAATTCCTTGAAAGCGAATTCAAAAAATTGGATGACAGTTTCCAGATGAAAAAATTATTTTTATGTGATAATCCATATAAATGCTTTTTCTACAAGCAAATCGAAAAAAACATTATCCCTATAATAGATCATTTATTGTTACCACAAATGCCAGAAGGATGAGGGCCATCTGTAACAGGAAAGCTTATAATAATTGTTTATAAGAAGTGGTATAGAGGAAAAAGCTATGCCGAAATATGACAGAGAGTTCAAAGAATCAATTATCAAAAAGATGATTCCACCTCAATCCAAACGAATAGCGGAACTATCGGAGGAATAAAAAATCCCTGGTGGGGTTTGGGTACGGCAATATCGCAAAGCGAAATGCGAAGAGGGTAATCAGCATGAATCACCTCACCGGTGAATCCAAACATCGATGTTGAATCTACGGATCATAAGCCTGTGACCACACAGGCGACAGCTTTCCAGCCCGGGTCGTAAAAGCCGGGTCGTTTGATCCCTTCCCCTGTTTCATGCGCCGCCTTTGGCGGCGCATGAAACAGGGGAAGGAGGGAAGGAGGGTGGGCGCGATTCCAATCCCAGGGTTGAAACCCTGCGCTATACAAAGGCGTTCTACGAACGCGGAAATTCCGACGTTTTGTAATAACTTCAGCGTGAATGCCATCGATCCTTGAATCCCCATGCCACGTTGAACGAACGGATCATAAACGTGAATGACACCAACCTGAATCCAAACGTTGACGTTGAATGAACGGATCATAAAAACACGGGATTACACAAACCTGAATGCAACCTGCCCACCCCAAAAAGAAACACGGGAAAAAGAACCTGCAACGCGGGTTCCACATATTCATCGTTTTTCTGTGAAAATCGGTGTAAGCGAAGGGATTAAAGATACCGGAGGTATCGAAAATCCCTGGTGGGTGGTGGGTCCGGCAATTTCGCAACGCGAAATGCGAAGAGGGTAATCACATCAGCCTGAATGACATCAGCCTGAATGACATCAACGGTGAATCCAAACATCGATGTTGAATCTACGGATCATAAGCCTGTGACCACACAGGCGACAGCCCCTCTATGAAATGCTGAACGTGACCTCTAGATGATTGGATGATTGTGTTTAAAATTGAAGAAATGCCTTCAGGTTAAAGCCCCCTGTTTTCCTGTTCCTGCTACTGATTTCCTGTGCCCCTGTATTTTTTTAACAGGGATTCAGGTAGGCAGGAAAACAGGGGCAGGAGCAGGAGCAGGCGTAAACATTCAAAATCAATGTATAAATAAAAAGGCAGGATGAAAACATTTACTTTTAATGTTTCAATCCTTTTACTCTGTCAGCGGTCTAATCCTCTAACTTTGAGTCTTTCAGTTTCGGGGGTGGTGTTTTGTGTGGACTGCTTTTAAATCGTCGGCTACGAGGTGAGTGTATATCTGGGTTGTGCTTAGATCCTGATGGCCGAGCATGGTCTGGACGGACCTGATGTCACCGCCTCTTTCAAGGATGTGCGTTGCAAAACTGTGGCGGATTTTGTGGGGGCTCAGGCTTTCTTCGACGCCGCACAATCGGGCATATTCCGAAAGAAGTTTCCAGAAACCCTGCCTTGTCATGGGTTTGCCGCTTCTTCCCGGGAAAAGGCAGTTTGATCCGGTATTTTTTCCCAGCAAAGGTGTGCGACCCATGGCCAGATAATCTAAAATGGCTTGACGGGCACTTCGACCAAATGGAACATACCGCATTTTGTTTCCTTTACCGACGCAGTAAAGAACATTGGTATTGAAATCAATATCCGCGATTCTGAGATTCACAAGTTCGCTTACTCTGAGACCCGTGGCGTAGAGAAGTTCCACCATGGCACGATCCCGAAGACCCCGGGGAGTGGAAGTATCAATAATATTTATTACTTTATCTATTTCTTCCAGAGTAAACACTCTGGGAAGAGGCTTTCCGTAAGTTGGAGTGCGAATCGTTTCAAAGGGAGTTGAATCAATCACCTGTCGCACTTTAAGAAAAATGTAAAGTCCCCGGACGGCGCTCAGTACCCGGGCCTGAGATCGGCGGGACATCCTGTCTCCCAGCCAGATCATAAAAGCACTGGCATCCGCAGATGTTAATGTCTCAAAAGAAAGACTGTTTTCCTCTAAAAACCGCATAAAAAAGCCCATGTCATGGCTGTAACTTTCAAGGGTTTTTCTTGCACGGCCTTTTTCAACACTCAAGTAAATCAGATAATTATCGATATGAGATGCTACTGTCATGGCGACACATTAATGCCATGTGTCTGGAGGGTCAAATTTTGCGTCGGTAAATCCGGAAGACAATGGCAAAAAACAAAGCCATGAAGAAGGGGAGTGTGGCAAATTGAGTATTTCCCGCAGCACTGCAATCGCAGCCGGTTTTTCCACCGGGAGTGATGTCGTCACCGTTTCCGGCGTCATCATCGGTTCCGGCGTCATTTCCTTCTGTGCGATCCACATCAGGAAGACCGGGCATTTCCGTAGATTCCGTAGCACATAAAGCCTCGGGCCCTGTCTCATTGCGAGCTCTAAGAGCTAATATAAGGGCTCCGGGACCAAAGCCTATCATGGGAACGCTTCCACGATAATCTCCGCGCTGGGGGCAGTTATCGGTCCCCCGGCAGTAAAGCTCACCCATGAGGTTATTATTGGCTTCAGATTGGCTGACAACCCAGTTGAGAAGAGCATCACGTCGCTGCGTCAGGCCGTTATAACTAAGGGCAACACTCATACGCAGGTCGATAAAGCTCCACTCCTGAAGGTCATACCAGTCGCCGTCATCGTTGCGATAGTAGCCCCCGTGACCGTTTTCAGTTCCGTCGAAAAATGTCTGATGATACTGCTGCAGTGATGCCGTAGAAATTGGGTCTCCCGGTGCAAAAATTCCGAAGTTGAATGCTTCGATGGCTGCAAGATCAAGGTAGCCAGTGCCGGAGAAAAGCTCTTCCATGGAGCCAGCGAGAACATTCTGTGTGTCCACCAGATTGAGTCTCATACCCTTCATGAGTTTTGAAACTGTATCCCGGTATGACTGGGCTTCCGTCGTGTCATCCATATCTTCTGCAAGGGAAGATACGCTGCAAAGACCCTTTACTGCCATGGCCGTAGTGTAAGTGAAACGCTTTTCGTTTCCGTTCCAGTGGCGCTCCCAGATGGATGAGTCCGGAGCAATGAGAAAAGTATGGTTTTCCGTAAGTTTAACTAGAGCTCCCGCCGTGAGATCGCGTACATCATCCCAGTATTCATGCCACCATGTGTTTGAAGGATCAGCTTTTACGGTTTCAGCAAATGCCCAGAGGAAAAGACCAAAATCGTCAAACTCAATGTTGGGGCCCTGATGATTGTAGTCCGTTTCTTCACGACCGGAACCATAGTATCGACATACGCTTATGTTGTATGGAACTCCAACAGCTTGTTCGTACTCACCGCTGCGGGCTTCCAGCATGAATCTAAGGGCGTTGCGGGCTTCTTCCACATAACCGGTCTTTGCAAGGGCTACGATACCGTAACTTGCATCCCGCACCCAGGCAACGTTCCAGATACCTTCACCGGACGCCGGACGGGCTTTGGGAAGTGCCGCAAGAATCTGTCCGTAGGGATTTCCGTCATTGGTGTTTGGCTCCCGGACCTGAGCAAAGCGCAAAACTGCAATACTCTGTCTAACGAGGTCCTCTTCCCGGGAATCAATATTGGCGGGTAAAGTTGCCCGGGCTTGATGGGCGGCCCAGTTGGCCTGTTCGTCAGTCAGAAGATCTTCCGGTGACTTTCCGGTAACATATGCTTCAACACGATCAGCCATACCGGAAAGATCACCGTTATAGGAAACCGCCGTAACGATTCCGATCCAGGCTTTTGACCCTGCGGCAACACCGGAAGGAAGGTTGAACTGAAACCCCATAGCAAGATCATTGCCGGACACGGGATTATCATCGCCGTTATAGTCGCCACCATCATTCATTACTGACCATGGACTTGATGCTCCTGCAGAGGCTGCAAGATGACCGTCAGCGGCGGTTATGGGCCTGTAGTAAACAACGTAGGAATCTCCGGGCCCGTATTCAATCCAGCCGTTTCTGTATTCCGAAATGGTTTCGTTATCTGTGCGGTTTACACCATCCCCGAGATGAAGATTGTGAAGACTGAAAGCCGCCATGGGAGGTGCTTCACCGGAGATTTCGAACAGCATAACATAGGCGCTCTGGTCTATTTCAAAGGGGGAAAAAATCCAGGTCGTCGTCGAGAAATTGTCCGCACCGGTTATGTCCTGATCAACTTTAATGATTCCCGTACCGTTTAAATAAGCTACTGATGACTCATTGACTGTGTTCATCCAGGTTGCTGATGCGCTCCGGATGCCGAAATAGGAATCGAACATGAGGTTGGGAGTTTCTTCAGTCCACGCATCAAACTGCTTGTAAATATGAGGATAAAAAGCAGCGATCTTGTGATCTCCGTCATAAAAACTATAGTGAACAGATGAAAACCCGTTGGAAGAAGGAATTTCCATGAAAGACTGATGAGGGGTCTGAGCACTGACGGTGTAACTCAAAGTAATTAATGCTAAAAAAATAGTTTTCATTATCACACCATATCTTAAGAAAATGATCCATGCCATTTTGCGTGACATTCTCTCAGGGTTTTAGGCAACATCATGGAGTTGTTATAATTCTGGTCATCTTATTAGAGTTAAAACAAACAAGGTCCGGAACATTATCAGTATCAAGATAGCCGGAAGTGCAGAAACTTGAACCGTAAACGGTAGTTCTAATTCGTGAGTGAACAGTCATTTCTCCATCGGAGCCTTCATGGAAATATTTGATGCTCAGACCGTCAGAACACAGAAGAAGAAGGTCAGAGTATCCGTCCTGATCATGATCGCCTTGAACTATTTTAGAAACTGTACAGGAAGTGCTGACAAGTTCATTGTTAGTGAAGTGATCCGTATCATATTCCCAGATCTGAAGAGCCCCAAGGGTTCCATCCCAGGCTGCTAAAAGCGGGTTTGTGGAACTGGAATTTTCAACAAATGCAATTTTAGTATTGTTACCGGTTATGGAACCTAACGAAGCCATAACAAAGTTTTCTGCGTCCGTTGCCACAACTGTATAGATATTATTTGAATTATCCAGTATGAGCAGATTATCGCCAACACCTGTCTGAGATGGAACATTCGTCATGTCAATGGTGTTCACGGCAACGGGAACAGTGTGAGTCTGATAACTACCGGAACCGCCAGCTACAATTACGACATTGCCGGTACCTGTGAGGAAAGCGATATCCGGAATCATATCTCCATTAAAATCATAGCCGGAAATTCCTTTTACAATGGACGATGTTCCCAGGGAAACTGTCCCTGCCGGAGTAAATGTCCCGGAAGTATTTGAATAGACTTCCGCTGTGGAAACCCCGGATTTCAGAATAACAAGATCCGGATATGAATCATTATAGAGATCAGCGGAGTAAACTGCAGAGATTCCAGAAATATTCATTGAAGTTAGAACACTGAATGTGCCGGAAGATGTCCCCGTAAGGACGAAAAGTCGACCATCACCCGTTGCGAAGGCCACATCGCCAATTCCATCGTGATTAAAATCAGCTACCGTTGCTGAAAGAGCTGCAGCGGGAATTGAAAGGGCACTTGGGAGTGGCAGGGAAACAGGGTCATCGGTAGTTAAAAAGCCGTTTGCAATTCCACCAGCGGTGAAAAGATCGGCGGCACCATCTCCATCTACGTCGGACCAGATGAAGTTTCCGGGGTTTGCAGGCCAGGCAAGTTGTGAATGGAATGACATATTGCCGCTTCCGTCACCGGAATAAATTGAAAACCCAGTGTCCGTGGAGAGAATAACGTCCTGATGATAATCACGGTCCCGGTCAGCTACAGCTATTTTTGAACTGCTTGAAGAGAGATTTTCAAGATTGAAATCGGGACTGAAACTGCCGTTTGTTTTTGCAATATATACAGTTATTGAAGGAAGGGTTGGGCTCTGATTCTGTTTTAGTAAAACCAGGTCATGTCTGCCGTCACCATTAACATCCGCAGCGGTGAGATCCTTTGGATAACTCGTTGCATTCAGAAGAACCTGATTAAAAGTGAGGCCAGTGTTATTTTTGAAGATCTGTACGCTTCCGCCGGTAAAGCATGCTACAGCGAGATCATCACTGGTATTATTGTCGAAGAATCCTTTTGTTATTGCTACTGGACGCTGACAAGTACTCAAGTTACCAGCTACGGCGAAAGCAGATGTAACATACTTCATGAAAACAACGCGATCTGCAAAGGGAACCAGCACTGCAACTTCGGGAATGCCATCGTTATCGAAGTCCCCAGCTACAGCTCTGTCAACAGTAGAAGCATAAACTGTAGTACGCACGGGAGTGCCCCAGGTAAAGTTGCCAGCACCTTTAAAGAAAGCCATCCGGCGATTGGCGGTCTCAATTATAACGATATCCTTGATGCCGTCATCGTCAAAGTCGCCGGTAACAGGTGACAGTGGCGATGTAAGACCGCTACGGGACCACATGTAAACATACCCCGTGGGAGTTCCAGCAAAAACATAAATTGTGGAACTGGAAAGTAAAATCAAATCGTTGATTCCGTCGCCATCCATATCAGCATAAGTCAGATCCACTGGAGTACCGGAAACGGGAAGCATACATGGGGTTGAAAGGCAGAAACCCGCTGGATCCCACACGCCGTCACCGCAATGGGCCGGGCGACAATCCGTACGGCAGGCCCCTGCGATGCTATCGTTGTTGGAAGTACCGTCATCGCATTTTTCGCCGCGGCTTACTTCGAGGATTCCATCGCCGCAACCAGCGGTACAGTCCGCATTACAGAGGATGTCATTGATGGTGTTACCATCATCGCAGATTTCGACATCGGCCTGAATTATGCCATCGCCGCAGGTAGCGTTCATGCACTCATTTGTACATGCGTCCGTATCCACTTCATTGGCGTCATCACATTGTTCCCCGGGATCCGTGATACCATCGCCACAACCGGGAATTATACAGTTTGTACGGCATACCGCGCCGGGAGAATCGGAGTTAAGAGCACCCTCGTCGCATTCTTCACCGGGGTCGAGAATTTCATCGCCACAGCCGCCAATTGTGCAACCGGTGCGACATGTAGCCCCGGGTTCATTGGAATTATCGGCGCCTTCATCGCATTCTTCTGTCAACGGATCCGTAATGCCGTCGCCGCAGCGGGCAAGGAGGCAGTCTAGACGGCAGGATGCTCCGGGGTCATTTGAGTTGTAGATCCCGTTATCGCATTCTTCACCAAGGGATGTTTCTCTGATCCCGTTACCGCATCCTTCGATGACATCGGTGTCTGCATCCGCGTCGGCAGCATCAGTGCCGGCATCGGGAATATACGACGGATCGAAATCACTTCGACCGCAACTTGCAGTAATTGTAAGAAGACTAAAAGATACTGATAAGAAGAACTTGCTTATATTTTTCATGGACCACTCCCATGTATGCGGTTTCATCAACCTACTACAAATAGCACATTTCAAAATTATTACCAGATTTTATATACTCCCGGATTACTTCAATTTCCTGGATCTGATAATATCTGTTCACACATAACTCCTGTTCCCTGAGCCATGAAAAACAGGTCATCAACTAATTTCCGGCCAGAGTTTTGGGGGTTTCGCCTCAAAAACTACAGGTTCGGGAGCTTCAATAACGTATCGAAAAGAGTGGAGCATCATCAGATCGCAACCTTCGAATTTATGCACATCTCCGTACCAGGGATCTCCCATTACTCCATATCCCAGATGTGAAAGATGTACGCGAATCTGATGTGTGCGCCCCGTATGCAAACGGAGTTTCAATATTGAAAACGTTTCCCTTTCGTCCACGGTCAGAATCTCTGTTACGGAATCAACCCCACCTTTTTTTACGATGTATCGCTCTTTTCGCAGAGGATCCGGAGCAATGGGAAGATTTATCATCTGCGGTTTTATTCCCTTTGCGGAAACGACTGCCAGATATTCTTTTACCGTGGGATATTTTTCTACGGTTTTCAGAGCTGCAGAGTTTTTAGCAAATACCAGGACCCCGGTGGTGTGGTAATCAAGACGCTGAAAAATCCAGGTAGTTTTGAGACCAGCGGATTTCTCGACGGCGCGTTGAACACAGTAAAGATCTCCAAAAGGAGTTGGCGCTGTGGGCCACAGAAAGGGCTTGTTCACGGCAATAAAATCTTCCGTTTCACCGATTATAAAATCTTCCGCATCAATGGGTGGTGGTGGAGCAGGAAGTTTTTCAGGAAAACTTACTTTTGCACCGGCATGTACATGGCGACCGGCTATCTTGCACCTTGATTTGTTTAAAAATACCGCCCCCTGCTCAATCATTTTCTTGGCAAGGCGCCGGGAAATTACTGTGGCAAGGAGTTGATCAAGGCGGAGTCCGTCCTGATCACTTTTAACGGACAACTGTATAAACCCGTCTTTCATTTACGATTATTCCTTAATGTTATCCAGGATTTGGAAAACGCTCGAAGAAAGAAGAAACTGCAAAGCATTGCTCCGGCTTTGAACCAGAACGCCCGACTTTCAAAGCCGGCATCCTCATATCTGAAGGATGTCTGAATCATAGAATACCCTAAAAAGCCGAAGAAAACCTCCTGAATAAGATAATAAAACAGTGAAAGGGCACGTTCGGTGTCCGCAACACGGATTTCAATCTCACCATAGGAAAATCTGGAGATCAGTTTTCGGATTTCTGCGGGAAGAGCGATGGTATTTATTGCCAGCTCCCTCATGGCGCTCACCGCAAGAGAGCTTGGATCAAGACCGTATTTAATTGAAAACCGCTTCAGGTGCGGCATAACAGATTCCATAACGTCAAGTTCGGGGCTTATATCAGTTACGATTCCCATCACACTGAGCATGGCCCGCTCAAGTAACACCCACTCCCTTGGAACATGGAAAGTCCTTGAAATATCTTTTATGGTAATGTTCATAGCCTGCAGGTCAGACCAGTTATCCATGGAATTCTTTAAATTGAGTTTCACATTCCCGAGTTTCAGATTCTCAAGGCCGATTTCCTGATGGAATTTGTCGTGAAAGTGGGCAACCACCCGGTCATATATTCTCGGATCAGCTTCTAAAGCAATAAAACCCATTTTCTGCATGGCCCGGATAAGCCCCTGATTGTCTTTTCGAACTCCGGACTGTACGAATTCGACTATGCCTTCCCTTGTGCGTTCCGATATTTCACATGCAGCTCCGAAATCGATAAAAATCAGTTCCGGCCCGGGTTTCACAAGTACGTTTCCCGGATGAGGGTCCGCGTGGTAAAAGCCGTCTTCAAAAAGTTGAACCGCATAAGATTCAATGAGGAGTGAACTTACCAGTTCCGGATCGATATCCCTCTGTTTCATGCCGGCAATATCGTTAATTTTAATTCCATCGATAAATTCGGACACCAGAACGGTTTTCGTGGAGTACTGAGTGTAGCAGTGTGGAGCACGAATCCCCGGAATATCTTTAAAATTCTCCTGAAACCTCATCATATTATTTTTTTCAATATTGAAATCTATTTCTTCAAGAAGAATCTCACGAATCTCTTCGTAAATCCGGTTGAGTTGCGCATCGGGGAAAAACCATGCCAGAATCCCGACGATTCCTCGAAAAGCCTTGAGATCTGTGGCGAGTATTTTCTCAAGCCCCGGATACTGCACTTTCACTACGACATCATGGCCACCGTCTTTTAGACGCGCCCGGTGAACCTGTCCTATGGAAGCCGCCGCTAAGGCCACGGGAGCACATTCCTCAAGGATATCTTCAACATCACAGCCCCACTCTTCGATAAGTCGAGGTTTTATTTCCTCAAAAGTCCGGGGAGGCAGGCGATCCTGAAGTACCGTAAGTTCCTCCCGGAAAGATGGAGGCAGCGCTGTAGCAAGTATTGAAATAAGTTGACCCAACTTCAAATAAAGCCCTTTTAACTTTATAAAGGCTTCCCGGAGGACGATCGCATTTTTCCGGTTAAGTTTATCAAAGTAAAGTGATGCCTGATCCGTCGTAAGAAACCGCACCCTCCACGCGGCCCATTTATAACTGAGGGTCAGTTTTATAACTATATAATATGCGTAATATTTTCTGAACATCAGTCACCGTTTTCCGTTTCATCTTCCTCGGAAAGTTTACGATAAATCGTCCTGGTTGTAATACCTAGAAGTCTCGCAGCGGATGCCTTGTTGCCGTCTGTGAATTTCAGGGTTTCACGTATGATTTTGAGTTCAATCTCTTCCAGGGGCACTCCGATGGGAACTGAAAGAGAAGATTTCATAGCGGGCTCATGAGTAAGCTCCGGGGGTAAATCCGAAGTTGTAATAAAATCCGTGCGGGTTAAAACCACGGCTCTTTCAATGATGTTTTCCAGTTCTCTCACGTTGCCACCCCAGGGCCATGAAAGGAGGATCTCCAGAGCATCATGGTCTATTCCACGGATATTCTTACTGTTTTTTGCATTAAACTTCTTAATAAAACTCGCACACAGGAGGGGAATATCGTCGAGACGATCCCGAAGGGGTGGAACTGTGATGCATATCACGTTAAGTCGGTAAAACAGGTCTTCCCGGAAGGTTCCTTCCGCTACCATTTTCTTAAGATCTCTGTGAGTTGCGCAAATCAGGCGAAAGTTTACCCGGAATCCCGAGTCGCTGCCCACGGGTTCTACGATACCTTCCTGCAGGACCCGCAGGAGTTTTACCTGCAAAGACGGTTTGAGTTCACCAATTTCATCAAGGAAAAGGGTACCACCGTCCGCTTGACGGATTTTCCCCATGCGATCTTTATCAGCTCCCGTAAAGGCACCCTTCGTATATCCAAAAAGCTCGGATTCTATTATGGTTTCAGGCAGTGCTCCACAGTTCAAAATCACAAACGGCCTGTCACTCCGGTTTGAAGCATCATGGATTGCCCGGGAGGCAAGTTCTTTTCCGGTACCGCTTTCGCCCTGCAAAAGTACCGTGGCATTGCTCTTTGCAACGCTGTTAATCAGATCTACCATCTTGCGGAAGGCATCACTTGTTCCTGTCATTTTCTGAGTGCCAGATTCCGAACGAAGCATGCTTTTAAGGCGCATGTTTTCTTTAACCAGACTGTGCTTTTCCAGCGCCTTGCTGATGGTTTTCATGAGCTGAGCCTTTTTCACAGGCTTTGTAATAAAGTCATAAGCACCCATTTTCATAGCATTTACAGCAGTTTCCACACTTCCAAACGCCGTCATCAGAATGATTTCCGGCTCTCTGCCGAATTTCTTCACAAGTTTTATAAGTTCGATGCCATCAAAATCCGGAAGGCGCAAATCCGTAAGAATGAGATCTATGTCTTCGCTTTTGATTACTTCGAGAGCTCGTTCGCCCGTATCTGCCGTAAATACTGTATATCCTTCCCTTAAAAGAAGTTTTTCCAGAGAAGATAATATCCCCGGTTCGTCGTCCACAAGTAGAATTTTAATTGTATCCATCTAGAAATGCTTTCAAAAAACCGAAAACCCGGTTTTAGCGTTTTTAAAAAATAATGGAAAATCCATAATTTGTCAACGCCGGGCAAAAAAAAAGGGAGCCCGAAGGCTCCCTTGAGTCGTCAACTCAGATTAGAATCTGAATTATTTGCCTGCAGTCGCTGGGGGAACGCAGAATCCGAGGTTGGATTCGCTGGTTTCCGTATCGGTGTAGGTCTGTCCATTAGCTACATAGCTGTAACTGTGCTGTTCGTGATCTTCGGTGAAGATTCTGGAAGCAGTTACGCAGGTGTATGTTCCATCGCCGATACCTTCGCAGGTTGTTCCTGGATTGGAAGCGTCGCAAACCTGGATACAAGCCCATTCGAGGGTTCCGGGATCTGAACCTGTGGTAATAGCAGTGTACATATCGAGATCCATGAAGTTACGGATGTAGCAGATACTTCCGGCTTCACATGTTTCGGTAGTAGCTTCACTGTCGCAAGTTGCGTCAACAGCAACAGCTTCGGTGGAGTCAGAGCAAGCGCCGAGGAGAGAACCCCAGCCGTTAACCTGACAGGTCTGACCTGTGGGGCATTCACTTGTTCCGTCTTTTACCTGAAGACCGGTTACGAGGTCGCACATGATGATGGCTTCGTCGATAATAACATTGGCGTCATCAGTCATAGGAACGCAGAGTCCCTGATCAGCTTCTCTGAAGAGGAAGTTGGAGTTTGCAGTGCCGTCGTCATTAGTGGCTTCGGTATCGATGCTGTTAAGTCCAAGGCAGTTCCAGTTTGCGGGGCAGGTGTCTGCTCCGTCAAGGGAATCGTTAGGATCGCAGTAGTCAAAGCAGTTACCGGTTGTGGAAGTCTGATTTCCGGCGTCATCTCTCGGAGTGAGGCAGCGGCCTTCGCACTGGGTAGCAGCATCAACGTTCAGCATGCCGTCGAGGGCTTCGTCATCGTCAGATTCGCAGGATGCGTTGTTTGCAAGGGTACCGACTTCGATACAAATACCGGTGTCGTCAATGGATCTCCACAGGGGAGCGCAGAAGCCTTCACGGCCGTTGCCGAGGTCACATGCAGCGTTAACATCAGAAGGAACGCCGATGAAGCCGGACATATCGCCGTGACCGCAGAACTGATAGAAACATTCGCCACTCATGTAGGAGTTGTCAAGGCACTGGAGTGACCAGCCGCAATCGGTTCCCACATCGCATGTCTGGAGGCACATATCATAAATCTGATCGCAAACGCCATCAAAACCGTTTGCGCCGCAGCATTCGTTGGAACCGCCCGTGGTGGAGCATTCATCCCAGAGGTCGTTGTTGCAGGCTTCAACGCAGCCGCTTGTATCTCGCATACATGCATCGCAGGAAAGTGTACCACTTGCAAAACCAAGGGATTCACATGTTTCATCGCCGAAATCTGTACCGTCACATTCTTCATTACCTGCCATTACGCCGTCGCCACATTCGATTGTTTCACAAGCGGAAGTATTGATTGTGCAGTCTGCGTTACAACTAACTGTTCCAAAACTTCCGGGAACCAGGTTTGCGCAGGTGGCGCTGGCGGGGATGAGGTTTCCGTCGCAAGCTTCGCCAGAATCGAGAACTTCGTTACCGCAAAGGTTGTTGTTGTTGTTGGTATCGTCGTCATCGCAAGCGGCGGCGAATACGGCGAGGCTGGACATTGCTGCTAAAAGGAATAATTTTCTTACTTTCATAGTGTTCTCCTTATAAGAAAAAGGGTTACGTGGTAAACATTATCGTTAAGGGCCTATAACAGAACCTGAACATTTGTGCAAGTTATTTAGCACAGGATTTTTCACAAGCCACTAATTTATTCCCAATAAATTGCACTTTTTTTGGCTTTAGTGACTTTTGTCATATAATTCTCCTCCGGGCACCAGTCTGCTTACGGGAGATTCAATGGATAAAAAAGTCTTTGACCAGCGACGAATCATTAAAACCGCAAAATGGGCAGTACGCATTGCCTTCGCGGCCCTCATGGCCCTGATCATCGGCGCTCTCCCCGTGTATATAAACAATGAAATGAAAGACATCCGCAAAATGAAGCGGGAGCTTGCAGCCATGAAAAAACTGAATTCCCGCCTTTTTGCCGATCTCGAAGAATCCGCTGTGAAACTGGACAGTCTGAAAACCAAAGCCGGTCTTGAGCGGATCATCCGGGAAAAGGGTTTCGCACCGAAAGACGCCCTTGTTTATCAATTTGAATAACGCCGTTTGGGAAGATCTCTTCCAAGGGCATACAGGTAACATATGACGACGAAAGTAATTTCCAGGCTTAAAAACGGCATTGAAAATCGTTGGGTTTTTCTCACAACCCTTACTGTTGCCTCGTTTTTCCTCATGGGGCAGTTTAAACACGCCTCCGCTGCCCTGACCATCATCCTCACGGCCATCTTAGGCGTTACAGTAATATATAAACTGTTTTCCCGATTCCGCGTCCCGGCGGTTTCCACAACCAGTTTTCTTCAGGAACTGGAAACGGGGCTTCTCTTCACCGTGGTTGCGGCCATCGTCATTCAATTTACCGGGGGAGAGAAATCAGCTTTTCACCCCATTAACTATGCCCTCGCAGCGTTTTTAGCAGCGTATTTCAGCGCATCCGTCGGAATTTCCTGCCTTCTGGTCATGATCTTCCTTGAATTTGCATCCATGAAACTCGCGACGGCCAGTGGAGACCAGTTTGCAATTCGCTCCCTTTTCATTGCAACTTTCGCGGTTTTAGGGTGGCTTGCCCTGAAACTCGAAATCACACGCCTGCGCTTCAATTCGCAAAAAGGGCTTGAATCGGAACTTAGTCGCATTCGGCAGGATGCTGAAGATTTCCGCCTCATTGGAACCAGCGTTTCGTCAACTACCCGTACAAGAGAAGAGGCTCAGTCCCTTCTGAGTCGGGCCAGCGTGGAAAACATCCATGGAAACCTTTATTTCCTCGTAAACATGCTCTGCGAAGCCCACGCATTAAACACCTGCGCAGTTTTGTGGTATGACGAAGACGCCAGCACTCTTAAAGTCAAAGAAGCTTCCACAAGCAGCAGGTTTTTTGAAGCATCTGCTTTCCCGGCACTCCGGGGGCCTGTGGGTTACGTTGTTAAAAACCGAACTGCTGTAAACCTCGGTGATTTCCAGCGTCGTTTCGGCGCCGGTGCCGTGCCCTATTACAACGGAAATGAAAACGTCGGCTCCCTTGCGGCGGTTCCCATCATGGAAAACGGTCAACTCCGCGGGATTTTGTGCGCTGACAGGGCTGCGTCTACACCTTTCACTGAAGGTCAGATCGCTCTTTTTTCCAGTGCAACGGATCAGATCCTTCGCATTTTAGTAACGGAACGTGCTTTCCACAGCATCGAGAAATCCAAATTCGAGCAGGAAAAGTTTTTTCAGGCGTCCATGCTCATGAACGAAGCTCTCGGCGTCGATCAGGTTGTAAAAAGTGCATTTGAGAGTGTTAATTCAATTATTCCCGTGAGCCAGATGGCTATAATTACGACGGATGACAATACTTGCAGACTTACAGGAATGCGAGGCAGCGTATTTGAAAGCCTTTCGGGTCTGAATTTCTCCGTGGAACGCAGTTTATTTGCTTTAGTAATGGAAAACCGTCATCACCTCCCCATAAACGGTGAACTGCGGGATCCCAAACAGATCGTAATTACTTCCACCACGGATTTTTCACACATGAAAAGTGTTCTGATTCTCCCCCTCATCGTGGGAGATCGAGCCTTCGGAGGTTTCATTTTAGCAGATGAGCGACCGGCTTTGTTCAACCATAACCGTCGGGAAATGCTTGGAGTTATTGCAAACCAGGTAGCAACAGCACTGCAGAATGCTCTCATGTACGAGAAGTTGGAGCTCATGGCAACCACTGACGGCCTCACGGGCCTTACAAACCATCGCACTTTCCAGGAAAAATTCAGTGAAATGCTGGCCCGGGCAACGCGCCTTGGGAATCCCCTGAGTGTAATTCTTACGGACATCGACAAGTTCAAGTCTGTAAACGATACCTATGGCCATCCCGTTGGAGACGTGGTCATAAAGCGGGTTGCGAGTATTTTGAAAAAGCGGGTCCGTAATATTGATCTCGCTGCGCGTTACGGTGGTGAAGAGTTTGCGATGGTTTTAGAATCCACAGATACTGAAGGGGCCATGGCACTGGCTGAACGCATCCGGCAGGAAGTGGAAAATGAAGTCTTTGAATCAGAACTTGGTGAGTTTAAAGCATCCATAAGTCTCGGAATTGCAACATATCCCATCGAAGGTATGCACAAGCAGCAGCTCATCGAAAAAGCAGACAAGGCACTTTACTATGCCAAACAGCACGGCCGAAATCAGGCCGTCTACTTCGGAAACACCTGATTCCATTTGCCTTATTCACGAACTAAACATACGCTTGAGTAACTTATAGGAGGTTTAAATATGTCAAAATTAATGATTAATGAACAATTGTGCACAAAATGCGGGACATGTAGTGATTTCTGCGTAACAAAAATAATTTCCACCACTTCTGATGGTTGGCCTGAAATTTCACCTGAAAAGGCACTTGCCTGTATCATGTGTGGGCATTGTGAGTCGTTTTGTCCTTCAAAAGCCCTTACTCTTGATTTTAACGTTGAAGCAAAATTGAAAACAAAAGAAAAAAACCAGATCCAAATAGATCTGGAAAGTTTATTTAAGAATCGAAGATCAATAAGACATTTCAAATCTGACACTGTCAAGTCTGAAGATATTGAGAAAATTATTGATATTGCAAGATATGCCCCGACAGGAGGCAATTCTCAGACTGTTCAGTGGACGATTGTGCAAAACAGCAATGATGTTAAAACAATAGCTAGCCTTACAGTTGAATGGCTGAAAACAATCATCAATTCTGATCATCCATTGAGTGATTTTGCACCTTTTGTTATATCAATGTTCGAATCCGGCATGGATATAATATCCAACGGAGCCCCGTGCATGGTGTTCAGTCACATACCAGAAAACAAACTCAAAGACGCTACAGATTCAATAATTGCAATGTCGCATTTTGATTTGATCGCACCTGCTTATGGAGTAGGAACCTGCTGGGCTGGATTTGTTCTAATGGCATTAAATGGCTATGCACCCTTAAGAGAATTCCTGTCCCTTGAAAACCGATTGACAGGTGGCGCGGTGATGATTGGATATCCTGTATTGAAACCAGTCACAATACCCGGAAGGAAGTCGCCTGCCATAATTTATAAGCACTCATAATATTTCTTTTTAAAATTAAGATTTTCTCAAAACTCAGGCTGTTTTTATACCGCTTGCGGAGTAAAAGGATCGATATTGGGAAATTGAATTAAAAATTACCTTCCTTTTAATTAGTTAATGTCCTGAAATACCGAAAATCAAATTTTTCGCCCGATTTTTGCTCAGGACAGTAACCGCAAGGTGTTGAAAATATTACTAGTGGCCTGTTATAAATTTTAATAAATTTCTTCGCGAAGCGAATTACAGGACACGAACTAATTACTTTTTATTGATTATATCCAGGGTGTCCTGGGCGTATTTGCGGATGCTGTAATCTTTGTGTTTCAGGGCTTTTTCGAGTTCGGCCTTAGCGAAAATCGCGTCTTTTCCCGCATCTTTCAAAGCCAGTGCCGCCATCCGTGCAATGGCAAGGCGCTTGTGACCGAGATATTTTGCAAGTCTTGGAACCGTAAGGTGCCGATGTTTAGTAATGGATCCGAGAGTTTTCACAAGGGTCTTAATCTGATGAAATTCTTCCTTTGGGTCTTCCTTTACAAGGACTTCAATACCCTTTTTCTCGTCGGGACGCAGTTTCCATAAAGTGAGGGCACTTGAATGACGCAGCCAGTATTTGTCGTGGGTCAGATATTTTTCAACTCTATCATAATAATTCCCTGCTTCTTTCGAAAAAGCTCCAATGGTTTTAACAGCCTGCCACTGCACCAAAAGAGTCTGATCCGTCAATGCCTTATCGAGAGTCTGCACGACTTTATCATTCCACAGACCGTTTTTCTCAAGGGAGTCAATTATCATGACTCTAACCTGAAATTTCGGCTCTTTTTTAAACATTTCCGTAAGCACATCAACAAACTTACTATTTTTCTTTTTACCATGACCAAGAAGTTTCACGCAGTTAAGCCGTAAAAAATTGTTATCCGTGCGTAGCCCCTTGAGGATCCGTTCGTATACATCATCACCCACCGCAAGAATTTTATCGTATATTTCCGGCAGATCCGTCACAATCGGTGTTGCTATGAGGTCAAAAAGCTCATCGATGTTCATTTTCCGGAAGTCTTTTTTTCCGTCAGTATATTTCTTCACAATAGAATCAGCTTTTGTCAGTTTTACGGGCTGACCCTTGTTGTTAATAAAACGTTTTTTAACTTTCTTTTCCGATGGCTTTTTCTCTGCTTGAGATTCCTTCTTTGATGAACAGGACATACCAAACAAAACTGTTATAATTAATATGGTAAATTTCACAGGTCACTCCGTATTTCATAATACCCGCAGGGCCACACACAGCATATTTCAGTGTAATGCCGCGGTCAAGTCGGGTGTTTTTCTCTGATAAAAATAAACGGGAAAATGGAAAAATATTATGTTAAAGTCGTTGTGGCCCCATTTTCGGGGTGGAGAACTCAATGCAGGCTTTTTTCGAATCCATAACTTCGCTTATGGAAAAATATCTCAACATTTCAAACCAGACCGCCGGTCGAATTCTGTTTACCCTCATCGTTATTCTGGCATGGCAGATTCTCGCCTTCGTATCCGTAAAACTTCTTTCAAGGCATGTAAAAGACCTCGCGCGGCGCTACATTACCACAAAACTTGTGGTCTACCTCTTTCGCATTGCGGTTATCATTATATTTTTCCGCGTATGGATTGGCGTTGGGAGCGGCCTGTGGGCCTACCTTGGACTTCTCAGTGCCGGTATCGCTGTAGCCCTCCAGGACTCACTTGCCAATTTCGCTGGTTGGATTTTCATCATGGTTTCAAAACCATTTGCCATCGGCGATCGCATCCAGATTGACGAACATGCCGGGGATATCATTGACATCAGAATCAGCCAGACGACTATTCTCGAAATCGGAAAATGGGTAAAAGCTGACCAGAGCACCGGGCGTATTATTCACATCCCTAACGGCTGGTTTCTAAAAAAATCCCTCGTTAACTTCACACAGAAATTCAACTTCATCTGGAACGAACTTGAAGTCGTAGTCACCTTTGAAAGCGACTGGGAAAAAGCCCGTAAAATTCTGGAGGAAATCGCCGTTGATTGCCAGGATATGTCCGAAGAGGAAGCCCAGAAATACATCCATCAGGCGGCTCAGTCTTTTCTCATTTATTATAATAAACTTACACCCTTCGTCTGGGTTTCCGTAGCTGATATCGGCGTAAGATTAACAATACGCTACCTTTGCCGGCCGAAATCCCGCCGCTACACTGAAACCCGCATATGGGAATCAATTCTCCGCCGTTTCAAAGAACACTCGGACATCGATTTCGCCTACCCCACGACCCGCATCTACTACAACCCGAACGAAAAAAAATCCGCCCCCGTGCCTCAACTCCCCCCGGAATAGAACGTTCTATAATAATGACTAGAAATCAGGAAATCAGGTTCAGGAAGTCAGGAAAACAGGCTCAGAATCAGGTCGTAACCATTTAACATCAAAGTAAAATTACAAATGGCAGGATGAAAACAAGTACTTTTCCCGTTTCGATCCTTTTACTCCTCAAGTGGTCTATAAACCGTGGATTTTTATTGTGTAGTTATCTGCCTGGAGGGTTTCTTCGTAGATTTTGTTGTCCCAGTCGTGGGTTTTGTCGCGGTCGAAGATGAGGATGTAGACTGCGGTTGCTTCACAATCTTTTGCGTACTCAAGGGTCTGCTCGATGGCCTGTTTCTTCTTACTCTCAAGGCCGTCTTTGGGCCGCAGGACTTTCAATTCGATGACAATGCGCTGCTCCTCCGGGGCAAAGGGTTTGCCCCATTTCAGCATGAGGTCAGTACGACCGCGATTTAAGCCGTATTCACGGTACACGGTGCCGTTTCCGTTTGCCACACGCTGCAAAAATGCCTGAAATACAAGATGGGGAGCTGCTACCTCGTAGCCGGATATGTGTGATGCCCATATTTTGCTGTTTTCACGCCAGAAGGTCACAAACATCCTGACCAGAAGGTCGCTGTCGAGGCTTCCGTCACCGCGGATCCAATCGGGTTTAAAGTAACTGAGAAAGTACTCCTGCCTTGA
>JAHJMN010000090.1 GCA_018821305.1 Myxococcota bacterium
CCAAACATAGCGGTCCACATTTTCCCACAATTCACATTCTGGCGTAACACTGTTTTTTCCACACAACACACACCTTTTGTTTTGCACTAAAGGGTGATGGGCCCCTCGGCCCGGAGCCCGCTCGTCATGAAATGACACCATCTTCAATAGCCAGGGGTGATGGATGCAACGCATCCTGAACCCCTGGTCAAAATGCTCCAACCCCACCAGCCATGTAATGGTGCCTCAAACCCTGTTTTCAGGGATTCAGGAAATCAGCGCAACACTCAAATTCACTTGATATTCTGAAGAGCCACAACGTGGCTCACACATATTCACCGTTTTTCTGCGAAAATCGGTGTAAGCGAAGGGATCAAAGGGGGCCAGAGGCATCGAAGATCCCTGGAACGCGACCCCTCAAACCCCAACCCTGAAAGGGTTGCACATTGCCAACGTTTTAATTCATAAAACCTGAACATTAATAATAAATCTCAAGCAAACGACCCTGCCACTGCTGCTGCTTCTGACTCTGTTACCTGTTTACCGGACTATCCTAGTCCCTGTTAAAAAATTTCAGGAAATCAGTAACAGTAACAGGTAATCAGGGGGCTCATTCCTGATGCATTTCTTTAAACCGAGTCACAATCGTATTGCGGTCTATTCAATGGGGAGTTGGGGATTGGCGGGGGTGGGTTTTTGTTTTCCGTTTTTTATGTAACTGAATCTGTATGCGTTGCCGATTCCGGTTATGTTGCCCGCCCGGATTGCCATGCGCCCGGCTTCGTTTACGTCTTTCATTATAATATAGAGTTTACCATCGAGAAGATCGAGGTCTGCGGTATCCAGAATAGTTACGGATTTCGTTCTCGCGGTCTCAGTGTAAATCTCCGACAGTTTTTCCTTGATGACACCAACTTCGGACAATCTTTCTTCTACTTTCGCGGTTGGTCCGAAATTGCCGGCGTTATTTTTCAGAAGTTCACCTAAAGCCGCTACGGATGATTCAAGGTCCGTATCTCCATCGGGAAGCGCTTCCCTTAAATGCGTACCAACAACTTCATCCATTCTTGCAAGGGATCCTAAAAGTGCGCTGCACTTATCAACCCATACCCACGCTTCTTCAATAATCTCATTTTTCGCGACTATACTGAGTTTTTTCTCGGATACGCCCTGAGATCTTCTATCCATCAGGGCCACATGTTCATTTCTGAGTGCTCTGAATTTGTTCAAGCTTTCTTCACCATATCCATACTCACCCAGAACTGCTACATCTTTTTGCCATCTTGCCAGTATATCCTGTACTTCCCGCGCTATGTCCTCACAGGCAAAACGACGACCGATGTTAATAAAATCACTGGTACTTAAAACTTTCTTAAATTTCATAACTAAAAGCTTTCTCCCGAAGGATGTTAAAAGGGAAACCATTTTCCCGTTAATAAATAGTTCGTGCCTGCATCGAACCACCACGGTCCGCTCAGTCACGCAAATATTCTCGCAACATCCCGCCAAAAGTTTCACTCCCCCCTGAATTTTTCCGAAAAAAATTTACACCAAAAACCCAACCATCAAGCTATCTAATTGTTTATACAGTCTTTTTCAGTTACAAAATTTTTTTAAATTTCCAAAATAATATTTACATTGACAAATTGACTAATGGCGCCTACTTATCAATAAGTGCCTTGAATTAAAAATAGATTGGTTCCCTTTTAAGACAAAAAAGTTGTTGTAATTACTGCACCTAAGGGTGGACGTTAAGTTCCAATAGCTGTTTTTCTTGGAATCGACAATACAATGAACTTCTTAAAGAATATTTAGAGATACGCAATGTAAAATTAAAGATCCGGTTCTCGTTAGAAGGACCAATGACCTCGTTTGCGAGATTTGAATAGGTGAATAATAATGAAATTAAAGTCTTTTATAATAAAGAATTTATATGGGAGAAAAGATTATTTTTTAAAATTTATCGACAATCGCTTGGTAATTGTTGGTGAGAATGGAGCTGGTAAAACAACAGTTTTACGCATTCTCTTTCTCTTCCTGAGTGGTCAGTGGAGCAATTTATCTAAATTTGAATTCGATTCTATTTCAATTAAGTTAGATGATAAATTAATCAATTTATCAAAGTCTGAAATTACGGATAAAATTTTTACTTCAAACAATATTTTTAAAAAGCGTCTCCCTCCTTCAATCAGGGAACGAGTGGAAATGATGGATACATGTAAAGATAGTATTGGCCTTGAAGAGTTAGAGGTTCTTTGCTCTCGGTATGGTGTCCCTATCTCTGTGCATACACATGGAGATGATTTCTTAAGTGATAATATTAAGAAAAAGCTGGAAACTCTAAAATCTTACCTTGATTGTCAGATTTTGTATCTCCCAACTTATCGCCGAATAGAACAGGAGTTAGGCTATATATTTGAAGATATAAATTTGGATGATTTTAAAAGACGGCATAGAGTTCAAAACCGTAGATTTTATTCGAGAGATAAACCAGCATACACAGAACTTGTAGAATTTGGTATGAATGACGTTAAAGATAATATTGAAAAGAAATTATCGCATTTAAAGGAGTTCACGAGAACCAAATTAAACTCATTAACACTAGCCTATCTTGGAGATGTAGTAGATAAGAAATATGATAAAGTCGATGTTAATGAAATCAAAGGAGTTGAAGATGATACTGTTAAGAATATTCTTGAAAGAATTGACTCAGTAATTTTATCTAAAAGCAGCAAAAACCACCTTGTCGAAACTATTAAAAATGTAAAAGATGACTCTGAATTGGATGAGCATCAAAAAGTGATTTGTCACTATTTTTCAAAATTATTGAGCTTTCAGCAGGAATTGGAAAAAGAAGAGCAAGGTATTCGCAAATTTTGCGAGGTGTGCAATAATTACATGAGTGATAAATTTCTCGAGTATACCAGTTCACGGTTTAGTTTTATGGTTGTTAGTAAAAAGCATTTAAAAGAGATTGAACTGAGACATCTTTCTTCTGGGGAAAAACAAATAGTATCTCTTTTCAGTCATTTATATTTGTCCAATGATGCAAATTTCTTCCTTATGATTGATGAACCTGAACTTTCACTGTCGGTCCCGTGGCAAAGAATGTTCCTTATAGACATATCAACGAGCCATCTTTGTTCAGGATTTTTAGCAGTTACACATTCTCCATTCATTTATGAGAACGATCTGGAAAAATATGCACATAGTCTAGGCGAGTTTATAAAGGAGGTTAAATAAGATGGATATGCTTAAGGTACATAAACAGTCGAGGGAGAATAAAGTACAGATTCGGTTTCATGAATTTATAACGACATATCAAAAGGATAGCCAAGTTATATATGCTTTCTGCGAGGGTAAGGATGATCTTTCATTTTACAGAGGCGCAATTGAAAGCTTACTAAGAGATAATTGGACAGTTCAGATGTGGGAAGTTGGTGGTGTGGACAATGTTATTGAATTGTATAGTAAGTTAAATTGGAGAAATTATAAAAAATTTCAGATTGTTTTTTTTATTGATAGAGATTTATCAGAGTTTACGTGTTTTGATCTACCAAAAGAAAAGAACATCTACATAACTGACAATTATTCAATCGAAAACGATGTTGTTAACTGGAATACATGCGAACGTATTCTGACTGAAGTTTTAGGGTTTGGCTCCTTATCTGTTGATGAGAAAAATACGATTAAGGACCTTTTCAATAAAGAACACTCAAACTTTATTGATCAATTAGTTCTAATCATGGCATGGATTGTAGAATGGCGGAAATGCAAACAAAAGGCATGTTTGAATGAAATTAAAATGAGTCATCTATTTGTAATTGAACATGGAAAATTGAAAATTGCTTCCAATATATGCCAGAATGTTACAGAGTATATCCATAAACAATGTAGTTTAACTGTAAATCAGCAATTCAATATAAATCAGGCGTGTACCGAATTCCGCAAAAATGATAGGCACAAAAAATATACTCGCGGTAAGTATCTCCTATGGTTTTTAACTGAATTTTGTCTATCAATACAAAGAGACTACTTAAAAATTTTACCATCATCTTCAACCAAGCCTAAAAATACGACTAACTTTTCACATTCTAACGCTATTGTTTTAATTTCATCACGATATAGAATTCCACAATCTCTAAAACAATTTTTAAAAGGTACTGTTGAATTAACTGTTAAAAAGCACAAGGGTAATTAATTTTTTGATAAGGATATGTACTAAACAAATGAAAATCTAATTTATTCATTTGGATACCACGGTTTGTAGTTACAACTAGAGCGTTCTAAATATAGGTGGAAAAAACATTTAATTTACAGAAAATTAACCCTGCAAATAAGTACAAACCGATATTTAACATAACCATTTGTACCAATCGTTCAACAAACTTTATAGGGAGAAAAAACTATGAACGAAAATCTAAAGGAAGTTTCGATTCATATGAAAAAGTTCGGTTTGTCACTTCTCGGGCAAGCTGTATACAATGTCGTTGTCAATGGGAGGGGTTCACCTCCCTTCGGTGAGGCAATGGCGGTTGTCCAAATTACCCACGCTGGAGAGATTCTTATTAAAGCAGCAATCGCAGAACAGCATCCGCTACTGATCTTTTCCTCTTTACCAAAATTGAAAGGAGCCGGAGAAGAACGCCTTTCATTTAAAGATCTCGTAGAGGAAGGGAAAAGTGCTCAATACTTTGAACTTCCCGATAGATTGTGGGCGGCTACCGGCTACCCTTTATCGAACTTAAAATTGTATCAGGATTTAGGAAAACTTCGCAACACAATCCAACATTTTGCTGTTCCTACTGCCAATTTCAGAGCATTAGTTTTTAACTATGCTTGCGAGGTTTTAGATCCTCTTATTCGAAATTTCTGGAAGAAAGATGTGTTTTATGCGATGCAAGATCTTTGGGACGAGCAAGATGACTATCTATTTGAATCAGGAGTTATATCTGATGCACTTAGGTCCTGTAATATCCAATACAATGGGTGGCTACCTTAAACCGACTGAATCAGCGCCCTATTGGGATTCTGAAAAACGTGTTTTCTAAATTTCCTTAATTCCTATTTTTTTTAGGTATTCGTAGGTTGGGTTGTAGTAGGTGGGGTTGCGGGTGGGGTCTTGTTCGTCACCTGTTGGGATTACGATGACCATTCCTTGTCTTGCTCTTGTGAGAAGGACTCGGTAGGCGTTAATTTGATATTTTCGGCGTTCAGGTTTGTTTATGTTTTGCCATTTATTTCCGCGGAAGGAAAAGTGTCGCCATTTGTTGTTTTCAAAGCGAAGATCCGCATCCCAGATAATGCCTGTCCAATCAAGTTCGAGACCTTGGATGCTGAATTCTGTTACTACATCCTCAAGGTAGTAAGATGATCGAATATCGTCACGGTCGTTTAAAAACCAGTGAACGGGATCAACTGGGGATTTTACATCTATTGCAAGGGGTTTTAGGCGTTCAGCTGCCGATGAAACAATTAAGCCATAACGTTCTGAACCACGGGACTTTGTTCGAAGCCATTCTTTGGCTTTTTCTAAATCGCGTGTAATTACAATATTAAAATTCGATATGTTTTGAAGTGTTTGTCTTGCCTTTTCAATGTCGCAATCGAGAAGGTGCTTCACAAAATCGGAAACAAATTCAGCCCTAAATGAACGTAGCGAGACCGCAAGGTGCAGGTCAGTAAAATAATTAACGGAAACATTTTGATTTACAAGACATTTGATAAGATTAGGAATTTCCGGTTCTGAAGCTATAAATTCCTGTGAAACATGGACTTTCCAATGAGTAAAAGATTTATTAATGGCAATCAGCCACTCGGAAATGCCAGCTTCCCCTGTGTTTATCTCTTGACCCTCTCCCACAAGGCAAACGATCACTGCCCAAGAATTGTGGCGGTCCATACATGAAATCAAAAACTCAGGCTCAGACATGGAAAACGAGGGGACGTTCTTCTTCTGCTTCATAAAAGTAGATGTCTGAGTCAGATCCCATGCTCTTTGTGCTTCGTCGAAAATTGCAACATGTTCGATTGGTGGTTGTTCATTTTGAAGTAGGTCGTCTCGGAAGTTATGGATATTTTGAATAAACATCTTAACTTCATTGCCTAATTCTTTTTTTGAAATGGACTTCCCGCTGATTTGCAATCTCTTCTTTTTATCACGAACTAGGGCTTCTCTTAGGATTTTTACCAATGGTCCGTTTCCAGATAGAAAAACACTATAGAGGGAAGAATCGCGGTCTATAAATTTGGTGGATATATTCAATCCTACGAGGGTTTTACCAGCACCTGGAACACCAGTAACAAAAATTATTGATTTCAAGTTTTTCGTTTTAGATTCTTCAATGATTTGACTGATTTTTTCACTGGTGATAGTTAGGTTTTTTGCGCCCGCTTCACTCCGAGATATTACAGCAACGCTATGATTGTTATAGAGTGCCATAGCCGCTTCGATTATTGTAGGCGTGGGCATGTACCTACTATTTTCCCATTCAGTTGAATTTAAAACGACTTCGTTTTGAATTATTTGAATAAAAGTGGTTAGAATTGCAGGAAAATTCTTAACAGAGCATCCAACGGGTTTGAATGTTTTATCTTCATATGGATCGGTGAATACCCTTGCGAAAACATCCTCTGCATTAGTTGGGATTAAAATTGGAACAATAAAATGGTCGTGGCTCTGTTCATGAAAATTCTTTAAATCGAGTGCATAATCCCAAACTTGAACATAATCGTTTTGTTCGAAATATTCTTTTCCTACTTTAAATTCGATAACGAAGATAATGTTTTCGATAATGAGAACGACATCAATTCTAGAACCCATACGAGGTATTGAGTATTCAAGATAAATTTGTCCATTGAATTTATTTAAGCATTTTTGGAGTAGGTCAATTTCAAAAATCCAGGCATCTCTTTGGTTTTTTGTAACATCAAATGAACTATTTGTTGTTAATTTACCAATAATTGATTCCATGGACGAAGAAACGAAAATTTTAATTGTGTCTGAATACCAAAAACGACTCATCAGATTCCTAACTGCAAAATAGCAAATTTATTTTCTTTTTAGTATGGCGATATATTTAAATCAAGGAATTTGTTTTTTATTCAAGGTGGTTTTTAAAGTGGTGAGGATTTGGGTGGAGGTGGTTTTTATTGTTGGGGGCTCTGGAGTGGGAGTGCAGGAGATAAGTTCGTGCCACAGGTGATCGTCTTCGTTTTTCGGAGTGAAGTAAAGTTCCGGAAGGCCGAAGGCAGCGGCATCGAACCAGGTGTTTTCTATCAGGTAGGGGCGAAGGTCTTCCGTTGTGATGGTTCCAGCAATTATTTCTTCCCCGTGGTTTTTGTAGTTAGATGCATCGCGGTAGAGGTAGGTGATTTTCGTATTCATAGGGTATTTATAATGGAGTTATTTTTCCGGGTTGAGGGTTGAGATTTGGGGGGTGGTGGCGGAGAATATTACTTCTACTCGATTGGTTACTTTGGAAAACGGGGGCATTTCGAGCCTTTGAATTTCGGTTCTTTCGATGATTAATTCTGGATTGGTTCTGGCTTTATGCTTTGGGGGTAATTTTTGAATTTCATCTGAAGTGAAAGCTCTGGTTATTATTCGTTTTTGAATAAAAGTTCCGCGTTTGAAGAAGTCTGGATAATCATTCCAGTTAATGCCTTTTTGCCACAACATTTCCTGCATTTCCTCGCCGGTTTTTTTGTGCAGGACATCGTGGGAGTAGTAGTGACGTGCTGCCATTGAAATACTGTTTTTTGTGGCATCAAACTCGCGCCATAACAGTGTATTTGCCGCCTCCTGCAGATTTGGAACCTGCCAGATGCGACAATCAAACAGGGCCAGATGTCCCGCTTTTTCGGGGATATTTTCCGATAAATGTGCATTAAAAAAGGCTGTTGTCATCGAAGCGATTACGGAAACCATTTTCTGCAAACGTCCATCAAAGAAAATCGTGCTTCTAAAATCGTCGTTGTACCATATCAGGCTGATTTCGTCTGACTGAGTATAACCAATACAAGCCTGAGTTTCCTTGACGAGGTACCCGGTAGTCAATCGCATCAGTTCTGACAGACGCTCATCGTATGGACGTTTCAGTCCTTTTGTAAATTTGCTGAATCCTTTGCCGTCAATTCGAGCACACACCGGTAATAAAGGAAGCAGTCGCCGCCCGGCTTCATGCTGTTCATAAAGTTTCATCCTGTCGCCAAATTGTTCCATTTTATTTCTCCCACTCACTTACAATAAACCCTTCATCGTTGAGTTTGACGTAGTATAGTTCTGAAAACCCTTCTTCATAAGAAGGCAATTCAAGCTTTTTATATGCACTTAAAATTCCTCTTTCGGGAACCTGAACCGAACGCTCAGAATTGCGTTTTAAAGCATCCTCTATCTGAGAAGAAAAGTAATAACCCTTTAATTTGATACCGTTTTCCAGGATAGGAGCTATAAAGTTCTGTCTTAATTTCTTACTAAGATTAGTGTTATCAAGTACGAAAGATTGTTTGATTTCCATGCAGCACTCAAACAATTTCTTTTCCCGATGTCTGGTTTTCAACATGTCCAGATTGATACGTACATGGGTGTCATGAAAATTCGCGCGATAAAATGAAGATTTCCCCGTTGCCTGAATACCAATAAACATTACCGCTTCCATAATATTGCCTTTATGTTGATGACGAAACGATGTTCTGAAATCGTTTTGCATAAAAAGCACTTTATTAAAAAGTTGAGAGAAATCCAGTGTAAAAAGGGGGGGGTTGAGACGCCATTACATGGCTGATTTTTATAGCGGTTATTTTCCAGGGGTTTTCGATGCGGTGCATCCCTCACCCCTGGCTATTGACGATAATGTCATTTCATGACGTGCGGGTTCAGGGCCGAACGGCCCGTCACCCTTCTGAGCATTGCTTCAAATTTTTGTAATTACACATTGATATTGAATGGTTACGACCTGAGCCTGTTTGCCTGATTGCCTGATTACCTGAGTCCCTGTTAAAAAATCAGGCAGCAGGTAAGCAGTAGCAGCAACAGGGAATCAGGGGCTTTCTCCTGAAGTATTTCATTAAAACGAGTCACTATCGTATTACTATGGAAGCGGTCTTCAAATTTTTGTAATTACACGTTTATATTGATTGGTTACGACCTGATCCTGAACCTGTTTACCTGATTACCTGAGTCCCTGTTAAAAAAATCAGGAAGCAGGTAAGCAGTAGCAGCAACAGGAAATCAGTAGCAGCAACAGGGAAACAGGGGCTTTCTCCTGAAGCATTTCTTTTAAACGAGTCACTATCGTATTAATCAGGAAGCGGGATTTGGGGGTTTGATGGTTTTTTTCCTTTTTCCCACAGAAGCGGCCCCTGCGGCCCCGCTTCTGTGGGAAAAAGGGCGGGCGGGCGTATTTTTACCAGGGGTTCGGATGCGGTGCATCCCTCACCCCTGGCTATTGAAGATAAGGAAAGTTTTGGCTCTCAACATATTTTTTCTACGAAAAAATAGTCTGCCGCCGATGGAGCGTTTTTCTGCAAAAATCGCTCTTGATAATGTCATTTCATGACGTGCGGGCTCAGGGCCAAACGG
>JAHJMN010000091.1 GCA_018821305.1 Myxococcota bacterium
CCAAACATAGCGGTCCACATTTTCCCACAATTCACATTCTGGCGTAACACACTGTTTTTCCACACAACACACACCTGTTGTTTTGCACTAAAGGGTGATGGGCCCCTCGGCCCGGAGCCCGCTCGTCATGAAATGACACCATCTTGTAGTAGCCAGGGGTGATGGATGCAACGCATACTGAACCCCTGGTCAAAATGCTCCAACCCCACCAGCCATGTAATGGTGCCTCAAACCCTGTTTTCAGGGATTCAGGAAATCAGCTCAACAATCAAATTCACTCGAGTTTCTGAAGAGCCACAACGTGGCTCACACATATTCACCGTTTTTCTGCGAAAATCGGTGTAAGCGAAGGGATCAAAGGGGGCCAGAGGCATCGAAGAACCCTGAAAGGCGACCACCCAAAACCTCAACCCTGAAGAGGTTGCACATTTCTAATTTATCAAATTTGTTTCAGGTCGCCCCTTACAGGGTCGCATGGGCTTCGGGTTCTAATACCAGGGATTTTCGATTCTTTCAGAATCTTTAATCCCTTCGCTAATATGTTGAAACCGCTTCGCGGGTTCTTTCTTCCGCCGTTTTATTTTAAAATATTGCACCTGATATGGATTCTCATATATTGTTCGTGTTTATGTTTACCTGACTATCTGAAACCTTGATAAAAATTCAGGTAAACAGAAAACCAGTTGCACAAAAATTCAATCTTCAGCTGATTTCGCCGCTTGACGAGTCTTCCAAAATGCCGATTGTAAATATATTCGAAAAAGAACAATGGCATGCTATAGAACTGGTAAGGATAGAATAGGTATGTTCAAAGTAATAGTTTTACTCTCTGCTTTATGTATTTGGTCCTGTAAGGAGGATCCAAAAAAGGAGAATTGTATTGTTGACGATGTAGTTTGTAAATGCGGGGATGGAATAGTCAGCAATAACGGATCCTGTTGCAATGAAGAATGCGACAGGTGGAATTTCAACGGTTTAACCTGTCATGACTATGGTTTTGATACAGGTAGATTGAAATGTGACAGTTTTTGTAAAATTGACAGTTCACAATGCACTATTTCAGATTATTGCGGAGATGGACAAATAAATGACATCAGTGAAGAATGTGATGGAAATGATCTTGGGAGTAGCTCCTGTTCAGACTATGATTTCTACGCAGGTGAATTATCATGTAAAGACAATTGCACTATAGATACCACTGATTGTACTGATTATTGTGGAGATGGAATCCTTCAGAGTCAATTTGAAAGTTGTGATGGAAATGATTTTCCTCAGGGATTGGACTGTACTTATTTTCTGTATACCAGCGGGGAGATAACCTGTACCAACTATTGTCAGATAGATATTTCCGGTTGTTACGGATTACAGGATCCCAATATGGAAGTCATAGCTTGCAATACTATTCATAATATGGGAAGTAATTATTATACAAAGTACATAGGCGCCTATTTTCCAAATGTATACTGGATTGCTTATAATTTAACAGATCTTCACAACCCGTACTCAACAATTTATGCATTTAATGTTTTAACAAAAACCAGAACAACTATTGATGTTCTGCCTTTTGCAGCACCATTGAGAGGTCGAAACTTAGTCATAAATCCAGAAAGCAACGGTATTTTCTTCACACTTATCGACAGGGTTATTCCATCTGGCTGTTCCGATACCTCGTGCTACATACATACAGCTCATCTTTTCAGACTTGATATGATTTCTCATTCAGTTGAAGAGATTACAACTACGCCACTGGAATCTCCCGATTGTTCTGCAAATCATGGGCAGGTTATATTAACTGATATTTCCCCCGACACAGGAGATGCTCTTATTTTTTGCGATACATATCTGGATCTCGAAAACTCATGTTATCAAGAAACACAATATGTATATAAAACTAATATTTACGAAGGAGGATATACACTCTTTCTTGACCGAGCCTCTAAATTCACAGTTCAGGAATTTCAAAATTTTACAGATCTGAATCCTGAATATATTACTTTTCCGTATTATCAGGATTTCTATTACTGTGGTGTTTCTCTGGACAATAGTTATGCTGTTTATCAACTTATGGACAATTTTGACATTCAGTTTACATGGATTCACTCATCTCAATATAATGAATCATCAGTTGCAAAACAGGTTGGTCCAGAAGGATGGTTATACTATTCAGTAATGAATGCTAGCAATAGACTAGTTCTAAAAGGAGATAATGTTGAAACTTTAGAAGAAATATGGGCTCCATCCTTTCCTCTACACACAGGGCAGGCAGCTCCGGCATCCAGAGAGTATCCTCATCTGGTTTTCTTCACTGCAGGCTCCTATTTATATGGTGGGGTGACAATTGATCCTACCTTTGATATAATTGGAGCATGGGATAAAAACAGCGGAGTAATGCGAACTATCGTTGAACCAAGTCCTTTTCAGTTCTTTGGTGCACATCTCATGCCGGGAGCCCCGGATGCGAGGCATCTTTTATTATTAAGTGCTGAACCTGGCTCAGATAGTTATGCGTGCATTTTCTATAAAGATATGATCAATGCAGCTCTTCTGACAACTGATGGTACACTTATCCCTTGAAAATACTTAGTTAATGTCCTGTAATACCGAAAATCAGACTTTTCGCCAGTTTTTGATTCAGGACAGTAACCGCAAGGTGTTGAATTTATTGTAGTGGCCTGTTAGGATTTTTAATAAAATCCTTCGCGAAGCGAATTACAGGACACGAACTACTTATTCCCTGAATCCAACCACCGACGCTGAATTTGCGGATCATAATCAAAACGGAATTACGTGAATCCCGATTCAACCCACCGGCCTCAAAGGAAACACAGGAAAATGATTCCTGTCCAATGAAACTCTACGGCTAGTTTGACTTATATTGGAAAAAATGAGATGAAAAAAACTCGGGATCAGGACATTTACTGCCACAAGGCGAAGCATTACCGGAAACATTTATTATGAATTTTAAATTTGAAAAAGAAACTGAAAAACAAATACTTAATTCAATAAAACAATTTTTCAATAGAGAATTGGAAGAAGATATCGGAGATCTGAAAGCTATGCTTATATTGGACTATTTCAATAAAGAGCTTGCTCCGTCTGTTTATAATAAAGCTATTGCAGATGCACGTGTTTACATAGAAGAAAAGATTTCGGACATGGACAATTTTCTTTATACAGACGAGTTTACCTACTGGAAGAAAAAATAGATTCCCTGAATACTTGATTTTTTTAACAGGGAATCAGAGTTCTTTATCAGTTGCCCGGTAATAAGCATCCAACATCAATAAATAATTACAAATTACAAAAGCATGCATGAGCCCATTTCAATGGGCGACAGCTTTCCAGCCCGGCTCGGAAGAGCCGGGTATAATGCGCGCTCCCCCCTTTCCCCCTTTACTGCGCCGCCTGTGGCGGCGCAGTAAAGGGGGAAAGTACAGATATATAACGATTCCCGGGGCTTACGCCCCGGGCTGATAAGCTTGCGTCCTTCGGACTCAGGGAACCTGGATCAGTATCAGGTGGTAACCATTTAACATTTCGGTTTTCAGGTTTTGATCCTTTTATTCCGCAAGCGGTCTAAAAAATTCAGTTCCCTGATTCATGATATCGAGGTACTTCGTATAGCAAAACACCCTGTTGCGCCTGCACTTGCTCACCCAGTGTTGATACTGTTACATATTTTCCCTGTATTTTCCGCTTCATTCACTCACCCAATCCCTGAATCGAGCCATATCAAAACAATTCAAAGAACACATCGAAACTAAAATAAGAATTACTCTTATTTTAGTTTAACTCAATATCCTAAATTAAAAACCCTGATTTCAGTTCGTATCCTGAAATTTAACATTTAGTTACTGTCCTGAAATACAGTTTTTGAAATTTTTGGTCAGTTTTTCCCTCAGGACAGTAACCGCAAGGTGTTGAATTTACTAGTAGTGTCCTGTTAGGATTTTAAATAAAATCCTTCGCGAAGCGAATTACAGGACACGAACTATTTAAATTCTTACAATGGACCAGTATTCTGCTAAATTATGGCTATGGATTGGAGGTGTCATAATGATGAAAACAGAAGATCTTATTGCTGAGGCACTGTCACTGCCAATTGAACTGAGGACACAACTCGCAGATAAACTACTAAAGAGTCTCAATCCTGGTCGAAAAGAAATCGACGATCTGTGGGCAGAAGAAGCTGAGAAGAGAGTAGAAGAAATAAGGACCGGGAAGGTAACAACTATTGAAGGTGAAAAAGTTTTCAGGAAGATTCACAGCAGATTATCAAAATGAACTTTTCTTTTCACCCTTCTGCGGAGCAAGAACTGAATGAAGGTGTAGACTACTACAACCAAGCCCAGGATGGTCTGGGGCTGCAATTTACTAAAGAGGTCTACAACTCAATTCAGAACATCCTTTCGTTTCCCTATGGCTGGACGCCATTGTCCGAAAATACCAGAAGATGCTTAGTAAATCGCTTTCCATTCGGTGTTATCTACCAAATAGAAGATGATCAGATAATCATTATTGCTGTAATGCAACTCAATAAAAAACCAGAGTTCTGGAAAGACAGAATTGATCGAATTAAAGGACAGTAACTACTTACACACATAGAAGAAAAGATTTCGGACATGGACAATTTTCTTTATACAGACGAGTTTACCTACTGGAAGAAAAAATAGAAACACTCAACAGAATCATAACCCTGCAAGGGTCAATGTTCGTGAGAATCACTGTTCAATGATCATGGGAAGTAACACTAAAAAATTCAGTTCCCTGATTCATGATCTCAAGGTATTTCGTATAGCAAAACACCCTGTTGCGCCTGCGCCCGGTTATCTCACTTATAATCCCAAGTTTTTTCATGTGTTCTATTGTTTTGTTCACTGTTGCCGGGGAAATCCCGGTTTTTTCTACAATGGATCCGGTATTTACAACGGGATATTCCCTGAATATTTTGTGAATTTGCAGAGCTGAATCTGCTTTGCGACCAAGACTTTTAATCTTATCCACATCTTCATTTGATAATTCAATAAGACGCTGGGCAGTTTCAATAGCTGATTTGGCTGTCGAAATAACCGCATCTGCAAAGAAATCGAGCCACCCTTCCCAATCGCCAGTCCTGCGCACCCGGTCAAGAAGTTCATAATAGAATTGACGGTGTGTCTTGAAATAGAGACTCAGATAAAGCATCGGCTTGCGCAGCACCCCTCGATCGCAAAGCAGCAGGGTGATTAAAAGCCGCCCCAGACGACCATTTCCGTCAAGAAATGGGTGAATTGTTTCAAACTGAACATGGGCCAGTGCTGCTTTGACTAATACCGAAGTCGGCTCCGGCTCATCATGCAGAAAGAGCTCAAGTTTACTCATACATTCAAGTACTTCTTCAGGAGGAGGTGGAACAAATACCGCATTTCCTGGCCTGCTTCCGCCAATCCAGTTCTGGCTTCGACGGAATTCTCCCGGCAACTTATCACTGCCTCGCCCACTGCCAAGAAGAACGCTGTGAATCTGCCGAAACAGTCTCAATGAAACAGGCAAGCCATCATTTAATAGTTGAAGGCCATATTCCAGGGCAGCAACATAATTACTGACTTCACGCACGTCATCGAGCAAGTAACCAGGATGTTCATCAAGTTCAAATAGCAAAAAGTCAGATAAAGATGATTGAGTACCCTCTATCATGGAAGACAGAACAGCCTCTTTACGAACATACATGTATAAAAACATTGCCGTTTCCGGAAGAATTGTAGAAATACTATCCAGCTTGCCCAGTAAAAGTAACGCTCTATCAAATTTCTCTGTTAATTCCCCGGTCCACTTAATCGGTGGGTCCGGCGGTAATGGTGAAGGAACAAAAGCCTGTGCTTTCTCACCCAATGTTGATACTGTCACATATTTTCCCTGTATTTTCCGCTTCATTCACTCACCCAATCCCTGAATCGAGCCATATCAAAACAACTCAAAGAACACATCGAAACTAAAATAAGAATTACTCTTATTTTAGTTTAACTCAATATCCTGAATTAAAAACCCTGAATTTAGCAACATCGGATTGGATAAAACCACCGCCACTCTGATCCCTGTTTTCGGTATGCAGATATGCAGGAATTCAGGATCAGGAAACAGGATTTCTGGAAAACGACCCTGCAACTCCCACTGCGCCTGACTCCCTGACTCAGGATCAGGAAACAGGATTTCTGGACAAAACCACCGCAAATCCCACTGCGCCTGACTCCCTGTATACCTGTTTTCAGGTACAAACTCCAAACATAGCGGTCCACATTTTCCCACAATTCACATTCTGGCGTAACACACTGTTTTTTCCACACAACACACACCTGTTGTTTTGCACTAAAGGGTGATGGGCCCCTCGGCCCGGAGCCCGCTCGTCATGAAATGACACCATCTTGTAGTAGCCAGGGGTGATGGATGCAACGCATCCTGAACCCCTGGTCAAAATGCTCCAACCCCACCAGCCATGTAATGGTGCCTCAAACCCTGTTTTCAGGGAGTCAGGTACTCAGCGCAACACTCAAATTCACTCGAGTTTCTGAAGAGCCACAACGTGGCTCACACATCCTCACCGTTTTTCTGCGAAAATCGGTGTAAGCGAAGGGATCAAAGGGGGCCACCGCTGCTGCTTCTGTCTCCCTGTATACCTGTTTTCAGGTACAAACTCCAAACATAGCGGTCCACATTTTCCCACAATTCACATTCTGGCGTAACACACTGTTTTTCCACACAACACACACCTGTTGTTTTGCACTAAAGGGTGATGGGCCCCTCGGCCCGGAGCCCGCTCGTCATGAAATGACACCA
>JAHJMN010000092.1 GCA_018821305.1 Myxococcota bacterium
AATACCAACTTTTCAAGTTAACGTCTATTTCTATCACAGGACATTAAGAATGAAGACCTTGAAATTATTGTAGTGTTCTGAATAGCATGTTTTCGTAAACATGCTCAATTTTGACAAAAATTGAATTTCAGGACACGAACTAAATAGTTACTGTCCTGAAATACAGTTTTTCAAATTTTTTGTCGATTTTTTTTTCCAACGGATTATTGATCTCATTTCTTTGATGTGCTTTAATGCACATGTACTTGGAAAGAATATTTAATTTAAAAAAATTAGTTAACTTGCCGAAATATTGGCTTTGGGTTTCAAAGCGGCCATGCCAAGAGGTTATGAAGGATGAATTTATCCTCGGATTTTATACATCAGGTTCTGGATTCCACCACAGAAATTATCGCAAGTTACGATACCGATCTTCGGATCAAATGGTGCAATGAGTCGGGGCTCAAACAGGCAGGCAAACCCCTTTCAGAGATCCAGGGACACCACTGCTGGGAAGTCTGGAAAAATCGCAATGAACCATGCGAAAATTGTCCGGTTTTGCGAACAAAAGAGACGGGAAAACCCGATGAAGGCGAAATTGAAACATCTGATCATCACTATTGGCATGTGCGAAGTTTTGGGATTTTTGATGATAATGGAAATCTTATTGGAATCACAGAATTCGGTCGGGACATAACCCGACGTAAACATCTGGAAACCATTGCGCAGGAAAAGGAAAACGACCTCAAACTTGCCCTGGATTCAATTCTGGATTCATTTTTTATATTCAGAGCGATAAGGGATGAAAACAACAAAATCATTGATTTTGTTTTTGTTCACGCGAATAAAAACAGCGCTAAAATGCTTCAAATGACTCCCGAATTCCTTGTGGGAAAGCGCATGTGTGAGCTTTTACCCGTGAACCGGGAAAACGGGTTTTTTGAGAAATATGTAAAAGTTGTGGAAACCGGGATCCCCCTTGAAGAGGAATTTTACCTCCCTGAAACCCATGTTCCCGCTGCGTGGCACTATCATCAGGTTGTGAAGATGGGGGATGGAATAGCTATTTACCATCAGGATATTTCCGAAAATAAACAAGCCCAGGAAAAGATCTCCGTTTTAGCGGAAATGGTGGATCACGCACCCAATTCAATTACGGTACATGATATCGAGGGCAGGTTTTTATACGCAAATAGCAAAACTTATGAAATTCATGGCTATTCTGCGGAAGAATTCATGAATCTGAATCTCCACGATCTTGATGTTCCCGAGTCTTCGGAACTAATCGAGGAGCGCATCGGACTTATAATGGAAACGGGAGAAGCAGCCTTTGAAGCTGGGCATTATCGGAAAGACGGCTCTACCTTCCCCGTTCAGGTCTTAGTAAAACGCATAAACTGGCTGGGAACTCCCGCCATGATGAGCATCGCAACGGACATAACAGAACGCAAAAAATACCTCGAAACATTGAAGTACAGTGAGGAAAAATTCTCTACTGCTTTTATGACATCACCCTATGCAATTCTGATCACTCGGGCAGAAGATGGTCGTATTTATGAAGTAAATGACACCTTCTGCAACAAAACCGGATGGGTTCGTGAAGATGCAATAGGGCACAGTGTTCTGGATCTGAATTTATATGAAACTTCGGATGATAGGGACTATATCCTTGGAAAGTTACAGCAAACAGGCCAGATAACCGACGAGGAATTCCGGTTCCGGATAAAAGACGGAACCCTTATAAACAGCCTCTTTTCCGGTCGTATTATTAAAATTGGTGATCAGACGTTAATCCTGTCCAGTATCAATGACATCACGGCCTATAAAAAGGCTTTATCTGACCGTGAAAAACTTGAAAAACAGCTCGCACAATCTCAGAAAATGGAAGCTATCGGAACTCTTGCGGGGGGAATTTCCCATGATTTCAATAATCTACTCCAGGGAATTGGTGGTTATACCCAGCTTATGCTCATGGAAAAATCCCCGGAGGATCCTGATTATAGCTCCCTGAAATCGATTCAATCTGCTGCACAGAGGGCCGGGGAACTTGTCCGGCAACTTTTACTGTTTTCCCGCAAAGCTGAATCCGTCAAGAAAAATCTGAGGCTTTGTGAAGAGGTCGTTTCCGCACGGAAGTTACTTGAGCGGACGTTACCGAAAATGATTAGCATTAAAACCCTGTGCGGAGGAAATATTCGCTCAGTATTTGCAGACCCGGTGCAGATTGAGCAGGTTATTTTAAATCTTGCTACAAATGCATCCCATGCCATGCCCGATGGTGGTGAATTGACCTTTTCCGTTGAAAATTGTGAACTTGAAGAAAGTAAGCTGCCTGATAACGTAGACGCCAGAAGTGGTCAATTTGTTTGTATGAAGGTTTTTGATACGGGGTGCGGTATGGATGCCGAGACCCTTTCCAAGATTTTCGAACCCTTTTTCACTACAAAAGAAGCAGGAAAAGGCACGGGCCTCGGGCTTGCTTCGGTTTTCGGCATCGTAAAAGGTCATGGTGGCTGGATAATGGTCACTAGTGAAGTGGGTAAAGGTACGGAGTTTAGTGTGTATCTGCCCGCAAGTTCTGAAAAAACTTCGTCCCAGACCGGCAAATATGAAGTTCCTGCTCCCGGAGGGCATGAGACAATTATGGTCGTGGATGATGAAGAACTTATCGTTAAGTTTGCCTCACGAACTTTGCAGAAATTTGGATACACAGTTCACAGCGCAAACAGCGGTGAAAAGGCCGTGGAAATTTTCAAAGAAAAATGCCAGGAGATAAATCTCATTGTACTTGATATAAGCATGCCCGGAATAGGTGGTTTAGCCTGTCTTAAGGAACTTCGGTCAATAAATCCCAATGTGAGAGTAATAGTAGCTTCCGGATATGCAGCATCTAACGTTGCTCAGGAATGTACCCAAATGGGCGCATCCTACCTTTCAAAACCCTATCAATTGAACGAACTTTTAAAGATAGTCCGGGAAATTCTCGATCGAAAATCCTGAAAAGGGAATTGAAAATAAAGTGGGTTTCAGAACAACCTGTTTAAAGAAAGACTTCAGGAAAAAGACCCAGGACAGGAACTACTTAAGAAGAGGTCTAAAAGCCGGACTGAATCTTAGACCGCTTTCGAGGTAATACGATAGTAAATTAAATTAATGAAATGCTTCAGGAGAAAGCCCCTGATTGTCCTGTTGCTGTTACTGATTCCCTGTGTTCCTGATTTTTTAACAGGGACTCAGGTAGTCAGAAAAACAGGGGCAGGCTCAGATTCGTAAACATTCAACTTTAATGCGTAATTACAAAAACTTTAATAAAAATTCCACTTTTCTGATTTCGATCCTTTTATTCCGCAAGCGGTATAGCATTCCCCCGGGCAAAATTGCGATCCCTGATTACCTGTTCCTCCTACTGATTAACTGAGTCCCTGATATTTTTGCAGGAGAGCAGGGTGCGGGCCAGCGGCCCGCAGCCGTAAGTCATGAAATGACGCCATCTTCAATAGCCAGGGGTAAAGGATGCGAAGCATCCGCGCCCCTGGAAATAGAACAGCAACAAGATCAGCCATGAAATGGCGGTCAAGAAACAGGGAATCAGGAAAACAGGGAGTCAGGGGGGCAGGGAAAACAGGGAGTCAGGGAGTCGGGAAATCATTTCAGGCGGGCTTTTGAGTTTCTGCGAATTTTTTTGAAGGAAGTTGATTTGCGTTTAGAAGCGGTTGCTTTTTTTGTTTTAATCCGTCCGGCTTTTTTCTTTGCTACTTTCCGGCGTGGGGTTTTGTTATCTTCGTCAGTAACTTCCTGTTTTTTCGTGCTTTCCGCATTCTTTTTAGCATTTTTAGAAAGGGGTGAATCTCCCTTGTCATCATCATCGTTTTCCGCAAGCATCTGCTTTGTTTCCGCTTCAATCTTCTTTTTATAAGCTTCATCAAGAGCCAAAAGTTGCTTTTCAGGAATGAAATTTCGAGCATATCCGAAAACCATTGGTCGATCTTCATCGTTTCTTCGGATTTGAACGGTCATACCCGGGGAGTTTTGCCCGGACCATTGATAAGCCCATGAACTTCCAGCATAAGGAGTGGACCATTCATAAATGAAACGAGCATCTTTAGGGGCTAAATTGATACAACCATGACTTTTTTTACGGCCAAAATCATCGTGCCAGTAGGCGCCATGGAGGGCCTGACCTTTATAGAAGAATAAAGTCCATGGAACATCCGCTGCAAGGTACTGCTCATCTGCCCCAACTTCGTTTTTCATATCTGTTTCCGAAACCTTCCAGTAAACTCTGAAAACCCCGTGTTTTGTAGGATGTCCACCTTTTCCGGAAGATATAATAGATGCAAAAACAGGACGGGAACCTTCCCAGGCAACAATAGTTTGTCTTAAGAGATTAATATCCAGCCATTTTTCATCACTTCGAACTCCTGGGGGAACAGGTGACGGAAACGCAGCGGCCACATGCCTTGCCATTATCCAGCGGCAACGACCAAGTCGATAATATTTACGACCGGCAACTTTTTTTTCACCATAAATTTTAACAGCCTGATGGTAATTTGTTTTTGCGACTTTTGCTCCTCCCGGGCGATCGTAAACCGGAATTGCAATGCCCTTACCGGAAGAGTCCTTGGCAATGGGAAATACCAGAGGAAGAGTCATGTTGCCATCAAGAGAAACTCCCATGTGAGTCGACGGACGATGGGCAGCAATGTTTTCTACGGGAACATATTGATTCTTTACAGTTTTCCAGTAATTTTTGCCATTTATCCGCGTAAATCTTTTAAAATGAACATAAAATCCTGCTCCCATTTCTCCCGCATGTTTCCCCTGTTTGACGGCATTTCTGGAGGCATACCATTTTGTTCCACCCAGACGCACATAGGCATACTTTCCGGGAGTTATGTCATTTTCTTTTACCACGGGAAAAATCTGAACTTCCGGTTCCCTGCGGTCTTTGTGAAGGTTTTTTGAACAGACAAAAGCACTTATTCCAACCTGAATCCACCCCGATTTACAACCTTTTCCTTTTATATAGCCCACCGGGGGAATGGGGACCTGAGGATCGATCATCCCTATTTCAAGAGATTTTGAATCGGGTTTTGAATAGATGCGAAGAGGTTTTGCGGCCACAAGGGATTTAAACCACTTTGCTTTTGTCGGAAGAGTCCGAAATGCACCTTCAATGGCTTTTCGTACATCTGATTCACTTGGAAATACGTGAATAGAAGGAAGATCCGTCTGACCTTCGCTCAGACCTGGAGTTCTGAGTCCCGGCATTCCTGCAACCGAAAAATCCGATTTTGCTTCCTCATCTTCGGACATACATCCGGAACCTGGTGCGGCAAGAACATTGTTTTCATATGTTATTTTATCATCAGTTTGTTTTGAAAATTCTGGTGACTTATTGTTGTTTTGGCATGATATAGAAATCACTGACAACAATAATATAGTAAACATGTACTTCATAAAATCCTCCACAGCAGGGAAAATCGAAGTGGATTTCCGGAAACGAAACACTTCGGTACTGTATATAATCCACAAAAAGTGCTAAGATGCCAAAAAACAGGACTTTTATTGCCGAACTGCAGAATTGAAGGAGATACAGAGTATGGAAAATAAAGAATGCTTTCTTCTTTCCGATGATAAAAATTTTTTCAGCAGCGAATCAAAGAAAATGGGTAAATACGTTCCGGAATTGGCAGATCTGAATAAAAACTCTGGAGAAGAACTTTATGCGGATACTTTACATCATTCAATGACAACGGGGGAAATCGAAACATGGAACAGTCGAATTGGTCCCGTCATTTTATTAACACGCATACCTATTTCTAAACAATTCAGGAATATCAAAGGTATTCATGATTATGAACTGATAAATATAGATCATCTTGAAACAAAACTTGGGGAAACCCACAGTATTACGGAAAATCCCGTAAAAAAAATACCGTCTTTGATTCCTCCGGTTCCGGAAAAAGGTACATTTGAAAGTCGGACCTGGCCAATTCTCCTGTCTTTGATTCATCTTAACCGGGCCAGTGGAACTCTTTTTCTCAAGTCTGAGAAAGTAAAAAAATCAGTTACTTTTTATAATGGACTTCCCGTTGAAATAAAAAGCAACAAAGTTAAAGAGCTTTTAGGTCGAATGCTCGTGGATGAAGGTGTGGTTACCGCTGAGCAGTGTGAAAGCTCCCTTCATATGATGCGCACTGAAAAAATCATGCAGGGTGAAGCCTTTGTGAAAATGGGCTTGATGAAGGAAGAAGATATTGCTTTGGCCCTGAACAGGCAGTACGCCATTAAATTCGTTGATATCTTCCTATGGAATAATTCTGAATTTGTTTTCAGATCGGAAAAAACTCAACCGATTAAGACACAACATAATTACATTGAATTGGTTTTTTCGGGACTGAACCTTGTTCCCCGGGGGACTTATGATCCACCGTTAAATCTTGCATCAGGTCTTTATCCCGTATCCTGTCCCGATCCATTTCTTCGCTTTCAGACTTTACCCCGCGAAATTGATTTTTCAATTTTCAATCAGTGCGATGGACGAGTTCAATTAAAAGATTTCAGCGAAAAACTTGTAGATCCACAGGCAAAAAACCTGTTTCTGGCACTTATGTACTCCGGAGTGATAATTCTTTGTGGAAATCCTCTTGAAATTCCAGTTTCTTTTTGTGGTTTCCCTTTACCGGGCGAATCAAGCAACGACGCGGATATGCTGATTTCTGAACTCGAAAATGAATGGCACAGTGGCGAAATTGATCAGGATCGCATCGAATACTGGTTAAGAAAAATTCATCCTGACCGATTTACAGGTTTTGAAGACTCAATTCGGCACTTGGCGGATGAGTGGTTTACAAAACTGGTGGAGAGGCGACCATACCCCCATGTGAGCATGCGGCATATGGAATTTTTCAACAGCGACTGGAAAGGATAAGCGATGGATGATTCAGTGAAAAGAAATCAGGCTCAAAAGATTCTCATTGTTGACGACGAAGTATTCAATCTGAAGGTTGTTTCCCTTGCTCTTTCTGAACTTAATGTAGAAATAATAAAAGCGGTATCGGGGAAAGAGGCAGTGGAATTATTAAAAAAAGAAAGCATAGATCTTGTGCTTTTAGATTTAATGATGCCTGAAATGAACGGATTTGAGGTTCTTGAACAACTGAAACCAACAGGGGTTTTGGATCATACATCCGTAATTATTCTAACGGCAATTCAGGAAAGTTCCGAAAAAGTTCATGCACTTGATCTTGGGGCTGTTGACTATATTACGAAGCCTTTTGTGAGAGCTGAACTGATCGCCAGAGTAAAACTTCATCTGGCTTTAAGAAATTATCAGAATACGCTGAATAACTATGCTACGAATCTGGAACAACTGGTTTCTGATCGTACTATGGAACTTTTTGAAACTCAGAATGTTATTATTTTCAGTTTGGCCCGACTTGCAGAATCAAGAGATCCCGAAACTGGTGATCATCTGGAGAGAATGAGCAGATACAGTGCCATTTTGGCCAAGAAACTCATTAATCATCCGGATCTCGATATTTCCATCAATGAAGATTTCGCACGTATAATAAGCAAGGTAGCAGTTTTACATGATATCGGAAAGGTTGGAATCCCTGACCATATTCTTCTAAAACCTGGAAAACTAACCAGTGAAGAGTTCGATATTATGAAAACTCATACGAGCCTTGGCGGCGATACAATAAATGATGCTTTAAAGATTCTCCGCAGGCCCGTGGATTATCTCCAGATAGCTTGTGACATCGCCTATTTTCATCATGAAAAGTGGAACGGTGAAGGTTATCCACTTGGTCTCAAGAACACGAATATTCCCCTCAGTGCAAGATTGGTCGCTTTAGCTGATGTTTATGATGCCTTGAGAGCCAAGCGTGTTTATAAACCTGCTTTTTCTCATGAAAAGGCCAGGGAAATTATCCTTTCAGAACGAGGAAAACATTTTCAACCCATTGTAGTTGATGCTTTTCTGGAATGTGAGAATGAATTTATAGAAGTGTCAGAGAGATTCAGTCCTCCAGAGACCTGATTTATATCATTTGGATAACTGTAACCAAGGAAGCCGGAAAATGACCGACTATACCAAAATTCCTGAACTGCATCATCTGCTGGATATCAGTTACCCTGATGGGGTTTTCTTTTTAGAAAACTGGAAGGTAGTTTATTGCAGTTCCTCTGCTCTCGAAATGTTCGATTCCTCCGAGGAAGATTTTATTAACAATGATTTCAGTAAACTTTTTTTCTGGGAGTTAATGGATTTTCGCTTCTCTGGCCTTAAAAACCGTATAAAATCAATGGGTGGAGTAATTTCAGGTGTTACTGTGGTGGGTTTGAGGCATGGACAGAATACTTTTCCTGCTCAACTTTCCATGTCCGTAATAGATGAAGAAACAGGAAAAATTGTAGTTATTATAAGGGATAAAAGTCAGGAATTGCGCAATGAGCGTAAACTTCAGGATGAAAAACGATCACTGGAAAGCGCGGTACAACTTCAGAACCGTCGACTTGATGAACTCAATGTAACGCTGGAAAACGCGCTGGAAAACACAAAAACCGTTGAGCGCAGGAGTGAAGTTTATAGTAGAATAGTCAGTTATATCAATGCCGTATGGGATTTGGATATTCTGCTATCGGGATATCTGGATCTTCTTTCAATAGTTGATATTACATATATTTCGAGTATTTACTTCTATGATAAAGAACGTGATATTTTTGAATTGAAAGCCTACAACGGTTTACGTGAGGCGCCGGAAAAAGAACTCTCGGGTTCGTCGGGCATTCCGGGACAGATCCGAAAACATCGCCGCACAATTCAGAATTATTCTTCGGAAAATGATTCAGGGTTTGTGCTGTGGACACCTCTTGGACCCTGGACTCCGGAAAGTATGCTTTCATTCCCCATTGAGTACCGTTCAGAGTTTTATGGTGTCATTTCCATTGCTCTTGGTCACTCACCGGATGTCGATGAACTTAAGTTTTTTGAAACTCTCATAACTCATCTTGGAATTGGAATAAATAACCTTAATCAATACAACAGCTTGAAAGAGCTTGCTGAGAAACTTCATCAACAGACAGTGGAAATCGAAGGCAAAAATCAACTTTTAGAACAAAGTTCCCGGATGAAATCGGTTTTTCTAGCAAACATGTCACATGAATTCAAAACACCATTGAATTCAATTATTGGTTTCAGTGAAATTCTAAGAGATGGCGTTCTTGGCCAACTCACAGAAAAACAGGTGGAAACGATTACAGATATTCATACGTCCGGCATACATTTGCTCACTCTTGTGAATGATCTTATTGCTTTGAGCAAAATCGAAGGTGGAAATCTCGACCTCGAGATAAATATGTTTCACTTTCAGTCGAGTATGCGCAGTGAGTTTCAGGTTTGGGAGGAAAGGGCTTCAAGACATGGCTTGCAGATGCATGTTCATCTTCCCATTACTCCGTTGTTCCTTAATTGCGATGAAATTAAACTACGTCAAATAATTTCAAGTTTGCTTTCTAATGCTGTAAAGTTCAGTCGTCGTGGGGGAAATATTACTGTAATTATAAAATCAGTGGAGAAAGATCTCCATATTTCCGTTAAAGACGAAGGTATCGGTATCGACCCTGCAAATCATTCGATTATTTTTGATGCTTTCCAGCAGGTTCACAATGGAGAGTCACTTCCCTCGGGAGGGGCTGGTCTTGGCCTTACACTCACAAAAAAATTCGTGGAACTTCATAGTGGTACAATCCGACTTGAATCTGTTTTAGGCAGTGGAACAACGTTTTTTGTAGTTTTACCAAATGCCGTCGTTGAATCCGTCTGAAAATCCTTAGAACCCCTATACGCTGGTTATATAAAAATTCTTCTTTTAACTGTATTTTCTCTTTTTTATTTTCCTGATCTGTTTTAACATTTCTCCGGAGAATGCAGCAATTTATAAACAGCCCATATCTGTTTAATGAACAGGCAAATACCGGGATGTTTCCAAAGAAAAGTCTGAGTATTTTAGACTACTTTTCCGTTGCGGTTCAAATGGTTCTATGATATAAATAGCGTTCTTGTAAACTCTTTGAAAACTAAGGAGTTTTTCCTGGTGACGAATAATTAGTTAATGTCCTGTCAGGATTTTTTAAGAAATCCTTTGCGAAGCGAATTACAGGACAAGAGAAATATACAGTTCATATCGTTTCCCTTTATGGAGGTTCCCGTGACTGACTTCAGAATTGAAGACCTTGTAATTTCAATTGATGAAACCCTTGAAGGCGATGCCGCTGAATGGCTTGCTAAAGCAGAAGGCTTTGAAGAAGAAGGAAATCTTCCGAAAGCAATGGATGCCTATAACAGATCCGTCAAAGCCTCAGCGGACAATATGGTAGGACCTCGAATCAAGCAGGCCGGCATATTCCTCAAAATGGAACGCTGGAACCAGTATGTTGACGCTTTAAACGATGTTTCCAAGCGTCTCCCGGACGAAATGCTTGATGAAAAAGTTGAACTGATAAAAATCTCGATACCAGTTATTCGCGATAAAATGAAGGCCCAACCAAAGGTAATGGATGCTTATAAACGCATTCTTGAAATAAAACCCGACGATGAGGATGCTTTTGGGGAGCTTGTTGAACTCATAAAATCCGCTAAACGCTGGCCGGATCTTGTAAAACTTTATCAGTCACGCCTCGAAACAATTACTGATGACTATGAAAAAATCCCTGTCCTTCAGGAAATTGCTCGTATTTACAACGAGGATATGAACAATAAAAGAGAAGCTGTAAAGGCTTTTGAAGCTCTTTTAGAAGTTGATACTTATAATGCTGATGCTATTGCTCACCTTAAAGAAATGTATGAGCAATCCAGAGACTATGATAGCCTCATAGTCTTATATCGCAAGGAGATGGAAACCATTAACGATGGTGATCTCCTGCGTGAAAAATCAATAGAACTCGCGCAAATGGCTTCCACAAGGGTAAAAAACCCCGACACTCTTGTGGAGTTATGGCAGAATGTTCTGGATATTGATCCCGAAAACCTTGATGCTCTTGAAAACCTGGAAACACTGCACGAACGTAACAAGAATTTCGAGAAGGTAGCTGAAATCAGCGAAAAAATGCTCGAATTTCTTGATGATGAGAAAAAGAAGATTGCCCTCTGTACCAGACTTGCTCCTATTTATCAGGACAAACTGGAAAATGCTGAAAAAGCAGCAGAAATATGGAAAATGCTTCTTGAAATGGATCCTCAGAATCGCCGGGCACAGGATTCCATTAAAAAACTTCTTATTGATTCTAAAGAATGGAACGCTCTCGAGGTATTATTTACCGAGTGGGATAAACTGGAAGAATACATCAGGATTATCAGCAAGGAAGCAGATTCTGAATCAACAGATGAAGGAAAAATAAGTTTACTCTTCAGGGAAGCCCGCATCTGGCGTCTTAACCTGGATAAAGCAGATCGGGCTGTCAAAGCCTATGAAAAAATCCTGACGGTTGATGATAATAATCTTGAAGCTGCGGAAGCTCTCATTGATCTCTACGTGGAAAGCAGTCAACATAAGAAACTGCCTCAGGTTCTGGAAATCCGGATCAAACACACGGAAGATGAGTTTACAAAAAGAGAGCGGATGGAAGAACTTGCTTCAGTGTATGAGGAGCATATTAAAGATAAAGAATCAGCATTCAGTTGGTACGCAGATGCGTTCAGCCTGGATCCTCTCTCTGAAAATATCCGTTTAAAAATGCAGGAGCTTGCGGGATCCGTTAAAGATGGCTGGGAAAAACTTGTTAAATCTTACACTGATGGAGTAGAGAAAATTACTGCTGAAGTTGATTCTCTTCCACTTCTTATTGTTATTGCTAAAGCACAGGAAAATGAGCTCGACAAAACAGCGGATACTCTTGTAACTTGTAAGAAAATCCTTGAAATTGAGCCTTCGAATATTGATGCTCTCGACGCATGTGAGAGGATCTACCGCGCAAAACAGGATTGGGCGAGCCTCCTTGAGATTTATACAAGTAAAATTGATCTGGCTGCCGATGACGAAGAAAGAAAGACTCTTTACTGGAACAAAGCTGAAATCTTTGATTCCCTTATGGAAAAGCCTCAGGAAGCTGTTGATTGTTACATAGCTGTTCTGGATTTCATCCCGGATCACATTGAAAGTCTTAATCAACTTGACGCTTTATATCTCAGACTTGAAAAGTGGGAAGACCTCAGTGAAACTATTGAAAAAGAACTTGATCTTACAAATGATGAGGCAAGTCGAGTTGAACTGAAGTTCCGTTGGTCAGAGCTTCAGGAGAAGTACCTTGATAAAGTATCTGATGCAATAGATGGTTATCGCGAAGTTCTGTCCTGGAATAACGGACATGAGCCTTCAAGAGTTAAACTTGAGAAACATCTCGAAGACGAAGATCTCGAGGTTCGACGCAACGCAGCAGATATCCTTGAACCCATTTATGAAATCCTTGCTGAATTTGAGAATCTTGTCCGGGTTCACGAAATTCAGGCAGAAACCGAAGATGATTTCGAGCGGAAACTTGAACTTCTTCTCACGATAGGCCGGATTTTAGCGGAAAACATCGGTGAGCCTTCAAGGGCCTTCGATGCTTATTCAAGAGCTCTTATTCACAATCCTGAAAGCGAAGAAGCTCGCAATCGTCTTGAAGGGATAGCAGAAGTTGAAGAAAAATGGCCTGAGACTCTGAGCGTCTATAAACTCATTTTAAAGAATGAGGATCTTTCCGAGGACATCAAAAAGGTAATTAATATCAGAGCGGCTCAGATTGCAAGTGAGAAACTTGAACTTGAGGAAGACGCCGTTAAATTTTATTCGGCAGCTCTTGAAATTCAGCCTGATAATGAAATGGTTCTTTCATCTCTTGAAACTCTGTATAGTCAAGCTGAAAAATGGGAAGAACTTCTTGATATTTCAAAGCGTCAATTGGATCTAGCCTTCGAAATTGATGATCGTCAGACTCTGCGATTCCGATGTGGTCAACTTCTGGATACAAAACTGAATAGACCCGAAGAAGCTGTCCCCGTTTATGAAGAAATTCTTACGGATGAACCTGAAAATCTCCAGGCTCTGCATGCTCTGGATGCTTTATATCTTAAACTTGAGCAATGGAGTGAATTGGCGGAAAACCTCAATCGTCAATTGGAGCTTTCTGCTGATATGGAAGTTGCGGTTCAGAGTGAACTTCTCAGAAGGCTGGCAGCTCTGCAACATGAAAAACTCAATGAGACTGTAATGGCCATTGAGACATGGAAACGCGCCCTTGATCTTGATAACTCAGATGAAATTGTTATTTCAAGTCTTGAAAAACTTCTCGATGATGAAGATAACTCACTGACCGTTGCTCGAATTCTTGAGCCAGTCTATACAGCTCTGGGACGATGGGAGCAACTGATCCGTGCTTATGAAATTATGAAATCCGCCAGTTTCGATCCGGTGGAACAGATAGATCTTCTAAGTCAGATTGCAACAATTTATGAAGACAGTGGTGAAAAACCCGCGAGTGCCTTTGAAGCATATTCCCGTGCATTCAGGCTTGATCCTTCAAGGGAAGAGCTTCGTCAGCAGCTCGAACGTCTGGCTGTAAATCTTGGAAACTGGGAAGAACTCTTCAAACTTTATGAAGAAAAAATTGATGAAAATGAAGATGTGGAAATTGCACTGACACTTCAGACTAGAATTGCTGAGCTCCTTGCTAATGCTGTTGGCGATGTAGAAAGAGCAGCAAAAGCGTATGAAAAACTTCTGGAAATAAAACCGGATTACATACCTGCAGTAGACGCGATTGAAGAACTGTTCCGAAATAATGATGATATTCCCCGGATGGTTCAGGCAATTCTGAAAAAGGTCGAGCTTGTTTTTGACCCCACTGAAAAGAAAGTCCTCGCATTCCGTGCTGCAGATATTCAACTCAACCAACTTGAGAAAAAGGAAGACGCAATTGCAACATATCGTCTGATTCTTGAAATTGACGATACTGACATTGATGCACTACAGCACCTTGAAACTATTTTTGTTCAGGATGGTGACTGGGATAATCTTAAAGATGTCTATGCAAGAAAAGCTGATCTTGCGCCATCTCTGGAAGAAAAGAAAAATATGCTTTATATCCTCGGTCAGGTATATGACGAGGAAATTAAAGACATCGAAAAAGCAATTGAAACCTATGAACGAGTTCTCGATGAAGACTCCATGGATGATGTTGCTCTTCAAAAACTTGATAATTTATATGAAAGAGCAGAAAAATGGCAGGAACTCATTAATATTCTGGAAATTGAAATTCAGAATGCAATGAGTGATGAGCATGTAGCATCTATCAAGTTGCGTCTTGCCCGTATCCATGAACTGAAACTTCAGGATGTTACTACAGCAGTGCCAATTTACGGTGAAGCGATTAATCTTGATGAATCCAATGGTGAAATCATAGTTAATCTAACCCGAGTACTGAATGGCGGAGAAGAAAATACAGAAATCGAATACTCTGCTGACGATCGACTGGCCGCAGCAAATCTACTTGATACATATTATTCAAGATTCCAGGATGCATCCAATCTTGTAGCCGTATTGAATGTTATGGTTACACAGGTTGATGATGATTATGAAAAAGTAAATTTACTCCATCGACTTGTTGAAATTCATGAGCTTCAACTGGATAATCCAGGAAATGCACGTGTTGATATGGGTCGTGCGATTCTGATTGACTGGTTAAATGAAAAAACGCTTATGGAGATTGAGCGTTTATCGGCAATTACAGGTGAATGGAACTGGCTCATAAATACTTATGATGAAGTTCTGAAAAAAGCCTCTGATGATGAAGAAAAAATCAGATTCCTCCTGGCAATAACTCGAGTTTATGAAGAGGAGCTTTCAGATCTGCCTTCGGCAACAAAACGTTTGCTCTCCATACTTGAAATCGATAAAGAAAATGAGAGTGCCCTTCGTGGCCTGGATCGTCTTTATGTCAAACAGGAATTGTGGGACAAGCTTACTGAAATACTACGAATGGAAATTGAAGTTATTTCGGATCCATCGGAAATTCTTGAATTCAGAAGTCGCCTTGCACAACTTCTCGTAACCTACCTGCAAAAACCAATTGATGCGGTTACCGCGTACAAAGAACTCCTTGAAGAAGCACCAGATTTTGAAGGTGCTAGAAATGGTCTTGAGGAATTACTCAGGACGGGAATAGTCCCCGCAGAGATTTATGGAATCCTTGAACCCCTGTACCGTGGGGATTCCATGTGGGAAAGACTCGTAGATATATCAGAAGTTTATTTGAGTTATTTGAAGGATGTTTTTGAGCGCGTTAGTTTACTGAAAACCATTTGCGATCTCCATGAGAATTATCTGGCAGATCCGGAGGCTGCATTCCGCACTTTCGCAAGAGCCTTTGATGAAACTGTGGATGATCCGGAAGTTAATGACAGGCTGGAAGAGCTTGCCGGAAGACTGTCTTTATGGATGGATCTGACTGAAGTTTATGCAAAAGGTGCACAAAATCAGACCAGACTTGCAAGAACTGATGAAGAAAATGCCGAGGATCACAGAATTTCCGCTGTTACCATATGGTTGAAAAATGCCAGAGTATTTGAGGATGAACTTCATGATCCGTCAGGAGCTGAAACTTCAAACCTTGAAGTTTTGAAAATCGAAGTTGCAAACTTCACAGCACTTGAATCCCTTGATCGAATTTACTCACAAAATATGATGTATCCCGAACTGTCGGGAATTCTTTCCCGGCGTGCCGAATCAAGTGAAGATGACTACGATAAAGTAAACTTCTATTTCCGTCTTGCAAAGTTGGAAGAAACTGAACTTGGAAATCCCCTTAATGCTGTTGCTGCTCTCGAAAACGTCCTTAAAGTCGAAGGCGATAATCTGGAAGCCCTTGAAAATCTGGAAAGAATCCACTTCTATCTTAATAACTGGAAGGATCTTTACCATGTGTACGAACGCATTACAAAGGCCGTTACCAGCGATGATGAAATAAGTGAAGCATTGAGCCGTATGGCTAAGATTTCCAGTGACGCCCTTAAAGATCCGGTAAATGCAAAAGGTCTGTGGCTCAAAGTTCTTGAGCTTCGTGGTGAAGATGCCCGTGCATTGGCGGAACTTGCGGTTTTGGCGGAAAGAGACGAAAACTGGGATGCCACAGTTGATTTCCTCGATAGAATCACTTCAGCTTCTTATGATACAGATGAACAGGTTAGAGCCTACCTTAATCTCGGACGCATCTGTCTTGAAAGACTTAATGATCACCGCCGGGCTATGGATGCTTATCTCAACGTAAGAAGTATCCAGCCTGAAAATATTGAAGCTCTTGAAAGACTTTCACATATCTATAATGAAAGTCAGGCATGGGAAGAACTTGTTGAAGTTCTTGAAGCCCTTGTAATGTTTGGTATCGACTCTCTTGGTAATCAGAAATTACGTAATCGGTTTGCTCAGATTGGTCATATTGAAAAAGAATATCTTGTTCGTATGGACCGGGCAATTGATGCATGGGAGAGAGTGCTTGGCGTTATGCCAGGGGATAATGAAGCCCTTGATGCTCTGGAACTTCTTTATACCCAAGAAGAAAACTGGACATCGACCATTAGAATTCTCGAACTCAAACTTCAGGTTAGTAAATCCCGTGAAACAAGCAGGGAACTTCTGTTCCTTATAGCTGATATCTGGGAAACCCGAATGTACGGAAATCACGAGGCATCCGATGCTTTCTTCCGTATCCTGCAATTCGACGAACTGAATGTAAAAGCATTTGAAAATATTGAGAGACTTTATCAATCGCTTAACTACTGGGATAAACTCATTGAAATTTATCTCAAACGTTATGAAAAACTAGGCGGTCTTGATGAAGATATTCCTGATGACAATAAACCAGAAATCGTATCCCTGCTTCAACGGGTAGCGGAAGTCTATGAAGACAAGAAGCATGACCGGGAACAGGCCTTCGTTGCTCTTTCCACTGCGTTTGATATCGAAACAACAAACAATATCACTGCTGAAAGACTTGAGCGTATTGCGGGTATTGATAATAACTGGGAAGAACTCCTGGATATGTATCAGGAAGCTGTCGACAATGAAGCGGATCGAAAAGTTAAATGCGATCTGCTTGTTAAAATGGGTAAATGGTACTCAGATCAACTTGAAGACCTTGGTCGAGCCACTGAGGTTCTTAAGCAAGCCCTTAAGTTTGATCCGAATTATGGTGGAGTTCACATCGTATTAGCGGAAGTTCATAAGAAAAACAACTCCATCGGTGAATACATCGAAGAACTGAAAAAAGCCCTGGAAGTTGAAAGTGATCCGAATATCCGGTTTAAAGCAGCTATGGAGCTTGCTTCTGTAAACGAAAAAGATTTCGGTGACCTTATGGAAGCTATCAGGTTCTACAGAATTGCTCATGAAGCACTTGGGCATGAACCTACTCCCATTCAGGCTCTTGAAAGACTGCTAGAACAGACTGAAAAATGGCGTGAACTTATTGAAGTTATTCAAGAACGTGTTACAAAATCCACAAACGACGAAGAAATCATCGATCTGAAACTCCGGATAGCTGAGCTTTATGATGACCGTCGTGAGTCACCGACAAAAGCCATCGAAACACTCAATGAAATCCTTGAAATCCGCGAAGATCACTTGCCGGCCATGCGCTATCTTGAAAGATTGTACGACAAGATTGGTGATATGGAAGAGTATCTTGGTCTTCTTGAAAGACAGATGAATTTCATAACCAATGCTGATGAGCGCGTGGTTAAGTATCATCAGATGGCGGCCGTCTGGGAAGAGCACTATGAAAAGGTAGACAAATCCATTGAGTGCTACGAAGCGATTTTAGAGATCAATGATCGCGATGAGCAGGCCTACCGGAATCTGGCCCGTTATTATCGTCAGGAAAAACGTTGGTCCGACTATATTGATATTATCTACAGACATGTAAACTCCACCTATGATCCATCGGAGAGAGTACGCCTTTACAAGAGTGCAGCGGATGCTCTTGAGAGGTACCTCAATGAACCGGAAAGAGCCATTGACGCTTATCTTGCAATTCTTGATGAAGAACCCAAAGATATTGAATCATTGACAGCACTTGCAAGGCTCTATGAAACTCAAGGTAATTGGGAACGCAGCCTTGATATCAGCCAGCAACTCGTTGATCTCGTTGATGACGATCTTGTTAAAAAAGAGCTTTACTTCCGACTCGGTAAAATATCTGAAGAACAACTCAGAGATCACGATGAAGCGGAAAGATTGTATGCGGAAGCCCTTGCTATCGACCCGTCTTTTGTTGCTGCTCTGAGGGAACTCAGCAGGATTTACGAAAGTCGTGGAGACTGGATCAAAGCTTCGAGAATGCTTGATACTGCCAAGTCTCATACCTCAAATGTGGTGGATAAAGCCCAGTATCTATATCAGTCCGGTGTTATTTATTATGATCACCTTGAAGAACCTGCTCAAGCAGCGGTATTATTCAAAGAATGTCTTGATATTGATCCGGAACATGTTGATGCCGCCCTTAAATATGTTGATATTCTTTGGGATCAGAAAAAATATGATGAAATGTATCCTCATATGCACATGCTTGTACGTAAACTGAAAGCCCAGAATCCTGAGAAGGAACTGATGCTTAAAATTTACTTCAGGTATGGTACTTCCTGTGAGAAAAAAGGCGAACTGGAAAAAGCACTTAAAGCATATAATGAAGCGTTTATACTTGAAAAGACTTCGCTTCCTATTTTACAGGGGCTCGCTTCCGTACATTATTCTCTTGGACAGTGGGATGATGCATTTAATAAATATAAGCAAATACTTGTTCATTTACAGGGAAGTGAAGATATAGAGCTTCAGACAGAGATTTATTTCAATCTCGGAAATATCAAAGTTAAACAAAATGATCTTCACAGAGCGAGAAATCTTTATGACAAAGCTCTTGAAATGAATCCCCTTCATCGAAATACCCTTGAAGCTATGATTGAACTTCATGAGAAAGAGCATAACTTCAAAGCTGCGGCGGAAATCAAAGAAAAGATACTGGAAGTAATTCCCTACGACCAGCAGGTTGAATATTTACTTAAACTCGGCGCTTATTATCGTGAAAAAGTCAAAGATGACAAAATGGCAATTGATGCTCTGAGTAAGGCTCTTAATATCGATCCTGAAAATACGATAATTATCCATGAGTTGATTGAACTTTATCAGACTACAGAACAGTGGAAGAGGGTTGCCCGTCTTATGATTAAACTTGCGGAAATGGAAAAAGAACCAATGATCCGCTCGAAAATCTGGTATGGCGTCGCAGGTATTTTCCGTGAATACATCAACAGTCTTGATGAAGCGGTTGAATATTACAACAAGTGTCTGGACGATGATTACACAAATCTAAAAGCTTTCTCTTATGTCGATAAGATTCTGACTCAGAAAAAAGACTGGAAACTTCAGGAACGTGCTTATCGCCAGATGATTCGCCGCATAATGGAAAACAATCCTTCAAATACCGGACTGCTAGTCAGTCTCTGGCATGCTCTTGGAGAAATTTATCGAAGCCGCCTGCGTGAACTCACAGGTGCAATGAAGGCTTTTGAGACGGCCATCTCACTGGATCCCAGTGACATTGGACGATATGAAATTCTTGCAGAACTTTACTATCTCAACGGTTCAGATACATTTAAACAGGCAATTGAAACTCTTCAAGAAATTCTAAACAGGAACCCGAATCACAACGAGGCTCTCAAGCAACTGTACAGACTTTATATTGAAACCCGCTCTTATGACAGGGCATGGTGTATGTCCAGTGTTCTTAACTCCCTGCGCATAGCTGAACAGGAAGAAATGAGCTTCTACAACCAGTATAAACCTCAGGGGTTCATAAAACTGCAAAACCGCTTCACTGATGATATCTGGGGAAATGTAATTACTTCATCCAAACAGGATATGTTCCTGCGTCATATCGTTGCCAATATTTCCGGTCCCATAAGTATGGCCAAAGGAAAAACGTTCAAGGCAATGAATATAAACAGAAAATTACGCCAGGAACCTTCACCGGATGCACCGACTTTCACTCAGATATTCTTCTATCTCGCGGAAAAACTTGGAGTAGAAGTTCCTGAAACATACCTTCTCACAGAACAACGCGGTACTTTCAGTCACTTTGTTGCAGTAGAAAAAGGACAGCGCACTCCGATAATGACCGTTGGCCTCGATATGCTTCGTGGTCATATGGAAAAAGATCTCGGGTATTATATCGCTAAAGAGCTCACTTATATGAGACCGGAAAACTATCTCATAAAACTCTGCGCTTCTCCTGGGGAATTTAACCTCTATGTACTCGGTGCAATTCGCCTGGTAAATCCGAACATTCCTCTCCCGGGTGATGCCAATGTTTTAGTATCCACAGCTCAGCAACTTGCACAGATTCTGCCCAGGGCAAATCAGGAAGTTTTAGCGGATGTAGTTAATAAAATGTTCATGGCTGGTCATATTCCCAACTTTAATGAATATATGATGGGTGTTGAATTGACGTCCCATCGGGCTGGACTTTCTGCAATTCAGGATCTGGACACTTGTCTTGCTGTTATTCAGTCTGAGCCCATGGTTCAGGGTGGAGCTTCCAATCAGATCAAGAAAGAATCCATCATCAGGTTTGCCACAAGCGATCAGTTCTTCGATTTAAGGCGAAACCTTGGGGTGGCCATAGGATAGTGAAATGAAAAAAATTACTGTTCTCATTTTATTGATGGTCTTTGTCGGATGTACATCGGAAAAGAAAGAAACGACCACGGCAGATAAAGATAAAACTGCCGATAAAGAAAAAATGAAAAAAGGCTCCGTTCCTGCGGCGGAAAACTCCGGTGATCTTTGCCATGGGGATGCTTGTCCCGGTGCTGTTCGGTGAAAGCAAACTCTTCCTTCCTGAAAATTTTTCTTTCAACAGCTATTCCTTTCGGCCTGATTATGAGTCTGGTTATAACTTTTCAAAGGGATAATATTTTTATAGGGGCTATCGCCGGGGTTGTTGCAGGAATAATGTTTGGTCTCATCCTTGCGGCTTTTGTTAAGAGGCAGGAAACCAAACTGCAATCAGAAGATAAGTTGTTTGAAGGGGAAAAAGTACTCCTGGAAGGCCCTACAAACCATTTTCTCAAGCTTGAGAGTCGGGGAGGGTGGCTTACCCTTACTTCGTCAAAACTGGCCTTCAGATCTCATGGAAAGAATATCCAGAACACACCCGTGGATTTAAAAATTTCTGATATTGAAAAGGCAGTGGTTTCCGCAACGCTTTTTATTATCCCCAATGGCCTTAAGGTAATATTGAAAACTGGCAACTCAGAAAGATTCATTGTAACAAATCGCAAACTCTGGGTTGAAAAAATCAATTCCCTCCTCTCCTGAACAATACCCTACAATTTCCCAGTGTCTTTTTTTTTCTTTTTTGAGATAATGCGCACGTTTTGAGAAGGAGTGACTATATGATAGACCCAAAACTACTTGATGATGAACAACTTGAAAAAACACTTGCCAAACGCAATGCACGATATGCTCAGATGGCAGTAGAGCTTGCTAAGATAAATACTGAATGGAAAACCCTGAAGTCAGAAATTGAGAATCTTCGTTTTGAACAGAAGAATCGTTCAAACAGCATGAAGACTCTCAAAGGAGACGAAGCTGCTGCTCTGAGAGAAGAGCTTAAAACTCTGTCGGATGACATTAAAGCCAAGTCTGCCGTGCTATCAGAGCTTGAAGAAAAGAAAAACAATCTGGCCCTTTATATTCCAAATATTCCCATGGAAGATACTCCCGACGGAGGAGAAGAAAATAACCGTGAAATCCTTCGCTGGGGTGACATTAAGAAACTGGAAAATCCGCTTCCCCACTGGGAACTGGGTGAAAAACTCGGCATTCTTGATTTTGACCGGGCCGCTAAAATGTCCGGAAGTCGGTTTTCAATTCTCAAAGGAGCAGGAGCCAGGCTTGAACGGGCTATAGTTTCATTTATGCTGGATCAGCACACTTCCCGTGGCTACACGGAAATGTCCATGCCCCTTTTAGTTAAAAGAGAAACAATGATCGGCACCGGACAGCTTCCAAATCTCGAGGAAGATGCCTACAAAACCGCAGGTGATGATCCTTACTATCTGATTCCTACAGCGGAAGTCGTGCTGGTTAATTCAAGGCGGGACGAAATTCTCGATTTACAGGAACTTCCAGTTAAATATGTTGGGGCAACACCATGTTTCAGAAGTGAAGCGGGCAGTTACGGTAGAGACGTCCGGGGCCTTATCAGGCAGCACCAGTTCATGAAAGTGGAACTCGTAAAGATAACTACCCCGGAAGACGCTGAAAAAGAACTTCTGGCTCTCCGTGAAGACGCCGAAAACATTCTCAGGCTTTTAGGACTGCCCTATCGCGTAGTAATGCTGGCGAAGGGAGACATGGGATTTTCTTCTGCACGAACATTTGATCTCGAAGTATGGCTACCATCGGAAAATACTTACAGGGAAATTTCCTCATGCTCCAATTGCACTGATTTTCAGGCAAGAAGGGCTAAAATCCGCTATCGGCCAGCAAATGGTGAGAAACCCGTCCTCTGCCATACCCTTAACGGAAGCGGACTTGCGGTGGGAAGAACTCTGCTGAGTATTCTCGAGAATTATCAGACACCGGAAGGAAATGTTATTATTCCGGAAATCCTTCGTCCTTATCTTGGCGGAAAAACAATAATTACACCTTCGGGACTTGAATAAAGTCTTTATACCCGCTAGAAATTAATATCTTACTTGTGGTGGCCTGCAATACTTCATCGAATTTCTCTAAGCGAAACGGAAATCGCAGGACACGCGCTGGTTCACACGGGAGGAAGTATGAAATTTAAAAAGAAAAAAGCTATTGAGGTTATTAACCGACGAAACTTTATCCTTGCGCTATCCGGAGCTGTCCTTGCTACAGCCTGCAGCAAAGGGGAGAAAAGCCCAGCGGGAAAACCGGGAACCGCTCCTACTCCTGAACCGACGAATGGAGATAAAAAACCGGAACTTAAAAAGCCAGAAGAAAAGAAACCGGCGAAAACAGCAGAGACTAAAACAGACAAAATACGTTATACCTCAACTATTAAAGTCAAAACCCCCGCCGAAGTCTATTTCACAAAAGATCTTACTCCCGACGGAGTAATGAAAGTATACGAAAAGATAAAAGATCATGTAAAAGGACGAGTCGGATTTAAAGTCCACTTCGGTGAGCACGGAAATACGACCTACATAAAGCCTCACATGATGAAAAAACTCGTAAAACATCTGAAGGCTACTTTAGTAGAAACCAATGTTCTTTATGTAAGCAGGCGGAAGTTCAAACATACGCATATCAAACTTGCAAAAGAACACGGTTTTGATTTTGCCCCTATCGATATTCTCGACGGTGATGCGGATATGGAACTGAACGTCAATCTCAAGCATTACGGCAAAATTAAAATAGGTAAGAACACGGCTAACTACGATATGTTCCTTATTTTCAGCCATTTCAAAGGTCATGGAAGCGCCGGATTTGGTGGTGCAATTAAGAACGTATCCATGGGAATCGGCTCAAGTGCTGCCAAAATGGCCATGCATGCGCGAACTATTCCGGCCTATGAGCCTGATAAGTGCATAAAATGTGGGATTTGCGTTAAAAAATGCCCGGCAAATGCGATTACTTTGAAACCTCTGAGAATTGATCCGGACAAATGCATAGGATGTGGGGCCTGCATCAGTGAGTGCCCGTACAAAGTTATTTCTTCGGCAAAAGGGGACAAATCTACACAGGTTTTTCTGGAAAGACTGGTGGAATATACAAAAGCTATTATTGAATATAAGCCATGTGTATATATAAATGTTCTCGCAAATATAACCTCAAAATGTGATTGTATGGGTCGTCCCATGAAGCCGTTTATGCCAGACATCGGCATTTTGGCGTCCACGGATATTGTTGCAATAGATCGTGCCAGCCTTGATCTCGTAAATAAAAAGCATAAATGCAAGGATGCTTTTCTCAAGGAAAGCCGCACCAGCGGTAATCACCAGCTTGATTACGCGGAAAAGATGGGAATTGGAACCCAGAAGTACACCCTCATTGATCTCGATAAAACCGATAATAAAAAAAGTTAACCTGCCTTCTCACACAAAATTTTATAAAAAAATAAAAAAAAATTAAAACGCGGGAATAAAGAACCTTCTGCTCCTTGTTGTTAAGGGTTGAAAGTAGTGCGCCTCAAAACTCCTTTTCTCCTCTCGTCTCATTCTTTTCATTGTCTCCTCGTAACGAACCAAAGAGGCGCACCTTTCTTTTTTTCGATTTTTTCAAGGAAAATTATGGCAGGTTATTCGGAAAGTTGGATAAAAACTTCAAATTCCCAGTCTGATGAAGACAGCACGGATGATGAACTTACAGTTTTTTTGAAAGAACTGATCTGATGATTTATTCCAATAATTATAGATGGAAGGGAAATAACAAAGGAACTCTGAGGGGATTGAAGTAAATTTTTAACCTGCCCGGAGACAATGTTTGCAATTTCGCCAATTCCATCCTGAAGAGTTTCTTCGTCCACTTCATCTTTTTCCATTCCGAGCATTTGAGAAACCAGGATGCATGCGCCATCTTTTCTAAACCGTATCCCTATAATGCCCTTGTGTTCATTATGAAAAAAGGAAATAATTCCACTGATAAATGGGTTATCCAGTGATTTATCCATTGTTATTGTAACTGAGTCCGCATCAATACCCATCATCATGGAGAGCATTTCAACGGTGCCGTCTGTTGCCGCTTTAAGGTAGTTCATCTTTGGGATCCTCCTTAAAAACATATCGTATTTTTTTTGAAAAAATTGAGTTTATTCTTAAATAAGAAATGGAAATCTTCGAATTTGTACCAAAATTCTGTCCTCAGTTTTATTTCATAAATTTTCCTTGATAAAATCATTTTAGTATATGAGAAATGCATTAGAGGCTTTAACCGTTCTGAAAGGAGTGCTCTATAAGTATGACTAGAAAACACAATTTTTATGCAGGTCCCGCAGTTCTTCCCCTTTACGCTGTTACCAGAGCTCAGGAAGCAATCCTGGAGTACATGGATTCCGGTTGTGGTATTGCGGAAATCAGCCACCGTAGCAAATATTTTGATGAAATTCTTGATGGTTCCATTGCTACAGCTAAAAAACTTCTCGGTCTTGGAGATGATTACCACGTGATTTATGTCGGTGGTGGCGCATCCATGGTTTTTGCTATTAATGCACTGAATTTCTGCAAAGAAGGAAAAAAAGCACAGTTTATTGATTCCGGTACCTGGGCCAGCCGGGCAATTACAGAAGCTTCCAGAACAAAGGCACAAGTTGATGTTGTCTGGTCCGGAAAAGATGTAAAGTATTCTCATTTGCCGGAACCCGAAGATCTTCAGTTTGACGATGACGCCAGTTTTGTTCATTTTACAACAAATAATACCATTTATGGCACACAGTTTAAAAAATTCCCTCAGGTAAAAGCTCCGCTTTTTGCGGATATGTCTTCGGACTTTTTCTCCCGTCCCATTGATGCAAATAAATTTTCCATGATTTACGGTGGACTTCAGAAGAACCTCGGTCCTGCCGGAGCCGCAATGGCAATTATACGGAAGGATATTCTTGAAAATATTCCTCAGGGTCTCAGCGAAATGCTTGATCTTAGTGTATATGTAAAGAAAAACAGCATATTCAATACTCCTCCTGTGTTCACAATCTTCATGACAAACCTTGTTCTTAAATGGCTTGATGAAGAAATTGGCGGACTTGCCAATATGCAAAAAATTAACGAAGAAAAAGCCGGATTGATCTACAATGCAATCGACTCAAGTGATGGTTTCTACAAAGGCGCTGTTGATGTAAAAGAACACCGCAGTCTTATGAACATTACATGGCGCTGCAAAACTGAAGAACTCGAAAAATTGTTCCTCACCGAATCCCAGACACATGGATTTATGGGTCTCAAAGGTCATCGTTCCGTTGGTGGACTGCGCGCAAGTGTTTATAATTCCTGCCCCATGGAAAGTGCTAAAACCCTTGCTGACTTCATGAATGATTTTGCAAAACGTAACGGATAAACATTTTTTTTATGGAACTCGATCCTCGCCTGATACAGAAAGCTGTAAATCTTAAAAATTCAGAATTTTTTTCCGGATTGCAGACTGATGTTCTGATTGAGATCTCCCGTTTGTGTGAAGAAGTACATCTGAGTGCCGGACAGATCCTTTTCAAAGAAGGAGACTCGGCAAACGGACTCTATTTTATTCTTTCGGGAAGTATTTCAGTGGTAATTAACGAAAATGTAGTAAATACTATGAATTCCGGTGAGGTACTCGGAGAGATCGCTCTTTTGGACTCCGGTCGTCGATCTGCTACCATCGTAGCAGAGGAAACTTCAATTCTGCTTAAAATTTCCCCGGTTCTTTTTGATGAAATTCTGGAAGATTATTCAGAAGTTGCCCGGCAGACCATGAATATGCTCGTGAAAAGAATCAGAAATATAAAAAGCCGTATGGAAAACTCTCAAATTTAAAAAATACTTTGAATATTCTGGAGTGGGAAAAAAAGTTTGTATGGATTATACCCACCAGACTGCTTCATGAGTAAAAGGATCGAAACGTAAAAAGTGAATGTTTTCATCACAATCCTTTGTAATTAGTTACTGTCCTGAAATACAGTTTTTGAAATTTTTGGACAGTTTTTCCCTCAGGACAGTAACCGCAAGGTGTTGAATTTACTAGTAGTGTCCTGTTAGGATTTTTAATAAAATCCTTCGCGAAGCGAATTACAGGACACGAACTAATTATGTATTGATATTGAATGTTTACGCTCTGAACCTGAACCTGAACCTGTTTTCCTGACTTCCTGTTAAAAAATCAGGAAAAATCAGTAGCAGCAACAGGAAATCAGGGTCTTTCATCTGAAGCTTTTCTCTCAAATTCAACAACAATCGTATTACTCAGGAAGCGGTCCAAACAATTTAATCAAATCTTCAGGGATATCAGCGTAATAATCAGGGTTTAACGCTTTTAAATCAGTTGGATTCCGAAAACCCCACATAACAAGGCAGGATTTAATTCCCCCAGCTACGGCAGCTTTATAATCAACTTCACTGTCACCGATTAGTACAGTGGAGTCAGGTTTTGCATGCAGGTGGTCGAGGGCTGTTTTAATTGCTGCAGGATCAGGTTTTGCGGGATTAACATCAGAGGCGCAATATATATAAAAAAAATATTTTTTGAGGTCAAGAAGTTCCAGAGTGCGGCCTGTCAATGAAGGACTTTTATTGGTAACAAGAGCCATGGGTGTCTTTTTACTCAGGAAATAGTCAAGAACTTCGATCATTCCTTCATAGGGCACAGTCTCATCTGTAATGGCGCTCATATATTCTTCTAAAAATATTTTATGCGTCTGCTGCTTTTCTTCCTCGGATACATCTGCAGGAAGGCAATCGCCAATGAGTTTACCAGGACCTCTTCCCACGTAGGACATTATTGTTTCATCGGAAGGACAGGGCCTCTGACACCTATCAAGGGTTCGGCAGACAGCTTTTATAATGTCTTTTCTTGTATCAATAATTGTTCCATCAAGATCAAAAAGAAGCGTTTTCATGGCATGATTTCTTTAGCAGTGAAGATTGTATATGATAGATTCAGGACAAGCGGGGCTAGAGGGTAAAATTATTTTTTACCTTTTTTAGCAGGGGCTTTTTCAGCTTTAGCAGCTTTTTTAGCAGGAGCTTTTTCTTTTGTTTTAACTGTATTTACCAGTTCACGAAGTTCTTTACCTACTTTGAAGTAGGGGAGTTTCTTTGGTTCTACTTCAACCGGTTCACCTGTTCTGGGGTTTCTTCCAGTGTATCCGGAATAATTGCGGATTGTGAAACTGCCAAAACCACGGATTTCAATTCTTTCGCCAGCGATTATTGAATCTTTCATGGAGTTGAAAATTGTATTAACAATGTGTTCAACTTTGGTTTTGGGGAGATTGTGCTGTTCAGCTACTTTCTGAATGAGTTCTGATTTTTTCATTTTGTTATCCTCTCAAAAAAGACTGTTATATTCATAGTATCTGCGAAAAATCCATCAGATACAAACGGTTAGGTGCAAAGGTTATTGCTATTTTAATTTTTGTCAACGAGAATATTGCGTTTTGTCCATTGAAGTTATGAATTTTTTTCAGACAAATAATTGTAAATACCAAATATACTGTAATAACAGCTAGTTAGGAGTGTTATGCATGGTCTGTTTAATTATCAAAAAATCCTGAATTAAGCAGACGAACCCATTTATCCGATTATACTTTTTGCTTTTTCTACCTCATTAGGGAAAAGATCCGTTGGAACCGCTGGTTTTCCCAGTTTTGAAAAGATCATGAAACGGGCGCAGGATTCGAAACTACCCTGACAGTACTTTTTTTTCATTATGTTAGCTGTTGATGGCATTGAATCCATACGATCATTAAAAAATGGGCATCCTGGTAAACATTTGCAGTCCATTGGTTCTCCTTTTCTCTGCTGTTTTATGCAGTGTCATATGCCAACATCGGCGGGAAAAAAGAAGAGTTTAGCTATAAAATGAAATTTCTAGATTTTATTTATTTTAAGGAAAAATGGGGGAGAAAAGGAGGGGAAAAAGACTATTAATAACCAATTTTAAGGTTGTCAATGAGCCAGTAATAATCATAATTTCCAACATAGTGGAAGCGGATGCGAACATCTGATACGTTATTTGCGGAAGAAAGATCAACACTGGCATGCGTACCGTTAGTGGATGTGTTCCAGGTAGAAAGGGTTGTCCAGTTCGTTCCGCCGTCAACACTGATATCTACGGAACCAACATCACCGAAACCAAGTCGGTGGTTGAATGTCATTACAGCATTATAAACACCAGTCATATCGATTGAAGGCATTTCAAAATAACGGTCTGCAACTTCGCCAGTGTTAAAAGTATCAATAGCAAGGAATGGTCCAACACTGTTTGTCAAAGAATAACTACAACCATTACATTGATACCAGTCAACGTTTGAAGTTGTTGTTCCATCATAGGCAGTCCAGCCGGTGAGAGGCCAGGTTGAGAAGTCTTCGGAGAAAACAGTGATTGTCCAGGCATTGAGAGCACCGGGTGTTCCGTAATGTGCATAAGGAACCGAAGATACTTCGAAGGCCGGAGCAGCAGGAGTGAGGTGCCAGTTTGCAATGTTGTCATTGTCAAGGTCGTTATAGAAAGCCGGATCAAGCTGAATTGAACGACCAGGTGCACCAGAAACTCCAGTGTAATCTACATAATCCAAGTCTATTCCACCACAGTTAAGAGTTAACTGATCACCACCGTTACCAAGTTGTAAAACTGAAAGAGGATATGCGGAGGTAATTACACCACCACCGGTTCCTTTGTTTTCAAACACTAAATAACCATTTGCAGGAATTGTTATAACTTCACTGATTGTGAATGTACTGCTATTATCAGTAATTGTGCAACCGGTGAGGGATACGGGAACGGGAGTAGTATTGTAAAGTTCAATGTACTCGCCTTCGGGTTCTGTACCAGCAACGTCGAACATGATTTCCGTGAAAATGATGTCACCGGCGGACATTACAAAGTTTACGGGAGTGGGGTTTGGAGCAATGCCGGGTTTGGAAATACCAACGATGGAATCCCCAATGTCATTTACCCAGTAATCAATGGATATAACGCCATCTTCAAATAAAACAGCCTGAACCCATGCTTGATTTGTTGCGCCATATTCTTTTGCTTCCCAGGTTACTGCCCAGTAGTTTATACCGTTAGTATCAACACCGGAATCAAACCATATAACATCTCCACTTACATTGTATGTGAGATCGTCCCATACGGCTGCGATCATTGGATTAGAGAAAAGTGAAGTAGTTGATTCGTAATTTTCAGTTCCCTGTGCAGTGTTAAAACTAAGGAAACCATTAGAGCTTACGCGAATTTGGTTGTAGTCATCTCCCCAGAAATTAAAAGTAAAGGGGAGTGTTCTCGTCCATACACCACTGTCAGCCATTGCTACGCTTGTAGCTCCAGCGCTTGTACCTGGATCAATGAACCAATCCATACCAAGGTCAGATACTGCAAAGGTGTAACCACCCATGAGGTCTGGAGTGAAGGTGATGTTTTTGCCTTCGAGGTCGTTTCCACCAGTTATGAACTGCTCATAGATACCCATTCTGGGCTGGCAGGCGGGGATAAGACCGCAATCGGAGTCGGAACAGTCAATGACGCCATCGCCATCGTTATCAAAACTGTCTGAACAGGCAGCTTCTGTATCTTCAGCACCACAGGGTGCAATGCCCGTACAATCGGAGTCAGCACAGTCTGTGTTGCCATCAGCATCGTTATCAATGTCATCGTAGCAATTTGATTCGGTGTCACAAGCACCGGCTACGCCGTAGCAGTCAGAGTCTTCGCAGTCGATGTCGCCATCGGCGTCGTTATCGAAGTTGTCAGAACAGAAAGCAGTTGTGTTTTCATCGCCGCAAAGAGCGGTGCCTGTGCAGTCAGAGTCTTCACAGTCAATATCACCATCGTTGTCGTTATCTTGACCATCATCACAGGTAACTTCAGTTGGTTCAAGTTCGACTATGGTAAAGTTGTAAGAAGTGACCGTTGTAGATGCTAAATAGATTTCAAGTACAATGTAATAAGTTCCTGTAGTCGCAGGAGAAAACACAAACTTTTCGGGAGTAGACGTAATTGTATCATCAACGGATTCAATACAAGCATTGGAAGCTCCACAGGAATCCTGAATATGTATTACAGCGTCCATGCCTCCTGCAGTAATAAGATAAGTAGCTCCTTGGGTCATGTTTACTTCAAATACAGCATCAGAACCGTAAGCTGTTAAACAGCCAGTGCCATCCATTGTGAGGTCACCGCTAAAATCACCATTGAAGTCAGTCCCAGCGATGGTGAAGGGAACGGTTACAGGAATAGCTGTTGAGCAATCTTCTCCGGATGGAGGATCGATACAGGCAGCAGCGGTTCCGTCGTGGAAGCAAATCTGAGTTGTACCAAGGCAGTCGGTTCCAGCAGTCCATACTGTGCAGCCGTCGCCGGGATCTGTACAGGTATCAATAACGGTACCAGTGCATCGTGTAGCACCAGCTGTGCATTCGGGAACGCAGGTGTCAACGCAGGTAGCAGCGCCGCCAACCATGTCACATGCCTGATTGGTGTCAGTGCAATCGGTTCCAGCACTCCAGTTGGTGCAGCCACTGGCCTGTACGAGACAGGTTTCAATGACATCATTTGTACAACGAGTTGTATCTTCGGTACAGGCATCAACGCACTCATCAACGCACTGTGCGGCACCTTCAACAACAGCGCAGGTATCGCCATCGGCACTGCAATCATAGTCATCCCATACGGTACAACCGGTTTCAGTGTCGTTTACGCATGAACGCAGTGTGTCACCATTGCAAACCAGATTGCCGAGTTCGCACTCATTTGTACAACCATTGGTACAGTTTGTCGTTTCAATGGTCTGGCAGTCTGTTGAGCATAGCAGTGTACCACCGGTGAAATCACCCATGGTTTCACAAGTTGCGGTTCCGAAATCTGTGCCATCACAGGTTTCGCCGGCTTCCAGAATTCCGTTATTACATTGAGCATTTGTGTTGTTAATGTTGTTGTTGTTTGTATCGTCATCATCATCACAGCCAATTGTAAAAACAGAAGTGGCAGCAAATATGAGGGCGATAAGCAGATTACGATAATTTTTCATCAGCACGCTCCTTTCGGGTTAAAAAATAAATACAGCAAACATACCTTAATAGAATATACATGGCTTTTTGTCCACTCGAAAAATGTAAAAACTCATATGGGCGATGTTTTAAATAAGGGTAAAATATTTTTTTAAATACAAAGGAAATACTTGAAGTTAAATGTAAAAATGCGTATTGTGGCACAGAAATATGTGGAGGAATTATGTTAACTTTTATTACTATTCTTTTGGTTACTCAACTGCCTCCGGGAAAACTTCCGGAGAAAAAAAAAGTTGAGAATTGTATGATTGGAGAAAACACTGAAAAAATAATAATTCTGAAAAGGCTTGATATTTCTTATACTGTGTCTGACCAGAAGTTGTTTTCTTCCATTTCCAGTTCATTTATTCCTGTTAAGGAATGGAAAAATAATTGTCGATATTTAATCAAAAAACGCATCAAAATTTTTAAAGTTCCTGAAAATACCATTGTAAAGGGCGAAATATCAAACGGAATTAACAATATTAAAATACCTGCACGAGTAATAAAATCAAAGGATTTTTATTATATCGAATCTGGAATAACCATACCACCATTTGATTCACAACCATCTGATAATATTCTGACATTCAAGTTTGAATTTGAAACTGAAACTTTTCCTTCTTCAGATGAGGGTGGAGTGAAAAGACTTACTATTTTTCTAAGGCAGTTTTTGAAATATAAAACCACTGAAGATTTTTCCGGGAAAATCTTCGCGGAATTTTATGACAGATGGATCTCTCATGGGAGTACACTTCCTGAGGATAATACCGTGGGAAAGCGTCATGGATGGAAACTGGATCGTAAGTTTTCTCAAGATCTTATGATTCTTTTCGCTGATTTTGAAGTAACAGGTGATCCTCAAAAAAATGATGAAAAACCTCGCCCGGAGCAGATAGATCCGGTAATGTTTATAATTACCTCTATTGCTACTCTGATAATAATCGGAGGCGTTTTACTCGTTTATCGCAGACGAAAAAACAAATCTCCGCAAAATCCTGACGCAGACAACTCTCCAGATAAAAACTGATCTGATCTGTCGTAAAATTTCTAACAGGCCTTTACATCGCTTGCAGAGTAAAAGGATCGAGATCTCAAAGTGAGTGGAAATTTTTAATAAAATTCTTCGCGAAGCGAATTTACGGACACGAACTAGACCGCTTTCGAGGTAATACGATAGTAACTTAATTTAAAGAAAAGCTTCAAGAGAAAGCCCCTCTAAAGCATTCCGCTGCGCGAAATTGCCTACCTGATTTTCCTGTTGCTGCTACTGATTTCCTGAATACCTGATTTTTTTAACAGGGAATCAGGAAGTCAGGTAAACAGGGTCAGGAACAGCGGTTAACCATTCAATATCTAATAATAATTAAAAAGAACGTAATTTTTAATTCAATTTCCCAATTTCAATCTTTTTATTCCGAAAGCAGTCTAGTTGAGTCTTTCTAAAATAGCTACAACATTGGCGGGGGAGTTTACGGCAAATTCCCGGAGTTTATCCGAATCAAACAAAACGACCGTGGAATTTTCGATAGCGACATATTCACCTTCAATAGCAATTCCGTGGAGTGCATCCCTCATTCCTACGAAATGATCGGGGCCTGTACGGAAATAATCTCCGGAAGGAAGAGTGTATTGAACCTCTCCGGACATAATAAGGTAAACATTTTCAGGAACTTCTCCATCTTCGATCAGAACATCACCGGGGGAAACCAGCATGATAGTTTTCATACAGGTAAGCAGTTCATCTCTCATCGCAACTTCCAGTTCCTGCATGCTTTCGTGCATTGAGAAAAAGCTGTCCAATTGGTGCATTACTTTTGCATTTCTAATGCGCAGGGACAGTTCAGGGAATTTTTCCATTAATTCAAGAATTTTTTCCCCTGGAAAACGCCAGACTTTTGTCTTATCCCGGGGTGAAACAAGAGAAGCAGTGCATGCGAGGGTTCCCGGTGGTGAAAGTACGCTGGATTCCCCAAGAAATTCCCCGGGAAAGCAGGAACGAACGGTTCTTGCCCCACCAAAACCCTCTAATACAACATCGAGTAACCCTTTTTTGATAATGACAACATACTGAGCAGGTTCACCTTCCCGTATGATTGTTTCACCAGTATCCAGAGAAACTTCTTCGGCCATTATTTCAAGCTCTGTTATTGCTCCTTCGGGGAGACCAGCAAACATTGGGACTTCCGATAGGTTTTTAAGAGGGTACATACGCTCAACAGTGCGGCGCATGATGCTGTAAATTAGATGTTTTTCAAAATCTTCGGCTCCTAAAAATTTTTCAAGACGATCTGCAATCTTAAATATAAGTTCAATCTGGGCTAAATTTGCATATTCTCGAGCTGCAGCTTCAAGATACTCCAGAGCCAGATCACGGTTATTCAGTGCAATTTCAAGTAATCCCATTTCGTGAAGAATTGCACCCCTCGTTACGGGATCTCTTAAAAGAAGTGGATAAAGGCCACGGGCTTCAGATAAAGATTCAGGATCGGTTTTAGAAAGAAGTTCATCAATGCGCTGCCGAATTTCCTCGGGATTGTCCTCCGAAGAATCCTCCTCCTCGCCAATAAAAAGATCACTGAAATCATCACCAACATCCGAAGAAACCGTTTCAGAATTGAAATGACTGGTTATTTTGTCAACAATGTCTTGCTTGGAAAAAATAGTGATGAGATTTCCATCAGTGTCTGTTTCGATAACACCTATGGATATTTTAGTATCCTCAAGTTCAAGGAAAACTTTTCCACCCCAGCGCCGGCCTTCGGCGCGTCGAATTACTCCAACTTCACCAAGATTAAGAAAAGTACCGTATCGATTATACAGCAACAATTGCATTACCTGAAGAGCTTCAGTTCGGGTCATTTCAATCTTCCCATTTTGCTTTATCACCCACCTGTAAACCATGACGCGAGGCAAATCCGCCATTTACCTCGACTACATACATGGAAAGTTTTCCAGGGGATAGAGTGGTTTCATCCAGAGGCTTTGCATTTTTTATTACTGCAACAACGGTGCGGTTTTTATCAAGGAAAATCATATCCAAAGGAATAAGAGTGTTTGCCATCCAGAAGCCCACCTGTTGCTCCTGTTTGTATATGAAGATCATACCCTCATCTTCGGGCATTGACTTTCTCCACATGAGACCAATTTGATGCTGAATTGGAGTTATGGCCTTTTGCACTGTAATCACTACAGGACGTGGGTTAGATTGCCTTGTGAATGTCACGGATGTTCTTGGCAGATCAAGCTGCGGTCCATGCGTGCGTTTTTCCTGAATCACTTCGGAGCCTCCCGGATCACCGGGATTATATACAGATTTCTTACATGATACAAAAAAAACAACAGGAAAAATAATGACAGAGATAATGAATGGTTTAGTTAATGTCCTGTAATATGATCTTTTCAAGCTTACACCAAAATTCGACAAAGGACATTAAGAATGAAGACCTTGAAAATATTGTAGTGTTCTGAATAGTATGTTTTCGTAAACATGCTCAATTTTGATAAAAATTGAATTTCAGAACACGAATGGTTTTACTGAAGATATAGTTTTCATCCTGTCCGCGGGGAAAAGTTTAGAGTAATATATATTTCTCAAATATATTAAAAACTACCGGAAATTCCAATACCACCACCATCAGGAAGTACCAGAGGAAGTATCTGAATGCTTTCAGCTGTTTTCTCTTCTTTAACTTCACCGCCAACTTCAACTTTGCGGCGTCCACCACCGGTGTAGTAAAGTACGGCCCCTGCTACTGCAGCAATACCTGCCGTCACATAAAGGCCAATGGATATATTTAAGAATAACTTATAGTTGTCATAACTTTCTTTAGATTTACTTTCCTCCCAGAGTACCGTTGATCTGGAGTAACTGGTATTAGCGGCATTTTGTATTTTGTCATCCCTGGATGCATCCTGCACACTGGACCATTCCATCTTTGAATAGATATTAGAACCAACACCAAGAACCCCAGCTAGAATCCCGAATCCAACGATACTCAGACCAATTTTACTCTTTGAAGAAATAACGGTTTTATAACGTTTGCCAGGTTTTGTAACTGGGTCTTTAATATTCACATTATTATCAACAGGTTTTTTATCGGTTTTGAGAGCATCATCAATCTGTTTTTGCTTAAGCTCCATAAGTTTTTTATATTCTGCCTTTATTTTTTCGATTTCATCGGCAGTTTTATTTTTCGCTTGATCTGCTTGTTTTTTCTTCAGTTCATCAAGTTCTTTCTTGAGTTCATCAATTTTTTTAGCAGATTCATCGACTTTTACTTCTACTTTGTCGGTTTTAAGAGGAACATCTTTAAGATTCTCTATTTCACTTATTCTTTTATTTATTTTCTTAACATACACCGGGTCAGCTTTTACGTCATCATTGCCAAGAAGGATTCTGTACTGAAGAATAGCTTTGGAGTATTGGCCAAGTTGATCTAAAACCCAAGCGTAACGGTACCTTGCACCGGCACTGTAGGGTATCAAACTAAGAACACATTCCAGATTTTCTTTGGCTTTCATGAAATCTTTTTGGCCTTCATGCACTTTAGCTATCTGGAAAAATATTTTGGCATTTTTCTTGTTTTCTTCAGTGGTGCTCGGTTTGGGACACGCTGCGCCTTGAGCCTTTGCATTGGCACTGAATAAAATCATCGATAAGAAAGAAAAAATAAGTACAGAATTTTTCATTGGTACCTCGAAAGTACTAAAGTTCGTTTGGATTAAAACCCATGGGTTTCGGAACTGGTTTCATTTCAACCATGGGAGGTTTCATATTATTTACTACATGAGGCTTTTTGTTTCCAGTAACTTTTTTAACCTTTTTTGCGGTATAGGAAATTTCTATTGATTCCCTGTCAGGAGCAAAGGTCGTTGACCAGTTTTCATAGCCTTTTGCGACTACGGAGATGGCAACCATTGACTTTCCCCCGGGGATCTTCAGCGGTAGAGTTTTTCGTTCCCCATTGTATAAAACAACAGCTTTATCAGGCAGATCTTTGATGGAAACTATACAGTTGGCCGGGAGAACTGGTTTGGGAATTTCAACCTTCATTTCTGGTTTCATTTCCACAGGCGGTTTGACTTCAGGCTTCATCAAACCTGGGTCCGGTACTGCCTTAGTGTTCTCATTTTTTGCAACCATATCGTTACCGGATTTCTTTTTGGTTCCTCCAAAAATTAAATATCCTCCAATGGCTGCTGCAATAATAACTGCCACTGCTATACCTATAAAAATACCAGCTTTTCCTTTTCTTTCAGGTCTTATAACTTCTCCTGTAGTTATAGTCCCAATGGGTGTTTCGTTTTTACCACTGTGGGTCATAGCTGCAGTTATGAGTTTGGGATCCGTGATAGCTGGTGTCTCATTACGACTGGGAAGTCGATCATTTGTTGCAATGCCATCAGTACCATCGCCGGAAAACAAAGTATCTATGTTAACGCCTTCAAAAAATTTCATGAGATCTTCTTTAAAAGCAGCACAGTCCAGATATCGTTCATCCCGATTTTTTGCCATGGATTTTTCAATGATAGCATTTAATTCAGGTGGAATATCAGCCCGAATATCAGTGATTGGATGGTGCTCACCGGCTACTATCTGCAGAAGGACGCGATTATAATTTGTGTCGTAATAGGGCAACCGAGAGCTCAGAAGTTGGTAAAGAATAACCCCGACACTGTAAATATCCGCACGACCGTCTACTTTTTGCCCCATGGCCTGTTCAACGCTCATATAGTATGGCGTTCCCATGACGGTTCCCGTTCGGGTAAGAGACATGTTTTGTTGTTCAAGAGTAAGAAATTTTGAAATACCAAAATCCAGAATTTTTACCTGAGGAACTACGGATTTATGACGTTTATGAAGGTACACATTCTCAGGCTTCATATCTCTGTGTACTACGCCCCTATTGTGCGCAGCCGTCAGAGTATCAAGGATTTCCGCAACAATAAACGTGGCTTTCTCTACACTCATCGGGCCAACAGAATCAAGATGCTCATCAAGGCTCTGCCCATCAAGAAGCTCCATCGCAATAAACGGAGCCCCTGTGGAGTCTGTACCCGAATCAATAATTTCAACGATATTTGGATGCCCTATAAGCGCTGCAGCCTTTGCTTCACGTCGAATTCTGGCAAGGATTTCTTCGTTGTGGGCGTATTCCTGATGCAGGATCTTTACTGCAACCCATCGGTCTGTAATAGCATGCTGCGCCAGATAAACCTGACCCATTCCACCTTCGCCAAGTAAGCTCTCAAGGCGAAATTTTTCAATAATTTCACCGCTTCTATCAAGAAGTTGTCCATCCATATTAAAGCCTCCACCAAGTCTAATGCTGGGCAGACTATATTTTAGTCTGTATCTAAAAAATCAAAAAAACATCACGAACGGTTTAACTTGTAACTGCTGAAATTCAAGCTGAGAAATAAAAAAACCATAGAAAATTAAGCCTTATCAGCAGTATATGTATTAGAACCCCGTCCACCTGAAAGTAGTTTTACCAGATCTTCTGACAGAAAGTAGAAACTAAAGTTGTCCAAACGGGCATCACTTTCTGGAAAACATGCGAAGAACTTACCCGGGGTACCAGAGTATTATACATAGTAATAGTATCGGCTGCAATTTTAATCCTTTGAATGAAAAAATTTTCACTTTAATTTAGTCGCTTCGGATTTAACAAATGTGAATTTGTCGACAATTGCCCGAAAAATAGCCTTCAAATCGGATTTAATATAAACTCCCCCCTCAGACCTCCTTGGGTTGATAAAAGTCCTGTCCTGATCGCCGTACTGACTGACATCCCGGGACAGAGACCACAGGATAGCAATGGAAAAAAAGATCAGCATAGTCCGCGCCGCCGGTATCGTTTCTATTTTTACTCTTTTAAGTCGGATTTTTGGCCTTGCCAGAGATATTATTATTGCAACTATTTTTCCTAAAGCTGCAACAGATGCATTTTTTGTTGCTTTCACAATTCCAAATGTTTTACGTCGTTTGCTTGCCGAAGGTGCTTTAACCGTAAGTTTTATTCCAGTATTCAGTGATTATCGAAAGAAAAGCCGTGAGGAAAGTGTTGATTTTGTTTCTGCAGCTTTTACGGTAACGGCTATTGTTGTAGCTGTGGTTTCAATAATAGGTATACTCGTTTCTCCTCTTTTAGTATGGCTGTTCGCCGCCGGCTATCGATCTGATCCTGTGAAATTCTCAATGACTGTGGATCTTACTCGGATTATGTTTCCTTATATTTTCTTTGTTTCTCTCATGGCGCTGAGTATGGGAGTTTTGAACACCCTTGGGCATTTTGTTGCTCCCGCAGCGGCCCCGGTGTTCCTTAATCTTACTCTGATTATTATTGGAGTTGCATCTCCTTTTATAGCGAAAATGCTTGGTATTCCAGCAATTCATGTTCTTGCATGGGGTGTGCTTCTTGGGGGGATTTTTCAATTTCTGGTCCAGTTGCCACCCATGGTTTCCCGGGGACATGCTCCTAAATTCAAGCCGGATTTCCGGCATCCAGGCGTAAAAAAAATCCTTCTTCTAATGGGGCCATCTTTATTCGGTCTGGCTGTTTATCAGGTTACAATTATTTTATCGCGGCTTTTAGCAAGTTTTCTCGAATCCGGTGCCAACAGTTATATGTATTATTCCCAACGACTCATTGAGTTTCCCATGGGCGTATTTGCCGTGGCAATTGCAACGGCTGCAATGCCTAACCTTTCTTCTGATGCTTCTGATGGCCAGATTGAGAAATTAAAGCAGACTTTAAGAGATACTATAAGTCTAACTTTTTACGTAATTATACCTTCGATGATTGGTCTGCTGACTATTACAATACCGATTGTAGCAATATTTTTCCAGCGCGGCCGTTTTGATTATAATATGACAATTCAGACATCGAAATCTCTTGCAGCATTTGCACTGGGATTGCCGGCAATGGCTCTAACGCGGCAGCTTGTGCCTGCTTTTTATGCGCTGAAAGACTCTAAAACTCCAGTAAAGGCGAGTTTCATCGCTCTTTTAGCTTATATCGTTTGTGGATTAAGTTTAATGTGGCCCCTTGGACATGCAGGTCTGGCTCTTGCGATAACAGTCAGTTCCTGGGTAAATGCTGTTTTCCTGATTTTTATGCTGAATAAAAAAATAGGCAGTGTGGGTTTCAAAACTATTTCGGGAGATGTACTTAAAATGTGTTTAAGCGCAGCAGTCATGGGCCTTGCTGCCTGGATTTGTTCGCTTCCCGGGAACTGGAAAGCTGGTGGGAACAATAAATGGAATATCTTAATTTTATTATTTTCGCTTTGTGTTTCGGGAATAGTCTATTTTATCGCCACAGGGGCCATGGGTCTTTCCCATTCGCGTAGAATTTCAGCGACTCTAAAAAGAAAAATTCTCCGAAGGTAATTAGACCGCTTGCGGAATAAAAGGATCGAAACGGGAAAAGTACTTGTTTTCATCCTGCCATTTGTAATTATGCTTTGATGTTGAATGTTTATGACCTGCGCCTGTCCCTGTTTACCTGACTTCCTGAGTTCCTGTTAAAAAAAATCAGGTAACCAGGAAATCAGTAGCAGGAACAGGAAAATCAGGGGCTCTTTCCTGAAGATTTTCTTTAGAATAACTCACAATCTTATTACTCAGGAAGCGGTATAGTAATAAATTCAACACCTTGCGGTTACTGTCCTGAGCGAAAATCCGGCGAAAAAATTGAAAAATTGAATTTCAGGACACGAACTAATTATTTTCCTACCCAGGTGGAAAGGTCTATTAAAACCGTTCTCCCGGTGCTGTCTTTGAAAGTTGTGGAGAGTTCAAGAGTGTAAAGCCTGTACTTTTGACGTGCACCTTCAGAACTAATTTCAAGAGGAATTGTAAATGACTTTGTTGTTCCGCTTTTAAAGTTATCCAAAGAGTAATTTACATATTTGGGAGATGGTTTTCCCGGCCATGATTCATAATGTGCTCGAAAGGAAATTTTATTAAGCAAAACTCCAAAATCGTTACGAAAAGTTACTTTCGTTGCTGATTTTTGTTTTAAAACCGATAAAAAACCGGATTTCGAAGCGGAATTAGCTTTAATAAAATAAAGAGATTTCAGTCTTTCCAATGTAGTAATCCAGATGCTGTTTCCACATTCAGGGCTGACCCAGTCACTGCGCATTTGCATTATTGGAATATCCTGCTGATTACATTTTCCTGATTTCTTGATAACTGTTGTGAGATCTTTGACAGGAGTTCCGATGACTTCCACAGCAGGACTTTTAGAAATTGCGCTCAGGATCTGATCTGAAAGACCGGAAATGTTCATTTTCCCCATCCGCCAGCCAAATCCATTGTACAGATCTCCATCGCTGGAATCCTTTTTCAGAATGCAGTAGCGATCGGGAGCACTATAATTATATTTCGAATTTTTTGTAAGATTTCCAATATACCTTGTTTTTAAAACGGCGGCTTTTTTCTGAGGCCCTCCCGCATTGACGACAGAAATAAGCGCTACAAAACTGAGAATAACTGCGCTGAAAATATAAAAATTTTTCATATGGACATCCTTGTTAGTTTATATTCTCTGATCCTCACAGCAAAAGATTTTACGAAAATATATTCAATAGAAATAACAGAAGATTGCGATTCGGGAAATACCTTTCATTGTGAGCATAGTTTTGAATGAAAATTTTTATTGAAAAAACATTACTTAATTAGTATTGTGACTACCCATGAAAAAACTGATTTTCCTCACTTTTCTTTCATTCATTTTTACTGCTTGTCTGGCGGAAGAAACTCCCGGGTGGCCTCCCGTTTCAAGATTCACCGTTTCACCTGCGTATGTGAATACCGGTGAATCCACGGAGATCGTTTTAGATGGAAGGAGATCCTGCGATGCACTTGATTCTCCAGAACTTTGCGATAATACAGGAGAAGGTGATGGTGCACCATCAACATGCCCCGGAGGAATTACATATAAATGGTCAATTCCCGGTCTTGAGGGCGATTTTCTCGCATCGAATGAAAATAATTCATTTATTCGTGTTTCGGTAAATATTAGTCGTCCAGTACGTATTGAACTCACGGTGACTGATTGTGATGGAAACGAAACTACTGCCTATAAATGGCTCGGAGTCACCGAAGATATCGAATAGCCTGTTTTCTTAATCGTGCTCGATTTGATCTTTTACCTGTCTGTATTTCGCCACCACTATCCTAATAACATCAAATTACATCTCCCCAATTCTGTTAAGTACTTGTATTTAATGTAAAAATAGTTGGTATCATATTTGCTTTGTATGTTGGTTCGTGACCGGAAATTCGCTTCTCGAAGAGTTTAAAATTCTATCCGGCCACTACTAATATTTCCAGCACCTTGCGGTGTCTATCCAAACCTCGTTTTTTCGAATTTCCGGATAGACATCAGGTGGGCGGAGTGTCTAATATGGTCGCTATATTATTATATATATCAAGCCTGACCCCTTTGACTGATTCCTGTGTTTTTATATCCCGGGGACAGGGATCACAGATAAAAGCAGTAATTTCAAAGAAAGTTTATACAGAATCCTGGTTCGCATCCGGGTCAGAAGTGCAGTTAAAGACTATAAAAATCAGTTTGCCAGCGTCGGATTTGTCTGAAATAAATATACCACAAGAGCACACGGGAATTAAAACTGTAAAGCGACGACTTTTTTATAAATCGGATGAAATTCTTTACGAAATGAAAAAATCATCCTGGGTACAGTTAAGTTCAAATGTTAAAAGTGCTGATGTCTGCGGAAACCACCTGTTTTACGCCACAAAGGATGTTCTTTGTAACGAAAATGGGAAGAATTGCATTCCTGCTCCTCCGGATGTCAAAGGCGTATTTTGTTTCGATGGAAAACCGGCTTTGGAGAGTAATGGAAAATTCTGCAAACGTATAAAATCTTTCTGGAAATGTCGCAGTGTTTCGCCGGGAAGTATTTTGTTTATTTGCGGATATGACACATGTGAGTTTACAGGAAACGAGGTATTTTCAGGGAAAAAGAGGCTTTTAAAGGGGGCCGTAACCAGGGTTCTTACTCACGGGCGAGACTTTATTATAACAACACCTGAAAACATTTATCTCTTCCGGGACGGGAAGAAAACAACATGTATTTTTCCGGGTTTAAGCAGGGATATAGTGGGATTTGGAGAAAATAACACTGTCTGGACTGATAATGAAGTATTCACAATAACAACAATCAAATCGTTGCCTGAGTTAAATTATCTCATTTCTCATACCAGAGCGAGAATGGAAGATTGTAAGCTCAGTTATAACTATAAAAGTCATTATGAAAGGCGATTTATTCCAGGTGTCAGTATCAATATTTTTCGAACTGATTTTTCATCCCTGAAGGAAAAAAAATACAATCAAGGAATTATCGTTAACTTCAGTTGGAGTGCGGGTTTGGATTTTTTAATCCCCGAAAGTACTCTTAAATTTAAAATTGCAACGGCAGAAATAACAAATTACGAGAAATGCTATAGTTTAAAAAAGTATTACCGGGAACTAATCAACCTCAAAGAAAGGATGGAGTAACTATGTTACCAAATTTAATTTTAATACTTGCGATTATGACTACACCTCCTGAATCAGGAAAAAATGCCGAGGAGGGAAAACGGAATGCGAAAAAAGCGGGCCAGATAGAATCTTTAAAAAATCTAAATATAAAAAGACCCGAAAAAAGTCAGATAAGTTGGGAAAAGAAAATTGAGTTATGCCGAAGATGGGGCCTTAAAACAAAATATTGTAAGTGCCGGAAAATAAATACCCCGGAATATAGCGGCATTCGTCGAAATGCTGTGGTGCGATTCCAGAAATCTTTCGGACGTATAAAACAAATTGAGCGCAGAATGAAAAAGAGCGCGTGGCTTCCGAAAATCTCCGGTGAATGGTCGAGATTTAACGATGTAGATCGAGAACTGTCTTCTGAATCGGGTCCCTATGGTTGGGATCAGGCCATTGGGGTTCGTCAGAGTTGGAAAGTAAAAATAGAATGGGATCCAGGACTCTTGATATTTGACCCAAAGGAGATTAATCTGTTAAATGAAAAGAGACGTCACGCACTCCAACTTGAGTCTACTCTGGAACGGGTGAGGAGAAATTTTTTTGACTGGAAATACAGACTTCTTATGTTCATGAGGCATCCATCTTTAAGGAAGCATTTTGAACTGGAAGAGCTGGAACAGATGTTAAATCTGTATACAGGAAACAGATTTTCCACTATGCTGAGGTGTTATGAGTAATGAAGATTATCTGAATCGAAGGTCATCAGAACGATTTAATCTTAAAATGGAGATTGATCTCCGATGTCCTGATTCTGGTTTGTTTTCCCACGTAACAACTAATGATCTCAGTCTTGGAGGCGTCTGCTTCCAGTTGGATAAACGGATCGATCTCGACAGGAATCTTGAACTTGGTCTTTCTCTTATTCTTGGTCCTGATGCCATGAGCGAAATAGTTTATGTCGCTGGAAAGGTCGTCTGGTGTGCCGAGGAATTTCCAGGTGTTTTTCAAATCGGAGCTGCATTTACAAATCTTGATGACGAGAAAAAAGTAAATCTGGATACATTTCTAGAGTTTATCAGGCAGGGTATCGATATTCAGCAAATCAGCGGGGATGCGGATGACAATTGAGTTATGTAAAGTTTGTTTCTCCCGCTGGAAAGATTCACATTGCCCTCAGTGCGGAAACAGGGAACCAGCCCCGGAGGGAGAGAAACCTCAAGAAATTGGTTCATATAAATTAAACCAACTTCTTGCAGAAGCCTATGGTGGCCACATTTATTCATGTGAAAAAAATGAGAAGGGCTATATCATTTGGGTTTCCGATGTAGTGTCGGAACAGATTGAAATACATGAAGAATCTTCCGGGTTTTTGCCCATAGATTCAGGTTTAGAAGATGACCGTCCCTGGCTTGTTTATGGAATTCCAGACAGAACGATAACGGGAAAATCACAGGAAGCTTCGGAAATCTGGCCTCAATTCAAACAGATGCTACCGGAACTCGAATCCAGATTTTTAAGTGGTCTTGAGCCTCAGCCCTGGGAGATCGTTTTTACCGGAGGGCTCTGGAAAATCTGGGGAGGATGGGAAAATCCTGGTCGCGCAAGGCTGAGCCATCGAAAAACGCCCTATACTCCTCCCGAAAAGTATCTTGGACAAGCTCCTGATAAAAAAAGTCTGACCTATTTTTATAGTGCTATAATATATAATGCTCTTACGGGGAGGTTGCCCGTTGGCTTATTAAAACCCCCCAGTGGCGCCCGTGAAAACCTGACAAACCTTGATTATATTATATTATCCAACCTGAATCAGGATGCTCAAAAGCGAATGACTCCTGAAGAGTTTGTCAACAATATGGAAAAATATTATGGTGAAAGGCAGACTGTCAGCAAGTTGCTCAGCGCTTTAACCGCTGTATCCGGTGCCGCCATAATTGCTGCTCTTGGGTATGGTTTGACTATTATAATGTCCCACGTAATTTGAGTGTATTGACTTTTAGTATTCTCTGTAATACGCTCCAGTGGTTATCCCGGGTTCTCCGGATTCAGGAGTCATGATATGCTGTTTAATGGAGTTAAAGTATTTTCCGCCACTATGGCTCAGGAAAGAGAAAATCTTGGGGAAAAAGTTACAGATTGGCTGTCTTCCCGTCCGAGCTTAGAAGTAATTGATATTCAGACAGTTCAGTCATCAGATCAGGCATTTCACTGCATAAGTATTGTGCTTTTTTATAAAGAATAAAAATTCTCTAAGTGTTTTTTTTGAAATTCCCGAAAAAATCTGTAAAATCCACTTTGATGACAGGGCGAATTTACGTATAAAATTGTCTGCCTTATTTTTGCCAGATACTGTCATGAAATACGGTCTTTTCAAGTTCTGTATCAATTTGGGTACAGGATTTTAAGAATGAAGAGCTTGAAATTATTGTAGTGTTCTGAACGGCATCTTTTGTTAAGTATGCTCAATTTTTGATAAAAATTGAGTTTTAGAACACGGACTATTTCTAAGTTCTGTGACCACTTATCGTGAGACTTTTCGTCCGGGGAATATGCCTTTTATGAATTTTATCCCAAGTGGAATTATTACAATTGTTGCATTTATTCTGGGTTTTGGATTGGCGGCACTCTGGTTAAAGAAAAAGCAGAATGCCAAGGCACAGAGTACTTCCGGGAATCGGAATATTGAAAATCTTGAGCCTGAAAATACTGAAGAACAAACAAGAAAAGTAGAACTTGTAGATATTAAAGATTTACTTGCAATGGATGGGGATGTAATCGAAGCAGAGCCTGCACCTACGGTCTCAGAGGACAAACTCCTCAAAGCTGAACTTGAGATTGAAAGACTTAATTATGAAATTAAGAAACTTCAAGGTCGTGAGCAAAGTAAAGAAATAGCACTGGCACAACTCAGGAAAAAACTGGAAGACTCCGGTCCGATTCCGGCAGAAGAGAAATCTGCTGCTGATTCAAGTAAAACATGAAAAATACGACTCAACCGGATTTTGCCGGTGATTCAACACAACTAAAAGGTCGAGCCTCCAAACGAATCAAAGAAGTGGAAGAGAAGGGTGCCAGTTTTCTTGATTCATACACCCGCGGACGCGGTATAGAACTGCTTCCGGGAACTATTTCTCAAGCTGAAGATCTTGTTTCACCAGGAGTTATTGCGGGAATTGAAGACATAGTCCGGCTTCAGGAGCGGGCTATGGCCAAGCAACTTGATTCTTTAAGACCCTACACAGTTCTTGTTTCAACGGGAATTCGAATTACTCAGGAGACTCGAAGTATTGAGTCATGTGTCATATCGACCAGCGGAATATGGGGGGACGAATCCATTTCCGAGTTGACGGGAATGCTTACAGCGGCAAGGGTTTGCGGCGTACGCAAGCGCACGGTTATTTTAGAACCGGATCCTCAGGGAGGGCTAAGTCCTCTTTCAATAAAAGCTGCTTCAATCGCTGGAGCAACAACTATATATCGTATGCCCCAACTTGAAGGACTTACGGGTCTGGTTAACGGCTGGTTTGGGGAGCCGCCTTCAGCAATTTTCTGTGCTCGTCCAGGAAAGCTGCTTGAAGCAGGACGACAGATTCTATCTGGTCGATTAAAAAAAACTTATTGTCATCTTCTTGTTCTCATTGACAGCATGAGCAGCGCACCGAAAGCAGTAGATATTCTTATTGACTCGGTCACTATAAAACCTGATTCTAATATTGTTATCGTAAGTACATCAAAACGTATTTTAGCCAAAATAGAAGCCCTGATTGTCGAGAAAAAAGCCTCTAACCCTGTGTGGTCAGCAGATATTGATAAAATTCAGACTGTTTTTGTTCTGGACTCCGGTAAAGCTATGGATGTTTTGAAAGAGATGGAAATTGAAAATCTCATGCTGATGACTGCCGCTTCAGAAACTTACAATCCAGAGAATTTAGTTGCCGGGCGCATTATCACAGGTGATATTTACCCGGTTATGTTGACAGATCGTATAATAATGTCAGGTTATCAACGACCGGACACGGACACCTGGAATGGCGTTTTCAGTTTTTGTGGAACGGTAAATATTATTAACATTACAAATAGAGCTGGTCGCAGGTTTCAGATGATGAATAATCAAATCGATAAATCTCAGTAACCGCAAGGTGTTGAATTTATTACTAGTAGCCTGTAATCTTTTTTCCGACCTAAGGAGCACCATGTCAGATTCTAATATTCACGAAATTATTGAAGATTTCAGAAAAGCACTTCCAGGGAAAGTTCTTGGTTATGACAGTGAGGTTCATGCTCTCATTCTTGAACCGGACTGTGAATCCAGAGAAAAACTCACCAGAATACTGAAGGATATGGGCTATGGTGTTTATCAGGCTTCCACAATTGAAGAAGCAAGGCAATCTCTGGCAAAGATGTCTAACCTTGCACTTGCCATTGGAGTTCCAAGACCTGAAGGCACAGTGGAAGCGGAAGGTATTGATTTCTTGAGTGAACTCAAAGCTGTTAATCAGTCAGTAATACCGGTTCTAAGTGTGACTTTTGCAGAGTCGGGAGATGCAGTGGGCGCACTCAGAAAAAACATTGCAGGTTTTTTCATAAAACCGTATGACCGTCGGGAGGTTATGAGATCTTTAAGCGATCTTCTCTACCTTCATGACAGGCACGACTTTCTTGCAAGGCTCATCCATCATTTTTTCCGGAGAATTGATGAAAATACCAAAGCTTAGGTTTCTTTGAGTTCCTGCAATATCCTGAAAGAAACTGGAAAATCAGGATTAATCCTGGAAAATGGAGGTTTCCTTGAGTAATGAAAACCGGGGAAAACGTGATGATTACCCCATTATTATTATAAATAAATCCGCTGTTAAAAAACTTGAAAGTGGATGTCCATTTGTTTACCGAAGTGACATTATTCGTATTCCCCAGGGGATTTCTGCGGGAGTTGTTGGAATGACTGAGCCTGCCGGAAAATGGGTAGGGATGGCACTTTATAATCCAGAAAGTGTTATAACACTTCGCTATATGACTCATAGGCGACGAGTTGATGTTGCAGGGCTTGTGACTGAACGTTTCAAGACAGCCTGGGAATTCAGAAGGGATGTTCTCGGTTTTCAGAATGAAAGTTGCCGAATTGTAAATGGAGAAGCCGATGGAATTCCAGGAATAGTCTGCGATCGGATAGGAAACGGTGTTACTATACAATCCTTTTCCAGTTCATCAGATGATCTTAGTCCCCTAATCACAGAGGCTGTGTTAAAATATATTCAGCCGGATGTTGTTGTCCTTAAGAATACTTCCAGTAGTCGCGGTAAAGAGAATCTACCTCTTTATTCAAGGATGGTTCATGGCACTGATCCACTTGTAAATTATTCTGAAGGTGTCATACGTTATACGGTTAACCTTATGGATGACCAGAAAACGGGTACTTTTCTGGATCAGAGATTCAATCACATTATGATGGGGAATCTTGCACGCGGAAAATCTCTGGATCTTTTTTCATACCATGGTGGATTCGGCCTTTCGATGGCTAAAAATGCAAGCAGTGTCATCAGCGTTGATTCTTCTCAAAGCGCCGTGGATAAAATTATCTCAAACGCTCGGGAAAATAACATTGAAATTGAAGCAGTGCGATCAGATGGGTTTGATTATCTGAGAGATTGTGTGAAAAATCAGCAAATCTTTTCTACAGTTGTTTGTGATCCGCCAGCTCTAGCCAGAAAGAGAACTGATATCGAATCAGCCCTCAAAGCTTACCATGATCTTGCGGTAAACTGCATGAAAGTAACGGGTTCAGGGGGTCTGATTCTCTTCTGCAGTTGCAGTTCAGTGGTTAAAAAAGAAATGCTTCTGGAAACTATTTCCAGTGCATCCGGCGTGGCATCAAAGCGCGTTTCCCTGTGTGGCATTTATGCTGCTCCGGCGGATCATCCGTCAATACCATTCATTCCAGAGACCAATTATTTGAAGTGTTTTCTTCTTCGTGTAATAGTATGAGTTTAAAGCGGAACGAAAACCGCAAAGAGGCTCAACATGAAAGAAGAAATTGTAAAAACTCTCGCGGCAGAGGCCCTGGTTGTAAGGGATAATGCTTATGCTCCTTATAGTCAGTACCATGTTGGTGCTGCTGTAATATCCGAAAAGGGCATTATTTACCGTGGAGTTAACGTAGAAAATTCGAGTTATGGTGGAACCGTTTGTGCTGAAAGAAATGCGATTTTTGCAGCAGTCACAGCGGAAGGTACATCCATGCGACTGGCGGGTGTTGCCGTTGCAACTTCAAGTTCTCCTCCGGCGGCTCCCTGCGGTCTTTGTCTTCAGGTAATTGCGGAATTTTGTGAGGATGAAATGCCCGTATTCCTCGTAAACGACCGCAATGAGATTACACAAAAAAAATTCGGAGATTTACTTCCGGTCTCTTTCCGACCTCATATGCTGAAAAAAAGTTGACTTTCATAGACAGCAACGCAATTTTAAAGGTTCAGAAAAGTAAGCCGATAACTCTATATTTCAGGACAGTAACTATTTAGATCGTGTCCTGTAATTCGCTTCGCGAAGAAATTTATTAAAATTTCTAACAGGCCACTAGTAATATTTTAAACACCTTGCGGTTACTGTCCTGAGCAAAAATTGGGCGAAAAAATTGATTTTCGGTATTTCAGCACAGTAACTATTTAAAGTCGGAATTTGCATGTCAGAAGAAAGCCTTATTGGAAAAAGAGTAAATAACTACGTCATAAAGAGTTTTCTCGGCGAGGGTGGATTTGGTACCGTTTACCTTGCTACTAATCCCACGATTGAAAGCAATGTTGCGATAAAGGTCCTCTCAGATGCATTCAGCAGGGATGAATCAGTTATATCTCGCTTTATAAATGAAGCAAAATCTGTAAATAGAATAAATCATAGGAATATCATTAAGATATTCGATTTCGGTAAACTGGAGGATGGGCGACATTATTTCTTAATGGAGTTTATTGACGGAAGGGAACTTGAAAAAGAAATAAAAATGTTTGGTCATTTTTCCGTGTCTCTTGCCAGCGCAGTAATTGAAAAAATTTGTGATGGTCTTGAAGCCGCACATCGATGCGGCATTATTCATCGCGATTTAAAACCGGAAAACGTGATGTTTTCGAGAACTGCGGCAGGTCCGGAAATCAAGATTCTCGATTTTGGTATTGCAAAACTGTTAGAGCAACCGGATCGCGGAAAAATTCGTGGAGAAACAGGCCAGGTCATAGGAACTCATGGATACATGTCTCCGGAGCAGGAAAAGGGTGAGAGCTCTGAAGTTGATTTTCAGGCGGATATTTATGCCTGCGGAGTACTTTTGTATAAAATGCTCACAGGGCACCTTCCATATAATGGAAAAACAAAAGAGGAAATAATTCATTGTGTTCTGGAAGAACCACCAGTTACCATTTCTACATATAGAGATGATCTGCCCTCCGAACTCGATTCTTTTTTCAGTAAAGCGCTTGAAAAAAACCCGGCAGAACGGTTTCAGCGAGTAAGGGAATTTTTAAACGAGTGGAAAAAAATTACCGTAGAACTGGGATTGGCTTCCCCCGCTCCCGGCATCGACGTTAGTCTTACACCTGTGTCCATTGATGACCAACTTGCCCGGCAGGTTTCTTCCCACGCCGGGATAAGTACAGATAGCAATACAGGGACAAACAGTGAAATCATTGGTAAACTCACGGATTTCTTTGTAAAAAAAATAGCAGGAAGAGGAGGCCAACGCCCTGATCTTCATCAGGTTTCAGTAATTGACTATGAGGATTTTTCCCTTTTACTTCCAGATATTTTCCAATATGCTACATCTTCGGAATCGTTTTACAAGCAGGGTTTCTTTTATTATTTCGATGAAATACCTGTTGGTGCTTTTCTTGAGAATACCCCTCTCAGTTCCTGCAGGCATATTTTTGAATCGTATTACCCTCGCATAAAAAATTATGAAATAAATCTTTCAACCTTGGGCAATATAGAAATATTGAATATTCTGGAACAACGGGGTGATTCTAAAGTTTTTTTTAAATTGGCATGGGAAGAAGTAGACACAGGAATATTTAATAAGATCAGCCTTTTATCAAACCTCAGGCTTTATCTTGAGCTTCCTCCAAATTTTCCGGTAAATTACTTTGAGGATTTGACAAGATTGACAAATTTGGAAGGACTTATCTGTCGCGGATGCGAAGTAACCGATGAGACAGCGGTTTTTTTATCCCAGATTCCTTCTATCGAATATCTGGATCTCAGTGAAACCATGGTTACTTCACGAAGTATGGCTGGTATCGGTCGCATGAAGAATTTAAAACATTTAATTTTAAAAAATACGACCATAAACGATGAGGGCATCAAATTTCTTTCAGAATCAAGGAAACTGAAAACACTGGATCTAACAGGCACAAAAGTTACTGATTCATGCTCAGTATATCTTAATAATATGACTATGCTAAACTCTCTAGTCCTGAAAAACTGCAGGATATCAGATCGTTTTTTAAAAAATATTCCTGGAAAAACAATAAGATTACTTAATCTGTATGGGACTGATATTTCAGATCGAAGTGCAAAAGTAATGGAAAAGTTTGAAGCACTTAGAAGCTTAAATATCTCTCACAGCCGCATTTCTGACAAACTGTTAGAGGGTATTTCAGGTCTCAGGAATCTGAAAAAACTTGATATGAAATATACTTCTACTGGGGATAATTCCGTAAGCAGTATAAAAAATCTGCGTTCACTACGCTGGATCGGTGTTTCAAAAACAGGAATTACTGATGATTTTATTCAGGGAATTTCTTCATGTGAGTATCTAATTTATCTCGATGCTTCCCTTAACGATATTTCAGATCGCAGTTTTGCATATCTTGCGGATCTGGCCAGTTTACAGCATCTGGATTTGAGCAGTACCAGAATTTCAAGTAGAGGCCTTCTTTATCTTCCCAAACTTGAAAATCTGAATAGTCTTAATCTTAAGAAAACCGTAATAACAGATGAAGCCTTTGAATATATAAAAAAATTATCCAGCCTCAGAGTTCTGAATATTTCCGGATGCAGCATATCCGACAGGATCTGTGATTACCTTCCTTTTATGGAAAAACTTCGAACAATCAATCTTGCCGATACGCTTGTCTCTGTAAATAAAATCAAAGAAATGCGTTTAGTGCACCCCTCCGTAAACATTCTCAGATTTGATCGATAGGTCGCTTTCGGAGTAAATGGATCAAAATCTAAAATTTGAATATTTTATCCATTTTTGTAATTTTACTTTGATGTTAAATGGTTACGACCTGATCCTGCCCCTGTTTCCTGACTACCCGTCTACCTGTTAAAAAATTTCAGGCAAGCAGTGAAGCAGGGAAGCAGTGAAGCAGGGAAGCAGGGAAGCAGGGAAGCAGTGAAGCAGGGAAGCAGGGAAGCAGGGAAGCAGGGAAGCAGTGAAGCAGGGAAGCAGGGAAGCAGGGAAGCAGTGAAGCAGGGAAGCAGGGAAGCAGGGAAGCAGGGAAGCAGGGAAGCAGGGAAGCAGGCGGCAGTGAAGCAGTGAAGCAGGGATGGATCGATTCTTTCTCTCATTCTTTTCCCAAGGATTTGGGCCGTTCGGCCCAATTCCGCACGTCATGAAATGACACCATCTTCAATAGCCAGGGGTAAAGGATGCGAAGCATTCGCGCCCCTGGATCCGCGCCCCTGGACATAGAGCAGAATAACGATCAGCCATGAAATGGCGGTCAAGAATCAGATATTCAGGGAAGGGATAGAGGACTATTTTAGAAAAAGTTCTCGGGCTTTTTGTATAAAATCTTTTCGTTTTTCAGGATTGGCAATTTCATTTGCAAGAGAATCGATAAGTTCTGATGTGCTTCCCCGGGGAAAAACAGTTTCATGATAACCCAATGAGCGGGCAGCTTTTTTAACAATGGGTTTTGCTACGGGACCAATGGAATAGGCGAGCAACTTCACTAGAGCTTTCATGGCATCAGAACTCACTGGATCCGGGACTTCCGATGGGTAATTTACTCCGGAGTTCTTACTGAAAGAATTTATTCCAGAGGTAACAGAAGGAGCTGGGGAGATTCCACTGTTCATACGGTTTGCGGGAAACTGCCCAGAAGGTCTTGAATTGTTTGAGGAAAAATGTGAAACAGAAGACATGGATGAAAGCCCGCTGGTAGTTTTCTTTAATTTATAGGCAACTACATTGAGGGCTACGTTCAGCATGGAGAAATTTACACCATCAGAACAGGTTATCATCACGAAAAATTCTCCGGATTTCCGAATCAGCAACCCACCGAATTCAAACTGGAGCCACATATCGTTCCATGACCAGTCCTCAGAGAGAGATTGCCACGGACCAATACTGCGTAAATATTCACCCAGAGCTTCAGATATCAGATCATTGCTGTAGATTTCCGGTAGCGCAGAGAGATGAAGAACACCATTTTCATCGAAGAGACAAGCTCCCGTAACACCTTGAATTTTTAAAATATCCGAAAATGCACTGTCTATCATGATAACCTCCTACACCCCTCCAACCAGTTTGTTTATATTCAGTTTTCCTGCCTTGCCTGAAATATAGGTTGTCCCTTCCTGAGGGCTCACGGCAACAGCATAACTGGATTTGTCTCCGGAAATGAAGACTCTCATGCACTGCCCGAGGCCAAGCATTCCGCCCATTTCGTCAAGACTTTTTAAAGAGTAAATAGCAACTGGTCCGGTTTCATCAGCATTATCCGCTTCTTCGCCCCAGATTTGTTTAATGCCACCATCCTCACCAATAGAAGCAACCCATGGCATATGGGATAACAATTTGGAAACAGTGAGACTCATTTCTGATGCTCCTTTCACAGCTTGCATCTGTCTTGTATCTTTTCGGGACCTGTTCAGTTTATCAGTATCTCGAGATTCACGAGAATGATTTTGATTTATAGACTGCCCAGGCTCTTCACTTAGCGCTTTAATGATTATGTCAGCAGTTTCTCCAGATAGATTAGGCGCTGCCGGCAGATACTCGGAAACAGTTAAATGAAATGTCCGCATTTTAGCGTGAGCCATATATGTGAGGGCGTCCATACCAAAGTAGACTGGCTCGCCTTCTCTCGTACACAACTCGGCATAGTATAATGAATTTTCCGGAGAGTAGATACGACCGATGAGACCATTGTCGTCTTTGAAAACGATCATCTGATGTATGTCAGAATCAGTAATCAAATCAATAATGTCAGGAAAATCACCTTCTCCTGTTAAAGTGAATGCGGAAACTTCATAAAATGAACTTACATCTACCAGTCGTAGAAAATCCTTATAAAAAATGGTCTTCAGGACATTTCCAAGCCTGAAATACTCACTTTGAAACAATTTTTCATGAGCATCAGGAATTGCGCATACAGTCGGTATAAATCGATTCTGACCAAGGAGTATAGTCAGAACATCCACAGTCAACTGACTTGAAGCATCTGTGTGTATTATAACAAGACCGACTTCATTGTCCTGTTTAAGGGTCTGACTGAAATTTTCAAACGGAACTGACGTAAATTCGCAATGCTCTGGAATATTAAGCAGGTATTCCGCAGTACGGTTCACAAAATCCGGTTTTTTCAGTAGATCAACTAAAAGGATTTTTTTTGCCATTATCAATCCTCATCCTGGTCCACGGCTTCGAGAAGTTTTTTAACACTGACTGACATTCTTTCAAATGCTGCTCCAAGTTCACCGATTTCATCTTCACGTTTTGAAATATCAGTAATATCAACATCTTCTCCCGTTGAAATCATGTCTGCCGCTGAAGTTAATCGTTTAACTCTGCCAACCAGGGGCTGAATCAAAGAGAAGCGGAAGATGAAGATAAGGGAAATCGTGAGAATCAGAACAAAACCAAGAATTATTATGAAATAAAAGCGTAGTGTGGATTGGAATTCAGATTTCTGCTTTTCAACTTGAGCGTTAACTTTTTGTTTTTGCAGTTCAATTTGCTTTTCCACGTAGTCGATGTAAACGCCGGTTCCTACAACCCAGTTCCAGTCGGCAAAACCCCTGATGAAACTCATTTTGGGAGCTGGTTCAGACTGTCCTGGTTTAGGCCACCAGTATTTCATTGATTCTCCCTCTTCTCCCCGTCGTTTAGCGATTGAGAGGAATTTTTCAAAGATTTTAGTACCTTTAGCATCTTTGTAATCTTTAAAGTTTTTACCAACGTTGGCGGGAGTAATATGGGAAAGCATTTTCTGGTCGTAGTCATTTACCCAGAAATAATCATTGTCGCCGTAACGCATGGAACCAATTGTTTCAAGAGCTTGTTTTTTAATGTCTTGCTCTAAAAGTAACGCATGAGTTCCACTACCGATAATCCAACCCCATTTTTTGAAGAGTTTTAAATAAGTTACTTTGAGGGTCGGGTCTGTATCGCCGGGTCTTACCCACCAGTAATCAGAAAAACCTTCGCCCTTGGTTTTACCAGTTTTAATAAAGTCTTTTATATAGAACTTACCTTTTTTATCTTTATATTCAAGCATATTGGTGCCAACAAGATTACTTTTAACATGAGCGAGCATAATACCTTCGGTGTCATGAACAAAGACATAATTACCGAGATCATCTTCGTAACGGATTGCTCCGATAGTTTCCAGAGCAAGTTTCTTTTTCTCTTCTTCCTTGAGTTTGGGCATTTTCGAAATATGATCGATGATGTGGTAGGCGCTGATTACAACGTTTTTAACCCTGGGTCTGAATTTTTCTGCAAGTCTGTTTGTATCGTGAGCTTCCTTATGATAGCTCTTTACGGTAGAGACAGCCAATTGAGTTAAGTCCTTCAGACGGCTTTCATGAAGACTGTACATGTCTTTTCCATATTGCTTCTGGATATTGTCCATGTCTTCGACGTAGCCCTTGATGGATTTACCTGAGTATCCGCGTAATAAGATGATTGAGCCTGCGGTAATCCCAGCGGCCATTATGACGGCAAATAAAATGAGACCCACATTCAACTTTGTTCCAATTGATTTCTGTGCCATAAAAAACTCCTGCAATGGTAGGTAGAAGGATTAGGTATTAAGTGCCTAATCGGCATTTTTTAACAATACTTTAACGCTCCATAAAATCAAGTAGATAAATTCTATTATTCATGAGAAAGTAAGTAGTATCAATGTTGTAAGAAAACTATAAATTGCTAAATCTAAATCAAATTAGTAAGTTATAAATATATGGTGCAAAACAAAAACAAGGTATTGTCAAGGATGTAATATATTATAAAATCATGGACAGGTTTTGTATAATTACTATTCTGTATAGTATACCATAAAGCTCATTTTCATGGTTTGAAGCGGATTAACAAAACTTCAGCTTGACCAAAATGCAATATTTTCGTTATCCTCTCATGCGTGCATTTTGAAACCACAAATGGAAGGAATTACAAATGACGGATTTAGAACTTCTCAAAGCACTTGATAAATGGATTCAGACCCTCTCCGAGGACGCCAAGGAACTTCGTGCGGCCATCGATCTCCCAGATACTTCCAGGGAAGCAAAAAAACTGCTTGTGGGCGGGCTTTCATACCTCATCATGAAAATCGATCTTATCCCCGACTATATCGGTGGTGTTGGCGTTTTAGATGATGCTTCTGTTCTTCGCGTTGCAGCTTTTGAAGCTCTTAAAGCCGGAATGCCATCGGCATCTGATCGCTTCAAGGAAATTGCTGGCGATCTCGAACTCGTGAAACTCCTTCTGGAAGATCACTACGATAAATTTTCTGCATATGTTGTAGGTCTTCCTGACAAACGTATCCGCAACCGCACCGCAGACGTCATTTTAGACGAAAAAGGTGCAATGGATCAGTTTGACAGAGAAATAGAAGATGAAGTCAGAGGTTACAAACCGAAACCGCTTGGTGAAAATGAACGCACACTGAGGGAATTCCGGTCATTCATTAAAACCAAAGTTCTCTGATACCGTGGCAGATCCGAAAAACTCGCTCTCTTTTCTCTTTCAATTTTACAAAAAACAATTCTATTGTAGAGTTTTTGAAATTTTCGGGCATATTTAAAGGTTCTGTGAGTATTACCACATGGCCCCACATGTGCTTTTGCCGGGGGTTTTCCAGGTATGTTGAAATCCGGGGTTCAGTTGACATCACATCCGGTTCTTATTCAGAGGTATTTTATGAAGAAATCATTTTTTGTTTCACTTGCGTTGATAATCTCCACACTCTTTTCCTGCGCGGGACACGCCTGGGGTTCTAAGAAAAAATACAAGTCGGAAATAATGGATCTCAAGTTGACGATATTCTATGTTGCTCAGCGTTATCTTGAGCCTGAACGCATTGATGCGTCAAAAATGTTTCTAGCGGGGCTTGATAATGCGGCGAGAATGGTTCCTGAAATAATGGTACGTGAAGCATCGGGGCTTGTTGAAGTTGAAGTCATGGGCAAAACAAGACGGTTCAAGGGTAAGATTGAGAGTGTATTGTATCTCATGGAGTCCTTTTCCGATGCTTATAAATTCCTCAAAGCAAATCTTCCGAAGGATGTAAAACTGGAAAAAGTTGAGCATGCAATGATTTCCGGAATGCTTGAAACCCTTGATCCTCATACGAATTACATGCCTGCGGATTATTTTAAGGAAATGAAAATTCATCATTCCGGGGCTTTCGGCGGACTTGGAATAGTTGTGGCCGTTTGCAGTGGAAAACTCTCAGTTCTTAAAGTTCTTCCCAACGGCCCCGCTTTCACTGCAGGGCTTAAACCCGGTGATCACATTATTTCAATTAATAAAACCAGCACCGATAACCTTTCCCTTCAGGAAGCGGTAAAAAGGCTTCGCGGGGAACCGGGAGACGCTGTTGCAATTCAAATAAAACGTATTAATAAAATTGAGAAGTACACAATTTCTCGTCAGGTTATCTCTTATGACGGTGTTTCTCACCAGACAATTAAATCCGAAGCTGGTGATCTCGGTTATATAAAAATCCGTGGATTTCAGGTACCAACGGCAGCACAGGTTAAAAGTGCGATCGTTAAAATGAAGAATAAAAACATCCGTGGATTGATCATCGACATGCGCGGAAACGGTGGTGGTCTTCTGCGAAGCGCAATAGAAATCGTAAACTTTTTCCTGGATACGGGCACAATTGTATCTCAGGTTGCAAAAAATTCAAATCGCAGTGGTCGTAGAGAATATCGAGCGGATTTTTCTTCAACAATTTATAAAGGACCTTTGGTGGTTTTAGTTGATGAAGGCAGTGCAAGCGCAAGTGAAATCGTTGCGGGATCTCTGAAATACAGTGGCAGAGCGGTTGTTTTAGGGGCAAGGACTTTCGGTAAAGGCTCCGTTCAGGATGTCATTGAGTATCCTCTTGATAGTGCATTGAAAATCACTATCAGTCAGTATCTTACTTACGGAGACGTTTCCATTCAGGGTAGAGGAATTGTCCCGGATATCGAAGTCCATGATGTCAAACTCAATCCAAAAAATCGCGGTCGTCAGGTGGTTTTTTATACATCCGGCAGGGAAACAATGACGGAAGCTTCCCTCAAAAGTTCCCTTAAAGCCGCAAGGGCGAACATCTCGGCAAAAAGTTCCTATTACATTTATACTCTTGGGGCGAAAGCGATTTCCATGCCATTTAAATGTCACTATTGCGGTCAGGATCCCGATGATGACTACAGCGAAGATCAGGATGCCTTTAAAATGGACGGTGTTGTAAAGACAGCGAAAGCTCTCCTCGAAACTCGACGCGGTAAACATGAAAGTCGTGAAATAACGCTTCACAAGTCCAAGGCTGCACTAGCTGAATTTCAAAAAAAGGAAATGAAGAAAATTTCCGACGAACTTAAGAAAACATTTAAAATTGATTGGACTGAAAATAAAACATCCACAAATCCTTCGCTTTCCGTTTCCCTGAAACCTGTAAAAAATAATGTTCCCGCTGGCTCCTGGGCTAAGCTTGAATTAAAAGTAAAAAATACCGGAAAGCAGCCTGCTTTCAGAATCAGAAGCGAGCTTCACAGTTCAAATCCTCGTATTAATTTTCAGGAAGTTCTATTCGGTAAAATTGATGCAGGAAAAGAAGTTAAGAAGATTGTCGAGGTTAAAATTCCCGATGGCGTAAGTTCTCGAATGGATTATGTGAAAGCTGATTTTTTCTCTGATGTTCAAAAACTTAAATTCAAATCTGATTCAACTATAACGGTAAAGGGTGCAAATAATCCTTCGATATCAATGAGTTATTACTTTAAAGATACCATCGGAGACGACGGTAAACTTGAAGAAAACGAAACGGGGGAATTTCATGTGATCCTTAAAAACACAGGCAAGGGTAAGTGCGGAGAATCAAGTCTGATTCTGAAGAATTTCACGGGACCCCAGGTTGAAATGATCAATACGAAGTCCGATCTCAGCAAACTTGGAGCTGGTCAGACGAGAGAAATAGTTTTCCGTGTGAAGGCTATAAAAACAAGTGCTGACGAGTATTTCCAGTTCAAATTGAAGTATAAAGACTGTGTTTTTGCCGATGAACTTGAAATTCCATGGTTTGTTAAAACCCACCGATCCAGACAGGATGATATTAAAAAAGTTAACTACTGGGTACGCGCAGCCAATAATCTGGAAGTGACGGATGTTCCCTGGGAAAAAGCCCGACAGAAGGTCTGGCAGGCGAAGAAGGGTTCATCTTTTAACGTAACTGCAGAAAAGAATAACTATCTCCGGATTTCAACGGGAGATAAAAAGTTCCCGTATGCCTGGGTTGCCCGCAGCTCTACAGCTTTGATGCAGGCGAAGGGTAAAACGGGAAAACTGTCTAATGTATTTACGCTCACACCCCCGGAAATTAAAATAAACAATTACCAGATGATGGTTTCCGATGGAAAAGTAACACTCACAGGTAAAATAACTGACACTGAGGGTCTTCGAGACTTCTATGTGAGTGTTTCAAACATAAAAGCACGCATTTATGGTAAAAAAGTTGAGTACAAAGTTCTCGGAAATATACTTGATTATAATTTTAAAGTAGTAGTTCCCCTGTATAAAGGTATCAATATAATAAGCATTGTTGCCCGAGACAAAGCTCTTACAAAACAATCAGAAAACGCCATTGTTCTCTTCCGTAAATAGTCAGGTAGTGGCCTGAAATACGCTTCAATATAAATCCCGAAACGCTATTGATAAAAATCCCTCAATGATATAGATGTTAAGACCCTTGCAAGGTCACCCCGGAGGTGAAAAATGTGCGGTTTTGTTGGTCTTATTGGCGTAGAACAGGCATCTCATGAGGTTTTTACTGCTTTGCAGAGTATCCAGCACCGTGGGCAGGACAGCGCAGGAATTGCTTCTAAAAAAGGTAACCATTTCAGAATTTCAAAAGATCTTGGGCTTGTGCACCAGATTTTTAAAAAGGAAGACTTGGACCGACTTGAAGGCAGTGCAGCCATTGGCCACGTGCGTTATCCCACCATCGGTTCGGGAAACCGCGAGGATACTCAACCATTTTACAGCCGGCGACCCGGTATCGTTATGGCCCACAATGGAAACATCATTAATTTTGAGGAGATAAAGGATTTTCTTCTGGAAAAATCCATCTATCTTTCTTCCCATTGCGATGTGGAGCCAGTTCTGCATGTGATGGCTTCTTACATCACAAAAGAAACAAAACCCGGGTATTCCCTTGAAGATGTCATTCATTCCCTCAAAGAAACATTCCGGATTGTCAAAGGAGCGTTTTCCATCGTCGGAATCATGAATATTGACGGAAAAGACACCATGTTTCTTACACGCGATCCCAATGCCATACGTCCGGCAGTTTATGGACGTAAAGGAACCGCCTGGATTGCTGCTTCCGAAAGTGTGTGCCTCGATATTCTCGATTTTGAAATCTGTGGCCACGTGAAACCAGGGGAAGTGATTTTTTTCCGGGAGGGTGAAGAGCCGGTTTTCGCTGATATCGCACCGGAAAAGCCCAGTCACTGTGTTTTCGAGTACATCTATTTTGCTCGTCCGGATTCACATCTTGATGGCAAGTGTGTTTATCAAAGCAGGCTGGAACTGGGGCGTGAACTTGCAAGACAGTGGCTTTTAAAACATAAAGCATCTGAAATAGATGTTGTCATTCCGATTCCTGATACTTCCAGACCATCTGCCATTGCTTTCAGTGAGTATATTGGTGTCCCACACCGGGAGGGGTTTATTAAAAACCGGTACTCCGGGCGAACTTTTATTATGCCTGACCAGGCCGCTCGAATGAAGGCTTTAAAACTAAAATTGAACCCCATTGATACGGAAGTGACAGGTAAAAATGTCATGCTTATCGATGACAGTATTGTCCGTGGAAATACCATCGCACGTATTACCGAGGTGTTGAAAACCAGAAAACCGCTATCGATTCACGTGGGTATTTATTCTCCCCCCGTTGTTAATCCATGTTTTTACGGAATCGATATGTCTTTAAAGTCGGAACTTATGGGCCGTGTTGTTATGGAGCGTTTAAAGATAGATGAACCATGTCCTGATGGTGAGACTCTTGATATTATTGAGAAAAAAATGGCAGAAATGATGGGTGTGGACAGTGTTACATTTATTCCCGTATCTGCGCTCAGGAACGTTTTTCCCAAAAAATTTTGCATGGCCTGTTTTGATAGTAATTATCCTGTTGAAATAACGCAGGAATACCTTAAAGTAATTGAGAACGATCGTTTATGCGGTCAGTGTAATATCTAAATTTTGGCCCATCGGAGGTGCTTGATGAAAGTCAGTCGTTTCTTATTTCTTGCAGCAGCCCTTACTTTTGTATTCACATCCTGTGATGATGACAAAAACAATAACTGTGGAAATGGAATTCTTGATGAAGGAGAGCAGTGCGATCCTGAAATTCCATCACCTTATTCTACCTGTAGCGAGGATTGTCTTCTTTTACAGTTCTGCGGAAATGGCCTGATTGAAGGCAACGAAGAATGTGATGATGGCAACCATGGTAATAATGACGGTTGCAGTGCATCCTGTCAGAAGGAAGTCGGCTGTGGTAACGGTTACATTGATTTCACCAAGGGTGAAAATGGCGAACTTCTAATTGAAGAGTGCGATGACGGTAATCTTATTGATGGCGACGGCTGCAGTGCTACCTGTACCTCAGAAGGTGCTCAAGTTTGCGGCAACGGGATCCTCGAATACGGCGAATCCTGCGATGATGGAAATACAACAGATGGTGACGGCTGCAGTGCTCTTTGTAAAGTGGAATCCGGCTGCGGTGATGGCATCCGTGACTGGCCTATTGAAATCTGCGATGACGGCAATCTTGTAGCTGGTGATGGCTGCAGTCAATACTGCCGCCCGGAATTCGACTGCGGTAACGGTATCTGCGAAGAAGAAGACGGTGAATTCTGCGACGTATGCCCTCAGGATTGTTGTCCGGATTGCGGCAACGGAATCCTGGATGAGGGAGAAACTTGCGAGGATTCCAACAACGTCCGTTACGACGGTTGTAGTCCCGGCTGCATGGACGAAGACGGCACTCCCACTTGCGGTAACCTGATCCTCGAAACTGGCGAAGAATGCGATGACGGTAACGTAGTTGAAGGCGATGGCTGTGATGAAAACTGCCTTCGTGAATTCATTGTTGGCGACGGCATTTGCGAACGCACTAAAAATGAAAACTGCATGAATTCCCTTGCTGACTGCTGTCCCGACTGCGGTAACGGCAAAATCGACGCCGGGGAAGAATGTGACGGAACCCTTCTCAATAATCAGACCTGCACAAACAACTGCTGGGAAGGTGGCACCATTGCCTGCACCAGTTACTGTATGCTTGATTTCACAGGTTGTACCGGCACGGGCCCTGTTTGTGGTGATTCCACAGCTGAATGCTCTGAAAAGTGCGACGGGTCTGATTTTAAAGGCAAAAACTGTTCTTCCTTTGGTTATGAATCCGGTTCCCTCGTTTGTCGCTCCAACTGTACCATCGATACTGTTGGATGCTCCGGGTTCCTGTATTACGCATTTTCCGATTTCGCAGACAGCGCCCTTCCTGATGGATGGACCATGGCTGGTGAGTTTGCTCTTGGAACTCCCACTTCAGTATCAGGGCCCTCCGGCTGTTATTCGACTCCGTACTGCGTTGGTACTGATCTGGCAGGAGAATACGCAAACTCCCTGAGTTATGACACAACTTATCTCAAACTTCCGGAAATAGATCTATCGATAGCTACGGCTCCGGTTATGACTTTCTACGGATGGGTTGATGCCGAATCCTGTTGCGATGGTGGAAAAGTTCAGATTTCAAATGACGGAGGCATTACCTTTGTCGATATTCCGACATCCGAAGTAAGCCCTGCTTATCAGGGAACTTACGGCTGGACCGGTGTTAACACAACTTGGACTCAGCACACTGTTAATCTAACAAGTTATATCGGAAATACTGTTGTCATTCGATTTGCCTTCCGTTCGGACTCCTCCGTTACAAATGAAGGCTGGTTCATCGACGACATCATAATTGAAGAGCAGTAGTCATCCGTGTCATATGGATTATGAACTTATTGTTTCCCAAACCGGTTCCGAAGGCCTGAGTCCCTACGACGGGCTTGATCCCCAGCAACTTGAAGCAGTCAAATCCCCTTCCGGGCCACTTCTCATAATCGCCGGGGCCGGCACCGGTAAAACGAAAACCCTCATCAGTCGCGTTGGACATCTGCTTGTTTCCGGTGTTCCTCCCGAGCGTATCATGCTTTGTACGTTCACCATAAAGGCCGCCCGGGAAATGGTGAATCGTCTCACTCAAATGATAGGTAATGCCGATCGTATATGGGCTGGAACCTTTCACCACATTGGGAACCGTCTCCTGAGGCTGTTTGGTGATCGCATAGGCATCGGTAATGACTTCACTGTAATGGATTCAGAAGACGCAAAGGAATTTCTGCACGGTGTTATGCATGATCTTGGAGCGTCTGCTCCACTCACGGCGTCAAAACTGATTTCAGTGTTCAGTTTTGCACTGTCAACTCAGAGTTCCCTAGAGAATGTCATCCGTAAAAACGATCCGGACCTTGGATCCTCTATTGACTTAATTTCCAGAATTTTTGAAGAATACAGCATCAGGAAAATTCGCAGACAGGTAGTGGACTTTGATGATCTTCTTGCTCTCTGGAAGTATGCCCTGATTTCAGATTCAACCCTGAGTGAAGAGATCACTTCCATGTTCGATCACATTTTAGTTGACGAATATCAGGATACAAACCGTCTTCAGGGCGACATTATAAACCTCATGGCTAAACCCCACGGAAACATTACCGTAGTTGGTGATGATGCCCAGGCAATTTACAGTTTTAGAGGAGCTACGCCTGATAACATATGGAATTTCTTTGATGTTTATCCAAATGGTGTGCTTGCTAAAATAGAAAATAACTATCGCAGTGTGCCACCGATCCTTACTCTGGCAAATGCTGTTATCGCCGAGACCGGGACTAAATTCAAAAAAACACTTTCTCCGGTACTTTTGGGAGATATGACTCCTGTTTATCTTCAGGTAAGAGATGAAGTCCAGCAGGCTCAGTTCATTGCCCAGCGACTTTGGGAGCTCCACATGGAGCACAGCATCGAACTTGGAGAGATCGCCATCCTTTATCGCACACACAAACAGGCTCTGGAGCTGGAAATGGAACTGACCCGTCGTCAGATTCCATTTAATGTGAGCGGAAGTATGCGCATTTTTGAGCAGGCTCACTTCAAGGATGTTATTTCCTACCTGAGACTTGTTCACAATCCTTTTGATGAAGTTGCTTTGCTGCGATATTTTAAATTTGCGCCGGGTCTTGGCACCGCGACTGTGCGAAAACTCATTGATTCAGGCTACGAATTTGATCCTGCATCTATTCCAGACAATATGCATCTGTACCTTGCGGTAGTAAAAACAGATCCGGAACTCTACCGAAATGCTCCCCTTGTACGCGAGGCAGAATTTTTCAATACTCTAGCAGGCATGAAGCATGATCTTCCCCGCTTTCTCAAGGCAGTGGTTTCATCTTATGAACCAATAGCCCTGCGAAAATTTGAAAATGCCGTGGACCGTCTTGCAGAACTCAATCAACTGGTGGAAGTTTCTTCCCAGTACACCGGGTTTGACCAGTTTCTCACGGATCTCGGCCTCAGTGGTGGTCCCGTCGGTGAAGCTTACGCAGTTTTAGAGGAACCCAAAGATCGCATTACACTTTCAACAGTTCATCAGGCTAAAGGTCTTGAATGGAAAGCAGTTTTCATTGCCGGAGTCACGGAAGGGCTTTTCCCTCTGGCATTTGCAAAGACAAAGGACGCCCTGGATGAAGAGCGGCGTCTCTTCCATGTAGCGGTGACGAGGGCAAAAGAACACCTTTATCTTGTGCATCCCCTCATGGGTTCGCCCAAAGATAGAAACCGCAACATACGCCGTGTTAGCCGCTTCCTGTCGGAGATTCCCTCTACTCACTATCAGACCTGGAACATAAAAACCGTTACCCCGGTGTAAATTTTTGATTTTCTGAAACCTTCGCGACAAGCAATTTCGTGAAGCGAAATGCAAGATGGTACGATGTTCCAATCGGAAATATTTCCGGATTCCTGAAAGGATATTTATGGGATATTTTTCAATAATTATAATTGCTTTCAGTTTGGCTGCTGATTCCTTTGCAGTATCTATTGGAAGCGGTGCTGCAATTAAAAAGATGAGATTGAAGCATGCATTGAGGATTGCTGCGTTCTTCAGTGTTTTTCAGGGTGTGATGCCTCTGATCGGATGGAAACTTGGGATATATGCACGGGGCTACATGGAAGCCTTTGACCACTGGTGTGCTTTTGTAATTCTGGCATTTATTGGTGGTAAAATGATTTATGAATCAAGACAGTTGAAAGATGACGCTAAAGAATCAGATCCATTGAATTTATACATTTTATTTTCTCTGGCTATTGCCACAAGCATTGATGCTTTTGCTGTGGGCATCACTTTTTCATTCCTTGAAATATACATAATTATCCCCGTAGTTATTATCGGATTAGTCACCTTCATTATGTCTTTCGCAGGTGCCTACATCGGTAACAGTTTTGGCCATCTATTTGAAGATAAAATAGAATTGGCCGGTGGCATAGTTTTAATCGGAATCGGTACCAAAATCCTCGTAGAACACACCCTTTTTAAGTAGTTAATGTCCTTTAAACCAAAGCTTCAACACTCTGGATTTAAATTGAAATCTGTTAAAACACCTGTCTGTGGTGTGAATTTTCATTCACAGAACCATAAATTTTTTTATTTGACTCTCTAAATAAAGGCGGTAAATTAAGTCAGTGTTTTAAAAAAGGAGTGTTAATATGAAATCTTCGTTTAAAACAATTCTTGTTGTTTCAGTATTAGCATTCAATTTCACTGCTGGATGCGCCTCAATAGTCAATGGATCATCTCAGCGCATTACCATTGACTCAAACGTTGATGGAGCAGAAATCTTTTTCAACCACAAGCCAATAGGTACCACGCCCTTTACTGGTATTGTTCCAAGGGGAGGCGACTCATTTATTACACTCAAAAAAGACGGGTACGTTTCCAAAACGGTGATGTTAACTACTTCTATTGATCCTCTATATTATGGGAACATTATTTCTGGGGGATGTGCCACAACCGGTTCTACAACCGATCATGCTTCTGGTGCAATGTACAGATATTCACCAAACAGAATTCATGTAGATCTCGCTCCTGAAGAAGGAAGTTGCAGGGCTGCTCCGACACCGGTTCAGAGTTGTCCTCGTGTTCAGAGTTGTCCTCGTGTTCAGCCTTGTCCTCAGGTTCAGCCTTGTCCTCCTGTAATAATTATTGTGAAGTAATTCGTGCTTTTGAAATATTCGTTTCTATCCGTTAGTTTCTTCAATGCCTTCAAAATTGTGAAAATATCACTTTCCCCTGTATTTATATTTATCTTAGTTTTTACTTCCAGTTGCGCCACTGTTTTTTCGGGAACAGATCGCAAACTCGTGATCACTTCAAATGTTGAAAGTGATGTGCTGATTGATGGAAAATACATCGGCAAAACTCCCCTGAGCTCTAAAATAAAAATAAAAACCGGGCAGCGGATAACAGTCCGCAAAAAAGGCTATGAGGATAAAATCTTCATACTGCAAACAGCCTGGCAACCCCTTTTTTACCTTAATTTTATTAATATTTCCGGGTCTACTACCGATTACTACACTGATGCAATTTATCAATACTCCCCTGCACAAATTCATGTAGATCTCTCCCCGAAGTCAACTACGAACACACCGGAGTGCAGGTCAAGGCTATTTTCTTTGATACTTCACACATTTGAGGACTGGCTCACACAGGTAGCATCTGGTGATGGCGCCATGCTTCGAACTGCCTTCAGGTTGTTTAACGATAACGGTTCTGAATATACCCAGTGGATTGCAAAACTTCGTGAAATCCTGAAAAATGAGGACATCCCGCGATCCATTGCCTGTCAGTGGAGTAATTCGCTGGGAAAATCCAGGAAAGTAGTTCAGTACAGACACCCGTGGTTTCCTGATCCTACGCCGGAACGCTGGGCGGAAAAAGACAGGATCAGTCTTGTTTTCGTCGGTGCAGATCCCCGTAGTCCCGCTTCAACTTTCGGACACTCATATTTAGTCGCTCACAATGAAAGAATACCGGAACCCGACGCGGTAATTATTGAATATGTTGGTATCACTCAAAACAGTACGCTGCTTATGGCTAAAGGGCTTTTTGCAACAATTAAAGGCCTTTATCGATTGCGATCTTTTCAGGACAAACGGATAGAATATGATCTCGAAGACAGGTCCCTGTGGATTTATCCACTTGATATTAATTATAAAAAGAAAATAGATGAACGCCTGAAAAAATATATCGGGAAGCCACCGGGATATCAGTTCATATTCCACAATTGCAGTGATGGTATTTTTAAACTCATACATGGGCGCGGTAAGTTTGGAATAGTTTTTCCAAACGAGTTAATTCCGGAAAATAGTAAAAAGAAACGTCACTTCATTCCATCGGGGCAAGCAGAATCCATACATTATTTCAATAAATTACCTCGGAAGTTAAGGAAAAAATACGATAAATTTAAATTCGCCGGTATGGGAGCGAGCCATCATAAAACCGTTTCTACTGCTGAGCGTAATTATCTTATAAAAGTATTGCCCTATATGGCCAGAAGAACAAAAGATCCTGATGAGAGCAGGGGCTACCTGACAGCCCTTGTAGCTGTTGTAAAAAGAAGTCTTGAAAGTGATATCAAGAAGGTACAGATCCATTTTTCAAGGAAAAATCCATATCAGGATATGAAACGGAGAACGCTAACAGCTGGCTATTATAGAGGGTTTGATAAAACATCTGATTCCCGTGTAAATATATCATGGCGCCTTGGTGAATATGGATTTGGCATGTCGCACCCGGATTTTTTCGAAAACTCATCTCTGGAGTTTTTCCGCCTTGATGTCATCGCAAATAAAGAAAAGGCAGGTATATCAAAGTTTACGCTTTATAAACTTGATGCCCGTGAAAATCCGGCATTTCTGAAATCGTCCTTTGTACGATATATTGATTTAAGTTATTACGGAAACAAAGTCCTTTTTCCGGATTCAAACGTTGAAAGCACTGTTACTGGAAATGTGGGTTTTGGTTTTTCTATCCCGGTTTTCACAAAATACATTAATTTTTCTTCAATTGTTGCCGGGGGGCTTTTCTGGTCTGAAAGTGCGCACATTAAAAACCCCGAATCATATCTGAATATTGCCTTGAGCACGGCTCTGAATTTTACTTTTCTGGAATTTCCGCGTGGGAGGATACTTTACACATGGTCTCCTTTTGCTCCGGATTATCTCTGGAAACATATGATTGATATGGAACTTCTGCTTTTTGACTATAAGTATTTTTCTTTAAGCGCCCACCTGAGATTCTACGAAACTGAAAACAGTCTTGATTTCAAAGACAGATCCATGCTGTTGAACCTGAATTACAGGTTTTAGAAACTAAGAATTTATGGGGAGAAAATTTACCGGAAATAGTGATTTGTGTGCTATTATGCCCTCAATGTGGTTCTGAACTGATTGAATCTGGTCAAAAATACAATGATTCCGGAGGTATAATGCTGGAACTCCACTTGAAAATGCTTGAGGAAAACACCTTCTATCATCCACGGGTGCGGCTTCAGGCTATTCCAGGGATCACAAAAACCGAACTGCTGGCAAAAATGCCGGATTTTGTTCCATTTCCTGATAAGCAATACTTATCAATGATGTTTATCATCGACTGGGATCACCGTCTCCCTTCAAAACGCATTATCGGCAGGCTGCTTGCTTTCTATGAGGATGCGACGGAGCAGGTTGCTCAAAAAGAATTCCAGACTCGACTCAATGAAATAAAAGCAAAAGATCTTTACCCGGAGTTTAACGTAAATGATTTCGAGGATATGATCGGTGATGAGAATTATCTCGTGCAACTCAATCTTTCGGGAGATGTCAGAAAAGTTGAGTTTATATCTCCATGGCGGCGAAACATTACGGAACAGATGAAACGACAGTGTATTGCAATAGTCAGTAAATCTAAGGAATTTCAAGATCTTAACGCAGTATATCGTTATAAATGTGGACCTCTGCGCGTACTATCCTGGGTTCCGCCATGCCAGAGCCGACAGGAAATATGGACAATTGACGTTCGTTATCTTACCTACTGTGAAACCAACTCAATTTGGGGTAAAGTATTTCTGGTGGATCCGTCGAAAGAAGAGATCCTCAATATTTCTGATTTCAATATGAGGGTTTAATCCATGTTTATAGTGTGTTTGTTTCTGCTTGCCCAGAATTTAAGTAATCCCACAGTCATGATCAGCAAGATCGAAAAAGCAGCCAAGGGAAAAACCGAGATTCTTCTGGTAATGGAAAAACCAGCTTATGGTAATTACTATGATGGAATTGAGATATTTAATTCTCCCGGTGGTAAGAAAATCGTCGAGGCCCCAAAATCCCTCATGGTTTATGATCTCAAAGAATACAAAAAAGACTGGGTCAAAATTGCCGTTCTTACTCCATATGTACTTATCGGGTGGGTTAAAAAAAGCAATCTGGGTAAAATTATTGTCACGAACACTTATTTTTACTCAAAACCTTCCAAATCTGCCATCGGGGGGTATCTCTCCAGCGGTGTGATTGTCCGTGAAGGTAAAAAATCCGGTGATTTCACTGAGGTAACAATTAACCACTATGTTCCAATCCGCGTTTGGGTTGAAACAAAAGATATAGGTCTCAAATTCGGATCATATAAATATGTGCGTTACAATTATTATTCACGTTGGCAGCGAGTGATTTTCGATGTAAAAAAAGGCCCGATCTATACAAATTCCGATAAAAAAGATGTTCTTGCAACCCTCACGGCGGATGCCCGTTTTAAAGTTGAACGACGGGATGGAAAGATGGTCCTTATTGCATCACCTTCGGACTACGATATGAAGTTCAAAGGCTGGGTGGAGTCATCCCGCGTGGACAAAAAATCCCACAGTTACTACAGTTATCAGTATTCATTCCGGTCGGGAACTCCCGTTACAGCAGGTTGGTTTGGTGGCCAGTTCAAACTAAGCGCTGACAAAACCGTATTCGCGGATTCAGGAAAGAGTATTCCACTTCTTTATGTTAAAAAAGGCACCGGGCTTCTCCACTTCCGCAAGGAAAACTCAACGGTTTTTGAAGTAGTTTTCGGCCGTGGCTATTACTACAATTCCAATTCCACCCTGAGTTCCCTTCTCGATTTCTTTGAAAACCCCTCTGCCCATCCCCATTACATCTCAAACTACGACAAAACCTGGAAAATAAAAGGCTACACCACCCTGACCATGGAAGACCTAAGCCCAGGCAACTAAGAAAGACCCCATGTGCGGAATAACAGGCTTTCTAGACTTAAAAAACAAAACCACCCAAGACCAGAAACAACACATTATAGACAGTATGACTGATACTCTGATTCATCGAGGCCCTGATGATCGAGGGACCTGGATTGATAACAAAAGTGGGATAGCGCTTGGTCATCGTCGTCTTTCAATAATTGATCTTTCACCTCACGGGCATCAACCGATGCACAGTCATACCGGCCGTTACGTTCTAGTATTCAACGGAGAAATTTATAATTTTCTCAGACTTAAAAAAGAACTTGAAATAAATGGGCCACTTCCACTTGTTGGAACAAGTGATACTGAAATCATGCTCTTCGCGTTCGAAAGATGGGGCATCACTGAATCTCTTAAAAAATTCAACGGGATGTTTGCATTCGCGCTATGGGACAGAGAAGAACAGATATTGTATCTTGGAAGAGACAGGATGGGCGAAAAACCATTGTATTGGGGTATTCAAAAAGATACTCTTCTTTTCGGAAGTGAACTTAAAGCTCTGATGAAATTTCCGGGTTTTTCAAAGGAGATTGATAGAGATGTACTTGGGCTTTATCTGCAGCATAACTGCGTTCCTGCACCATGGAGTATTTTTAAAGATATATTCAAATTACCTCAGTCGTCACTTTTGAAAATAACTCTGCGCGATGGCTATTGTGATAAGGAGATGTCAGAGTACTGGTCAATCATAGACGTTGCATACGATGGTGTAAACAATCCATTTAAAGGTACGGAGCAGGAGGCTGTCGAACTGCTGGACGAAAAATTACGTGAAAGTATTGAGATGAGAATGATTTCGGATGTTCCCCTCGGCGCATTTTTATCCGGAGGAATTGACTCATCCGTAATTGTTTCCATTATGCAGCAGTTAAGTTCCAGACCAGTTAAGACATTCACTATTGGTTTTGATGAAAAAGGTTATAATGAAGCTCCCTATGCAAAACAAATAGCTAATTATTTAGGAACTGATCATACCGAATTATATGTGACACCGAAAATGGCAATGGAAGTGATACCCCTTCTGCCACAGATCTATGACGAACCTCATGCAGACTCAAGCCAGATTCCAACTTATCTAGTTTCATCTCTAGCAAAACAGCATGTAACAGTAGCACTGTCAGGAGACGGTGGCGATGAACTCTTCGCCGGATACAACCGCCACTACCTTGGCCCCAAAATATGGAATATTATAAAGCATATACCCTTTCCAGTAAGACAAAAAATATCACAATTGATGAGTAAGGTGCCAGATTTATCCAATTCAAAAAACCTGCCGATGGTATTTGAAAAAATAAGACATAAAATAATTAAAAGTTATCAGTATTTTGGCTCTGAATCCCCATTTGAAATATACAAAAACATAACATTTCCTTTAAAAAATCCGGATGAAATAATAATCGGATGGAATAATACATTTACATATTGGCAACTTGAAAAATTGGAAATGAACTGCTTAAATCAAATAAGACTATTTGATTCAAAATGGTATCTATCAGATGATGTACTTGCAAAAGTAGACAGGGCATCAATGAAAGTTTCACTGGAAACAAGAGTACCATTGCTTGATAAAAATATAATAGAATTCTCATGGACTTTGGATGATAAATTGAAAATAAAAAATAGAAAAAGTAAATTGATTTTGAAAGAGGTTTTGTTTAAGTATATTCCTGAAAATATGATGAATAGACCAAAGAAAGGCTTTGCTGTTCCCGTTGATTCATGGGTGAAAAATGAATTAAAGGAATGGGTTGAGGAATTGCTTACAATAGATATGATTAAAGCAGAAGGTTATTTTAAACCTGAATCAGTAAAAAAAATGTGGGAAGACCATAAAACCGGACGAATAAATAACATTTATCAACTCTGGTCATTAATTTCTTTTCAATCCTGGAAACAAACATGGATCTGAAAAATGAAATTTGATAAGGGAATTTTCACAATATCATTAGACTTCACCCCTTTGTGCATAAAATTGTCGAGTCTTATAAGAATGGTTTATAGTAAAAATTTGATTGTTAAAAATAATTAATAATCTACAAATTATCAATTACTTTCATGAATTTTCGGGCTATATTTTCTGCAAGGAATGGACGGTAATATTCTGAAAAATCATCAGTAAATACTGTCCTCTTAGTATATATGTCAATAATTTCCTTCTTAAGACGCTCCTCGCCTTCATTCAAAGATGAAGAGTAATTATCTGAAAATACTGGAATTATTACACCTGCTTTACTTTTGCCTGAATTGTCGGGTTGAAGCATTGTTCTGATGGCACTAGTGCAATCAGTCGCAAGAACCGGGGTATTGCAACTGATGCTTTCAAGAACAACATTCGGAAACCCCTCAAGCGTAGAAAGCAGAACTGTGAGGTCAGTATTTTTAAAATAAGGGATTGTATTTTCCTTTCTACCTGCGAAAATTACAGAGTCTTCCTGACTTTCCTTTATTGCAAGTTTTCGAAGATTTTCCTCCTCTGGCCCGTATCCTACTAATATATATCTGAATTTATTATTTTGTTCTATATTTAAGCTCGCAAGAACACGTATCATATGATGGAACCCCTTAAGAGGAATAAATCTGCCTACACTAAGGATGTTGAAATGTTCAGGACTGAAGATACCTTCTTCCGGTTTTTGCTCTGCTTTTTTTTGAAGATTGTAAATATTTACAGGATTATCAATTACGCTGATAAGTTCATGTTTTATTCCGTAATTTAATATCAGATCTTTACGACTTGTTTCTGAAACGCAGATGATCCCGTCAGCGAAGTTATATAATAAATTTATTAACTTATTAAAAATTTGTCCTTTTCTGCCATATTCGCGATTTTCAAGGGACTTGGTAGATCTCACCGAAAGAAGCTTTTTGTGTGAAATTCCGGAAAAAATATTGAATAAATTGGGTAAATCGCCAAAGGAAAGAATAACATCCGGTTTCATTGTCATGATTAATGATGTAAGTTCCAGTAGTCGGCTTGCTGTGAAAAATGTTCTGGAAAAAACATTTTTTTTAAAACCATGGTTTAGTTTTATGATTCTACCTTTAATATTGAAATCATTGGGTGTGTCATAAAGAGACACTACTGTATAATCGTAAAAATCATTAAAATAGGGAGATAATTCAGAAACGACTCGCTCAATACCCCCATTATTGAGAGATGGAATTAAAACTAACAGATTTTTCAAAAACTACTCCTCCAAGAGTTTTTTGTAAAGTTCAATGTGCTTTTCTGCCATGGTTTCAATTGAAAAGCGTTTTGCGTTTTCATAACCTTTGGCTATTATTTCTTTACGAAATGCTTCGTTTTCACACGTCATTCTTATTTTTTCAGCAAGTTGAACTGAATTTCCATTTTGGAAAAATATACCGGCATCTCCCGCTACCCACTTGAGAACTTCTAAATCACTTCCAATAAATGGAGTCCCTGACGCCATTGCTTCAACTGCAACAAGTCCAAAACCTTCAGATTCAGTCGCTAATACATTAACTCTTGATAGTTTATATAATCCGGCAATATCTTTGCAGAAGCCTGCAAAATTAATACGATCATTAATATTATAAGAAGAAGAAAGCGAGACAAGTTCATTTAATTGCGGTCCTTCCCCGGCTATTACCAATTTGTATTCTGAAGGAAGAAACTTTAATGCTTTAATTAGAGTATGATGATCTTTGGGAAATCTTAGCCTCGCCACGCAAGAAATTATAATATCTTTTGAAGAAAATCCGAAAACCTCAGGTGAGGTCGGTGTAGCATTATAGAAATTATTAAGCACTATTCCATTCGGGATTAAGCAAATTTTATCATTTAATAATGGCATCCATTTAATTGCAGAACTATAAGAAGAAGGAGAAATAGCAATTGCTTGTGACATTCTTGAGTATGCAAATTTTTCAAATGGAAAAAATTTTCTTTTCCTGCGATTATTATTTGAATTGTGTTCAGTACAGATAATTCGGATTTCATTGTTAAATAACGAGACCAAGGCTGCCCAGTAGAATGAAGGAAAAAGATGTACATGAAATATATTGTAATTTTCGAGTTTTTTAAGAAGAAAAGGCAAAATCATAGGATCGAAAGGACTATTTATCAATGAAAGAGATTTTATTTCAATTCCATTATTTTTAAAATCATTTATATAAATATAGGACTCAGTTAGGGTAAATACATCAAATTGAACAGACTTTTTTTTAAGTTCAATACAAATATCAAGCAATAACTTTTCAGCGCCACCTGAGCCTAAGTTATTTATAAGAAAAGCAATTTTCATTTCGACTCCTTACAATAACCATCAATAATAGCAGAAATTTTGTTTTTTTGTACTATTGCTTTGGTGCTTTTCAGGTACAGTTTATTACTGAATTGAGGATAGAAAAATTCTTATGTTAAAAAGCTTCCAAAATTTTTTAGTCGTTTTATTTATGTGCCTTCTTTCTTCAAATACAAGTGCTTTTTGTAAAAAAGGAATACCTGTTTTCAACGAAAAAGACCTTCAAAAAGCAGTAAAAGAAAAAAAAATAACTGAGCTTATAATTAATAATATTATCAAAATATCAAAAGATATGACAATACCACATAATTTCACTCTTTGTTTTTCAGAACAAGGGAATTTCAATATTTATGGAAATTTGAAAATTCTTGGTTTTGTAAATGCTCCCACAAAAAGGCATATTTTTAAAATAAAAAAAGGTAGTATTACTGGGAGAAATACTCAAATAATTTATCCTGGTTGGTTTGGAGCAACAGGTGACGGGAAAAAAAATGACACGAATGCTTTTTTTAGAGCAGGTGAGTTTTTGTCCGAAAGTGTAGATATTAATGGTAAAACAACTGGAGGCGGTACTCTTTTTATACCTTATGGTATATATAAAGTTGGGAAACAAAAAATATTAAAGTGCACAAAAAAAAGAGAAATATGTGACTTTCCAACTCCTGAAAAAATACTCTGGATTTCAAACACAAAAAATAAAGTGATAATTGAAGGTATTAGAGACAAACATGGGAAATATCCGGTTCTGAAACTAAAAAGAAGTATGATGGCGGGAGTCTTCGGTTTTCGAAAAATGGGAGAGAAGGGATTTTTTGATATACCCGTAATTCCTTACAGAGGTTTTATCGTTCTTGCAGGAGCTAAAAAAGTTAAAATAAAAAATATTAAACTGGATGGAAGACTAGATACTATGCGTCTTGGAAAGCCTCTAAAGGACGGTTTTCAAATCGATACTAACGGTATAAGCAGTTATGCAACGGAAATTCTTGAAATTGAGAATTTACAAGCTGTAAATAACCTCACTGATGGTATAAGAATTGGTAATCATAGAGAAAAAATCAAATTTTTAATGTATGGTATTAAAAATATGATTGAATGGAAATCTCGTGCTGATTATTTATATGATTGAATGGAAATCTCGTGCTGATTATTTAAATAATTACAATAATAAATATCAGTTTTCGGTAAGTATTAAAAATGTTATTTCAGAATATAATGGCCGGCAAGGATTGACAATTGACTGCCTTTCTAATGTCAATATAGAAAATAGCAGTTTTTCTAATACTGGGCAAGGTAGAGTATATTCTCCTCCAGGAGCAGGAATTGATATTGAATGCCATTCATGTCATGGCCTGAGCAGAAACATCAGAATAAAGAACTGTGTTTTTCATAACAACAGGGGCAGTGGGATTGTTAATGATTCCTTTCATGGAAAATGCCCTGAGATTGACAAAAATAAAAAGAAACACTATTTCCCTGGAATAATGAATCTGGCTGAAAATCTTGAGATAAATGACTGTGTATTCAGTGGTGCTGGAAGGTTTTTACTATATCCCGAGAGCCCGGGTGTTACTGTAAGGAGATCCCTTTTTATTACTGAAAGAACTTCAAAAATTAACCAGATCCCTATAGTAAGGTCGTGGATAACGGGAAACTGTTCAAAGTACTCAGGAATTTATGGTTGCACTCAATATGATGACTCATTTAAAATTATAGAGAGTATTATTTACCATCGAAATGATAAGGTTTCTTATACAATGGATCAGGTTGGTGGAACAATTGAAGATTCTGTAATAATAAGTGATGGAAATCCAATTATATGGTCGAACGGTCCAATAGTTTTTAAAAATACAAATGTACTTTACCGTAACAAATGTCATAGAAAAATTACTTTTGCTCACAGGGGAAGCGGGTTTATGACATTTAAAAATGTTAACGGTTATTACACTGGTCCACGGGAATCAGGATGTATATTTGCGTCAGGAAAATACAAGTTCAATTGTTTCAGAGCATGTTTTTTATCTAACAAATTTTCCTCTGGATGTGATGGCCACGTTGATTTATTTGAAAAAACTACAGAGTTAAAAGTAATCAAGAATGCCAGAAAGGTTCTAAAATCGCTTTCTAAAATTGCAATCGATAAAGCAGGAATCTATGAAACTATTAGAATAATAAATGCCTGGCCATCAAATTTACGTACTGTACTCAAAAATAGTATTGATTTTAGAGGTGGAAAAATTAAATTTAATCCTCCTTCCACAAAAATCGGGATAAAAAGTAGAATTATTTATTCAGTAAAAGGAAAAAATGTAAGAGAATTTGTAATTCTATCCCCTGTTGGTATTTTTACTCAAGGAAATGAATTACATACAGTGTCATATGTAAAGCCTATAACTGGAAGTCTTCCGTTCAGTGTTTATACAGTGCACAATATTTTTTCCGGAAAAAAATTGAAGGAAAAAACTGGTTTTATTGAAGGAAAATTATTATTTATCAGGGCAGAAAAAGATGATACAAACTCAGTATATTTTGTAATGATTTCAGCAGATAAATATTACCGTGTTACAGTTTCAAAATAGGATAGTTTATGAAATCAGTTTGGATATTTTTGGTAGTAATGATAGTTGCGTGTACCTCAGCGAAGGTTCAGGATTACTGTGGAGATGGCGTTGTGGGGGAGCATGAGGAATGTGAGATCTCTGATACCAAACCCTGCGAAAACAATAGTAAATTGGTTACCTGTTCTCGCTACTGCACCTGGAATTACTCCAACTGCAGTGATAACTGTGGGGATGGTATTATTCAGGAACAAGACGGCGAAGAATGCGACGGATCTGAACTCGGAGAAACTACATGTGCGACTCTTGGGTATAGCCGTGGACTTCCGGCATGCGGATCTGACTGCAAATTTGATACATCCACCTGCGAGGATGCCGGTTCCTGTGGTGACGGTATTTTTCAGCCAGACTGGGAAGAATGCGACTCAGTTCTGCCAGTTGAATGCGCCGATCTTGGGTATTTCACAGGAACTGCCACCTGCAACGAAGACTGCACCGTCGACAACAGCGCCTGCAACCACGTATATCAATGGGGGTGCAGCTCATCAAACATTCTCTTTTCAAACACGGTGGATAGTGAAGGAAATCTTATAGTTGTGGGAATTACTCAATGTGGTTTTGATGGTCAGGATAGTTATGGCGACA
>JAHJMN010000093.1 GCA_018821305.1 Myxococcota bacterium
CAATATCAACTAATACGTCTTAACCGAACAGCATTGCAATTAGACCTCTTGCGGAATAAAAGGATCGAAACGGGAAAAGTGAATGTTTTCATCCTACCATTTGTAATTATGCTTTTATGTTGAATGTTTATGACCTGATCCGGGATCCTGATCCTGTTTGCCTGACTTCCTGAGTCACTGTTAAAAAAAACAGGCAAACAGGAAATCAGTAGCAGGAACAGGACAATCAGGGTCTTTTTCCTGAAGCTTTACTCTCAAATCCAACAACAATCGTATTATCCGCAAGGGGTCTAATTTGAAACAGGTCTGAATTTTAATCTTAAAAGAATGGGGAGAAGAAGAAGTAAGAAAATTGGCAAAGAAAATCTGGAAGATGAATTTGCGTTTTGGCAAGAACAGCCAGTACTTTCTTCTGGTTTAATTTCAGGTTGAATTTTTAATCCACCAAATTCCGACTGCATTCCATCAGAATTAAGTACAGTCAGAGTTAAATTTGTTTCTGGTGCTTGTTCCACAATGCTCATATGGACTAAAAGCGATGTCTCTGAAACGTATTCGGTATAAATTACTTCTACGGAAGTAGAATCAAAAGTTACAGTAGCTCCGGGAAGAAATTCATTACCCGAAACAACCATCTGGTAATTGTTTCCTGGTTCCATTATCAGGGGAGACGCATCTGTAATTTCAAAATCGACGCCGATTGGAGCGATATTCAACTCGTAGTTGTGAGAATCATAATATGCTTCAGGATCAAGATTGCTAAATTCATTATTGATAACAAGGATGTAGTTATTGTCGGAAATCCCAGTGTCAAGAGTGATTTCGCCAGCGCCGGAAACGATTTCATGAATATTTACGGTTTCATCATCAGCGTTCACATGCAAAATTTGCCAGGGTCGATTTTCATTACCTGTAAAACTGATTAAAGTTGAACGACGATCGCTCAATTCTGTGGATCTAATTTTGTAATAGTTTACTCCGAACGGAAAAGGCTTTTTATCCGAAGATGGCGAAATAGTATGTTCCATAGCAGCACTTATTTCACCAAATATATCAGGGAGATGAGTCCATGATGATGCCAGATGCATTGTCGATAAGGAGCTATATGAAAGTGGGCCAACAAATAATCTTGAAACTGAAAAATCACGATAGGCTGTTTGAATATCTGAAGACAGCGTATTCAGCAAAGTATTGGTTGCCTCAAGGTAATTTATTGAATTAAATTGAGAATTCTGGATTGAATTTTCCCAGATTTTCCTGATTATCACCGGAGCTGGGTCTGTTCCGGCATAGGCATAGGAAATATAAAGGGGCCAAAAATAGGCACCATACCAGTAGTAAGGTAGCAATTCATAGTCTCCACCACTTATGGAGACATTGGGATTTGCCTGAAACTCGGACAGAAATGCGTCAGCCCAGGATGTATTGTCAGGATACATTTCAACCTGAATAAAAGTGGCACAGTTTTCCCAGAAAGCAATGTATTCATTACAATCCATTCCTGCCTGAAGTGCATGCTGAAATTCATGAGTCACGGCAACTTTTACCTGACTTATTTCATTTCCCGGGTCGATAACAATGTACGTGTAGCAATCCGAGCGTTCTGTATCGGGAACTTCAGCATAAGGTGCAGTATAAGCACCTCCTCCCATTCCCGTATCTTCAATATAAAATTCATATCTTCCGGATTCTGTGTCAATGGATGGTGGATAAAAGCCCCATTGACTTATCTGTTTGTCCCAGCTTTCTTCAGCGGCAAGAAGAGTTTCCTGAGCAATGTCAGCCCAGGCTGGATTTTCCCAGATAACGCGTATAGGGTACAGAGTACTATCTAATATTTCCGCCTTTATTGAGCTTCGCTTTACTTTTGGGTTTTTAAGGCGATACTTGAAGCGAATTTGAGCATTTTTAACAAGTATGGCTGTTCCCATGTGTGGCTTAACTGGGTCCTGATCAAAGCGTTTTTTCCAGTAGGGACTAAGTCTTGAACGATCTACTACCGCAGCCTCGCGAATTGATAGGAATGTTTCTATTGAAACTGTCTTTGCTTTCAGGTTTGCTTCAAGTTCTTCAAGAGCAGATACCTGGTTTGCGCTTGAAGGCAAATTGAAAAAATTGAAGCATATTATGCTGAGAATAAAGATTTTCATTTGAAGGCCCCCTATAGAATTTTAAATGAGTCAAGAAAGCGTATGCTGTCTGCAGAATTATCACCATTAAAAGACGTAGTTAAAATAAAAAGGTAATCTCCGGTGGTAAAAATTCGAAACTGTTTGGTTTCGACACCTTTTTTAAGATCAAAAGCGAGCCCGGGGTGAATGCCGTTTTTAATGGTTCGCCTGTTAGATATGGTTGCTTTCAAGCGTTCATGAATTCCGAAAGCACGTTTACCAAGCATTAAAACAGGTGGCTCACTTTTTTCTTCTTCGTTCAGTTTATAGTAAATGATATTATAAAGATATGGTCCAGCCCTGAAATATGACTTAAGTACTTTGCGCTTTTGTCCTGATGGATCAGTGTAACTTCCATTCCCTTCACTGGAAAGGCCGGGACTTTCAACTTCGAATAGTTTGTCCCTGGAAGTGAATTTTTTCCAGGAAACAGGGAGTTCTTTTATCCCCGGTTCGGAAACATGACTGGGAGAAGGTTTCTCCGTTTTCTTTTCTGTTACTTTCTTTTTATTGCAGGCAGAATTAGAAGTAATTAAAATAGTAGCAAGAAAAAATAAATATTTCATGTTGTTATCCAATTGTTACTCCTGACGATTTCATAAGTCATTCGAAAACATTTCCCAATGCGAAATAATAGTGTAAAAATTTTCAATTATGGATGAAACTGTTTTTTCCGGAACTGTTAAAATTAAAAATCCCGCAGGTATCCATGTTCGTCCTGCAGGGATTATTGTCAAATCTGTGGCAGATTTCAAAGGAAAAATTCTTATTGAATCGTCTAACGGTGAGAGTGATTTGAGATCGATCCTCTCACTTTTAGGGCTTGGGCTCATGTGCGGTGATGCGGTTAGCATCACGGTAACTGGTGATGGTTGTATAGAAACCTTTGAAAAGCTTAAGAATCTTTTTTCCTCTGTTTTCGAATTTTGATCTGCTCTATTTTGGGACCACCTGTTTTCCTGTAATCATTTAATGCTATTGTATTTATTAGTTCACAGGTTGAGGAGCATAGGGTCCAGTTATTTTTCTGCCAGAATCATAGCCAGCATCAGGACAATACGATCAAGCAAAGTTAATTCAGGGCGACAGAGCATACTTATTTTAGAAAAAAGAGTAAGGGAATTAAACTTTTCCTCAAAATCAACATTGGAATAATCCGATTCTCCTGAAACTCCGGTAAAAACCTGGTAGACATCCATTCCAATCATCTGCTTAATATATTCGTCCATACCTGAAGATAGAACAACCATTCTTGATTTGTCTGTAGTTTTCTTGTCGGTACTTAAAGAAATCCAGTTTTTTGTAACTTTGTCTTTTACTGCTTGTTTTAATTCATCAGTTATATCAAGCATTAAAGCGAGTGAGTCATAGGCTTTAATCTCTGTCTCATGAGTTTCAAGGTCGACCATTGCGATAGCCCAGGCAAATGCAAGGAGCATTTCAGATTTTGTAGAATTGGTGCGGTAAGGAGCCAGATCAGCCTTTAACGTGCCTGCAGGCATTGGGTTCATACAGATGTCGACAATGCTTTTTTTGTAGTTGCGTAAAAGCTTTAACTGACTGAATATTACATCGAAAACAGCAAGTTCGTTGGAAACAAAACGGCCGTCTGCCCAGGCCATGAATTTGGCAACTTCCAGAACTGGTTTTAACTCTGATAAAACCATCTCTCCAAGAGCGCAGAATAACATTTCGGACCATTTTTCTGGATCCTGATGTTCTCCGGTACCCAGTAAAACGCTCAAACGGCTGTAAAATCGGAGTTCAACTTCCCATATGTCCAGTGGTTCACCAGCAACTAAATAGCTCAATGATGAGTAAAACATCTCCTGCAGGCTTTCCATAGTCGCGCTGCGGTAGGGAAAAACCTCTTCGGGAGAGATTATTTTTAGAATATACAGAATTTCTTTTCTGCTCAAAGACTGAATTTTTTCAAGTCGCATCTGTATTCCTTTAGTCGCTCAAGTTTACTTGTAAATCTATATTAATTATTTCGTATGTGCAAACAGTTCATTTGTTTTTAATGAAGAATACCAAATTTTTAATATATATTCTCCATTGTTCATATGAAAAGAGTTGAATTGAAGGATTTAAAAACCCCAAAAAAATTAATTAGTTACACCACTTATTAAGATATAAACGCATGGCAGCTTCCGGATTGTCATTATCAGTAAGGGCTGTGACCATGGCTGCGATCTTTACACCGGCTTTTTTAAGTTCTGGAAAATGTTCTAATTTAATACCGCCCATAACTGTGAAAATCTTTGGAACATCCGGTATAACTGATTCAAGGTAACGTGTTCCAAGGGGGTTGAATCCAGTTTCTTTAGTTTGTGTTGAATATATCGGACCAATATTCAGGTAAGAAATATCTTTGGCAAGAGCCAATTTGATCTCCTCGGGATTATGTGTGGAAGTTCCAATAATAAGCTCTGGACCTAATATTCTGGCAACGGAAACAGGAAAATCATCCTGACCAAGATGTACACCATCGGCATTTACACCCAGGGCAATATCAATGCGATCATCAATTATAAGGAGAGCATTGTATTGGTCTGTTAGGTTTCTCATTTCTAAAGCCAACTCAAAGTATTCCTTATCCGGTAAATGCTTCTCCCGGAGTTGCAGGCAGCGAGCACCACCTTTAAGTATAGCATCCGCTGTCTTAACTGCGTTTGAATTGCGGCAAAATTCAGTTGTAATAACAGGGTAAATAGAAATGTCTGAAAAAACCTTTTCCCGTGATTGTCGATGGTTCAACATAAAAAAACCTCTTTAAAAAAGCAAAACTGAATTTCAGGACACGAACTAGTTAATGTCCTGTAATTCGCTTCGCGAAGAAATTTATTAAAATTTCTAACAGGCCACTACAATAAATTCAACACCTTGCGGTTACTGTCCTGAGCAAAAATCGGGCGAAAAATTTGATTCTGGGTATTTCAGGACAGTAACTAACTAACTATTCAGAGAAAACACGGTCCCAATCTTTCCAAACCGGTTCATAGCCAGCCTTCCAGATGGTATCAGCAATTTGCGATGGGTGTCTATCATCGGAAATTTCAAATTGCCCGGTTTGATCTACTGTCTCTGAATAGCCTCCGACTTTTGTGGAGCTTCCAGCACTCATCCGGGTAACACCCAGGCCGATAAAACCATTTCTGAAATCGGCACTTTCTCTGGTTGAAAGGACAAGTTCAGCATCGGGAAATGCGATTCTGAGTGCAAAAATAAGTTGTGCAATTTCAGCATCAGTAACAGGAAATGGAACTTCAAAGTGGCCTGCGTGTGGTCTTAACCGGGGAAAACTGAAGGCTGGGCGTACTTTCCAATCAGTTTCCATAAGTTTCAGAGCATGATCGTACATTGCCAGAGCTTCTTGACGCCAGGGTGCGAGCCCTGCAAGAAATCCAAGGCCAACACCTCTCATTGATGCTTGAGCAGCACGAACGGGCGTTTCATATCTCCAATCATAATCACGCTTTGGGCCTGATGGATGTACTTGGGAATAAACTTCTCTGTCATAGGTTTCCTGATAAACAGTAACGGCATCGCAACCTGCTTTAACCAGTTGTCTGTATTCCTCTTCTGACATGGGGAAAACTTCCACGGAGACGTGATCCATTATTTCCGAAGCAATGGAAACCATCTGAGCTATCCAGTTGGTTGGAGTTTTTTGCGGAGCTTCACCAGTAAGCAGGAGTACATGGCCAAACCCTTCGTTTCTAAGCGTTTCCAATTCTTTCTTCACTTGATCCGCAGATAGAATGCATCGCTTAATATTATTGTGAGCATTGAATCCACAATAAGAACAGGAATTAACACAATAAGAACTCAGATAGAGAGGAACGTAAAGGGAGATCATCCGTCCAAATCGACGGAGTGTAATTTCTCGACTGAATTGAGCCATAATTTCCAGATGTGTTGAGGCTTCCGGAGAAATGAGCAATTGAAAATCAGAGCGAGTTATCTGGTCTTTAGAAGCGATATAACTGATGTCAGAATTTGACAACATTTCAAGAATCCCTTCTTAGAAAACCCGTAAGAGGACTTGATGCCCTTGCTACCTCCGATATTGCACCGGGTCTGGATAGATAGCCCATCCGACCGGAAATAACAGCTGCTGCAAAAGCTTTAGCCATCATTTGCGGATTGCTGGCCGTTGCAAGAGCAGTGTTTGCCAAAACAGCGGATGCGCCAAGTTCCATTGCGGCAGCGGCATGTGACGGCAGGCCAAGTCCTGCATCAACTACAACGGGAATTCTTACGCGGTCGATGATAATGCGGATCTGATCTTCGGTTTTGAGGCCCTTATTAGTGCCAATGGGCGCGGCAAGCGGCATTACGGTTGCACATCCCGCATCCTGAAGATGAAGTGCAAGTATTGGATCTGCATTTATATAGGGAAGAACAGTGTATCCTTCGGATATAAGTATTTTTGCAGCCTTGAGGGTTTCGACACCATCAGGAAGAAGGGAGAGAGGATCCGGTGTTACCTCTAATTTAACCCAACTGTGCCCACATAGTGCTTTACCAAGAGCAGCAAGGCGAACGGCTTCCTCAGCATTCCGGGCACCACTTGTGTTTGGAAGAATGAGAACTTTTGTTCTATCAATACCCCTTGTTGCAGGTTCTTCACCCTTTGCAGCAAGGTTAACTCTCCGAACGGCAACCGTTACTACCTGGGTTTCGCTTGCTTCAATGACGGTTCTGAGAACCTCCGGAGAACTGAACTTGCCGCTTCCTGTAAAAAAACGACTGGAAAAAACTCTATCACCGATAATCAGCGAATCATTTTTATCAACTAAAGTCTGAAGTTCCAAGATATACTCCATTTTTAGGGAATAAATTTATTCATTCCCGCTTTCCGGGACTGGAAATATAGCAGAAAAAGTAATTTTGTTGAATGCATTTCCATGCTTCATAAAAAAGGCATAATTATGGAATCTGATTACCATTATCGGGAATGCCCTGAAAAAATAATTATTCTGAGATCTCCTGTTGCTCTCACAAGTTGAATTTTTAGGGGTGCAAATTGATTCCAACGGGATATAGTGCATTTCAGGGAGTAAAATAATGCACATTTCTTTATATCTTATATTTTCTTTTTTGCTTGCTCAGAATTCATTTGAATCCCACATAGTATCGTTGAGGGAAAACGGTAAAATCAGCATTGAACAGCAGATTGAGATATTTGAAAATGCTGTTAAAAATCCTGAAAACCTTTCAGATTCTCATAAGGAAATTCTTCGAAAGTATCCAGTAAAGCCTGCTCAGGCTACAATGCTGCTGGTTAAAGCCTTTCAAATGCGTATGAAACTTAAAAAGAAAGCGGATTACAGCATGCCTGATGAGTTGGCTTATTACCTGGATTCCGAAATATATCCAATACGCGTTTACTACAGTTCAGAAAGTGATTTAGACCTTGCACAAGCAGTTTTAACCGCTGCAGATTACAGTTGGAGTGTGGAAGTTGATGAGTTTGGTTTCTATGCCCCACCAGTTGTAACACCAGAAAATCGTTATAGAATTTATATAGCAAATACGGGCATGGGTGGTGGTGGTTATACTGCACCTATTTCTGATTACCCGGATACTCCCCGGGATGATTGTGTGACCTATATCGTTATAGATCCATCAAATGATACCTATTCAGCTGACGGAGTGACTGCCCATGAACTTAATCATGCGATGCAGGCAAGTATGGATTGTCTTGAAACAACTTCATTCTGGGAGAACACGGCAACCTGGGTGATGCTGGCTGTGTATCCTGAAAGCGGTTACTATGTTCATTATTTCGCTGAACCTTTTCAAAGTAACCCTTGGATGAGTTTAAGTGATGGGGATGGCAACGACTACTACTGGTATGGCGGATATCTCTGGCCTTTGTGGCTTACAGAGCACTACACAGGAGATTATGCTGATGGGAATTTTGTAAGGCAAATATGGGAAGATTCAATACAGGAAAGTAATTTTACAAACAATTCAGCCACTTACATGGATGCCATTGCAGGTATTTTAAGTTCAAACTATGGGGAAACCCTTACAGAAGCTTTTCGTAAATTCAATGTAGCCAGATATTACACAGCCGAAAAATATATTGCAGGTCGCACTGATATGCCCTTTGCTCAGGATATGTATTATTCTCCACCTGTGAGAAAATCACTTGCGATAGATGTTCCGGTCAAAGAGTCACCGACCTCCAATTTGCCTAAAAAATTCGGAGTAAATTATTTTACATTAAGCGGTGGGACAAACTATTCGCGCGAAACTGTGATTGAACTCACACCATCCCGGGATGATGAATTGTGGAGCATGCAGCTCATTGGGAATTCTCCATCCGTCGAAATTATTCGTTCTGCACCCACGGAAACAGGACACACTATAGTTTATAACCCTGGTGAAACGGGAGATGCATTGTTGATAATTGAGAGAGGGGGTGGAGACGATTTTAACCCCGACAGCATAGGGCAGGGAGCGCCATATGATCTCGACATTTATCCTGCCGTACCTATTCCAGAAATAACTCTAATTCTACCATCAACAGTACCAAATCGTTCGGAGCAGGATATAGCAATTTATGGAAAGAATTTCACTGAGGATTCTCAAGTTGAATTCGGTCCGGATGATGAGATTTCTGCTGATTGTACCTATGTGGATTCCTCCCGTTTTGACTGTCATGTAGAAATTGGAAGTACTACTGGCGTTTTTGATGTGATTGTAACTAATGATATTGATACAGCTACTCTCACAGGAGGACTGACTATCACGGATAATCCTGATACTGAAACCGGCGGATCCGATGGCTGCTCATGCTCATCTTCCGGTAGTAGAAACAGTTCAGATTCCGGATTTATTATGATATTTTCTATATTTTTTATTATAACCATAAGGAGATTTTTACCATGATGATCCCGATTCTTATTATGGGACTGCTACAGGGAGCGACCTGGCTTGATAATCTGGACACAAGCTATAAAAAAGGGCAGATTACTCTTGATGAAAAACTTGAAATCCAAATGAGAGGCATCATTGCCCCGGACACACTCCCGGATGAGTGGAAAAAAATAGTAGCGGAAAATCCCCTGAATGTTCGAAGTGCTACGCCAATCATTATGGATGCCTTCCAGAAGTCCCGAAAATCAAAAAATCCTCTTTATCCAAGAATTCCTGATCCCATGCAGTACTACCTTGATTCCGATTTATATCCTGTCAGGGTTTATTATTACAATGAAGTTCAGCATGATCTTGCTCAGAGTGTTCTGGAAGGCGTAGATGAGGCCTGGGCGAAATCCATAGACGATTTTGGTTTTTATGCTCCACCTATTGTAACGGAAGACGGTCGCTATCCTTTTTATATAATGAATGCCTCCGGGGCAGCAGGCTATACATCTCCCGTGGGATATTATGATGAGACTCCTTGGGATGATTGCGTTACCTACATTGTAATTGAAGAAAATAGTCATGGTGGAATGGTTAAAGCTACAGTCGCCCATGAACTTAATCACGCTTCACAGGCGGCGATGGACTGTCTCGAACCCGTCGTTTTTTGGGAAAATACTGCAGTTTTTACGGAAATTGCGGTTTATCCACAGATAGTGCAGTGGATGGGGTATTATGCTGAATATTTTCAGGAATCTCCATGGTGGTCTATCAGCGAAAATGAAACACCTTATTGGTATGGTGGTTTTATCTGGCCCATGTTCCTTGCTAATGAATACGGGGAAGGTCCCCATGATGGTTACTATATTCGGGATATATGGGAAAGAACCATGCAGGAAACTGAAAATGTAACTAATGTCCCGAATTACATGCAGGTTATCTCTGAAAAACTGGAAGAAGATGGGTCCAGTTTGAATGAAGCGTTTGCTCTTTTTACAATTGGCCGATACTTTGTTGAGAATGAAGCTAATAATAATATGGATATTATTCCATTTGCTGAGTATATAACACCCTCAGTACCAATTCAGCGGTCCCTCTACACAGATGATTATTCTGAGTATGAACCATCTGAATCTCAAGCTCCAAAACCTTATGGAGTTAATTATTTCCGGATAAGGCAAGGAACAAAAATTAGAAATACCACAATTGAGCTTGAAGACGAAGAGGGGGAAAACTGGCAGATTGTTTATGCTCCAATGAATGGTAGTCGGGAAGATATTGTTATGATAGATGGAACTGATGGTAAAGTTTCCATGGAATTTGACCCAGGACAAACCGGAGATATCATTCTTGCTGTAATAAACAAGGGAAACGATAATTTCAATTTCAGAAGTATTCCTCATTTTGGCACCCAGTATAAATTAACTGTTCGCCCAACAATTCCTTATCCAGAAATAAGTGCTGTACTTCCTCAGTCTGTTGAAACCGGAAGTGAAAAACTCATCACAATTTACGGGAGTGAATTTCAAGAGGGAGCCCAAGTTTCATTTTTCCCCATGGACGGGATTTCAATAGTGAATGTGGAATTTGTCAACGCTTCTCAACTTAAGGTAACTGTGGACACACCTGTTGACCTTTCAACAGGTTCACGAACAATAATCGTTACCAATCCGGATGAGGGAACAGCAGACCTTGATGGCGGTTTGACATTTACACAGGGTGTTCCTTCTTCATCAAAAGATGATGGCGGTTGCAGCTCCTCCGGAACCCGGAGCACTTCATTTCCAACAATTCTTTTTGTATTGTTTGGCCTGCTCTTCGCCGTTCGCAGACGTATTTTCTTATAATCTCACCAACTGAACCTTCGATCTTATTAAAAAATCGGTCTTCCAACGTCATCAGATTCTGTTATTATTGCGCATTCGATTTCCTGGTCCTTAAACCCGGACAGGGAGGGGATAGGCAATTTAATCTTCAGGGAGACTTTAATGAGTACTTGGTATAAAAATGAACTTCAGGATATTGAAAAAAACTTCAAAACTACAAGAGAAAAAGGTCTTACTACAAATCAGGCAGAAGCTTTCTTTGAAGAATTTGGTGAAAATGCAATCAAGGAAGGGGAACGACGTAGCCCTGTTGTGATATTTTTCTCTCAATTCCTTGAGATGATGGTAATTATTTTAATGATTGCGGCAATTGTAAGTTTGGCAATGGGGGAAATAATTGATGCTGTCGTAATTTTAATTATTGTTATTCTTAATTCCCTTATCGGGTTTATGCAGGAAATGAAAGCTGAAAAGGCCATGGATGCACTTAAAAAATTAAGTGTACCCAATGTTTTAGTACGACGTGATGGTAAAATTAAACAGATAAGTTCAACAAAACTGGTTCCAGGAGATCTTGTTATTCTGGAGACTGGAAACATTATCCCTGCTGACCTTTATCTGGTTGAAACAGTTAATATGAGGGCTCAGGAAAGCGCTCTCACGGGAGAGAGCGTCGGCGTGGAAAAAGACGCCACATGGAGGCCAACTTCAGATAAAGCGATTGCTGACAGGAAAAATTATGCATTCATGGGTACAATAGTCACAAATGGCCGTGGAGAAGGAATTGTGACTGAAACGGGTATGGGAACCGAAATCGGAAAGATTGCGGGGATGCTTGGACGCGTACAGGAAGAAAAAACGCCACTTCAGAAAAGGTTGGCAAAACTGGGTGTAATATTAGCGCTTGCGGCTCTGTTTTTGATCACAATTTCTTCAGTTGTATCAATTTTAAATGGAAACGGCTGGAAAATTACATTTATGACTGCAATTTCTTTAGCTGTGGCTGCAATTCCTGAGGGCCTGCCCGCTATTGTAACGATAACTCTGGCACTTGGGGCGAGGAGCATGTTGAAAAAGCAAGCTCTCATACGGAATCTCCCTGCCGTGGAAACTCTGGGTAGCGTGACTGTTATCTGTTCCGATAAAACAGGCACACTCACACGTAATCAGATGACGGTCACAAGTCTCTGGGTTCCCGGGGGAGAAGTTATAGATTTTGACTCATTTGATGGTGCAAACTCATCTCACAGGCTTACGGTAGCTGGTTTAGCTTTGTGTAGTGATTCTGTTATATCGGGAGATGCCAATATTGCAAACCTTCAAACGACAGGAGATCCGACGGAGGGCGCACTTGTCATTGCTTCCCATCTGAAATATAAACCAAAAAAAGAACTGGAGATTGCATTTCCCAGGATGAGGGAATTTCCTTTTGACAGTGTTCGAAAGCGAATGACAACAATTCACAAAGCAGACATTAGTCACGAGATCCTCGAATTTGGCGGAAATTCGATTTGCAGTGATGAAAAATATTCTGAAGTGGCTTTTACAAAGGGTAGTGTTGATGGCATCGTAAAAATTTGCGATCGCATACTCAAAAATGGTCGAATTGAAGCAATCACTCCTGACGATGTTAATGAAATCAATAAGATTAATGCGAGACTGGCCTCTGAGGGTATCAGGGTGCTGGGTCTCAGCATGTCATTTGCATGCGGAAAAAGAGTCAGTGAAGTTGAAAAAAATATGGTTTTTGTAGGCTTTGCGGGAATGATTGATCCCGTCAGGGAAAGTGCGGTCGAAGCTGTAAAACAAGCCCATAGTGCTGGGATTAGAGTTGTTATGATTACCGGAGATCATCCCATGACAGCTCTTCATATTGGGAAAACTCTGGGAATTGAAGGATCCGGCAAGGTTATGACGGGGCTGGAACTTGAAAAACACTCCGTTGAAGATCTGAGAGCTACAGTTAAAGATGTTAATATTTTTGCCAGGGTCAGCCCTGAACACAAGATGAAACTTATCGATGCGCTTCAAGCAAACGGCGAAATAGTCAGTATGACTGGTGATGGCGTGAACGACGCTCCTGCCCTTAAAAGTGCTGATATCGGAGTTGCTATGGGGATCACAGGAACAGATGTTTCAAAACAGAGTTCCGATATGGTTCTACTTGATGATAATTTTGCAACAATTGTCTCCGCCGTAAAGGAGGGACGGACAATTTTTGATAATATCAAGAAGTTTAATAAATACATATTGATGGGTAATATGGGCGAAATTGTTACAATGCTTATGGCTCCTTTATTCGGGATGCCGTTACCCCTTTTACCAATTCAAATTCTCTGGATAAATCTCGTTACTGATGGGGCTCCGGGGATTGCCATGGGGTATGAGAGTTCAGAAAGCAATGTGATGAAACGTCCACCTCTTCCGCCGGATACCGGAATGTTTTCCGGGGGGATTGGTAGACAGATTATAATGTATGGATTTTTAGGTGGACTCGTATCTCTTCTGGCAGGTTGGCTTTTCAAGTCTTCGCCTGCCTGGCAAACAATGGTTTTTACTACCCTGACTTTTTGTCAGGTTCAATTGGCTTTTGCTCTGCGACGTGATTATGATTTCAGTTTTTCTGGTATTACTAAGAGTCCTGTAATGCTTGGTGCTCTTGGGTTTGCCATAGGCGCACAATTTGCAATTATTTACGCTCCTCCCCTTCAGAAAATTTTTAGAACAGTTGCCCTTAGTCCCAAAGAACTTGGCATATGCTTTGCCCTGAGTTTTATTTTATTTATTGCTCTCGAACTGGAAAAATTGATTCGACGAATTGTGAATAAAAAGTCAGTTTCAGAATCTGTTTAATTGTAAGCGGGACCATCAAGAAAATAAAGTAATTGGGGTAGATTTTTATTGATATCAATCGTGAAAGTGTTGTAGAGAAGAAAAGGACTTAAACTCTGTAATCTGAAATAAGGAGATGATTATGACAGACCGTCCAGAAAACAATGGTTCTATTATCTACACCATCACTGACGAAGCCCCGGCTCTTGCCACTTACTCCCTTTTTCCGATAGTTAAATCTTTTTCTTCGGTTGCGGGAATTCTGTTTGAAACAAGGGACATATCCCTTGCCGGTCGCATGGTTGCCAAATTTTCCCATAAACTGCCGGAAAATCTCAGACAAAATGATGATCTTGAAGAACTTGGAGAACTTGTTACTACTCCTGAAGCAAACGTTATCAAACTTCCGAACATTTCTGCTTCTGTTCCTCAGATTCAGGCCACTGTAAAAGAACTCCGTGAAAAGGGGTATGATATTCCTGACTACGTCGATAATCCAGTGACAGAAGATGAGATTGATGCCAGAGAAAGGTTCGATAAAATTAAAGGAAGTGCAGTTAACCCGGTATTACGCGAGGGAAACTCTGATCGTCGGGCTCCTCTTTCTGTGAAAAATTATGCCAAAGCCCACCCGCATTCAATGGGCAAATGGGCTGCGGATTCAAAATCTCATGTTTCGCATATGGAAAGTGAAGACTTTTTTCATAATGAAGTCTCCTTTACTGTAGCTCCTAATCAGGCTGGAGATTGTAAAATAGAGCTTGTGGATTCTGAAGGTAATATACTGGTTTTAAAAGAAAAAACACCGGTTCTGGCTGGTGAGGTTGTTGATACGACCCATATGAATGTGTCTGCTCTTCGTACATTTATTCGTGAGCAGATCAAAGACGCAAAGGACAAAGGTATTCTGTTTTCCGTTCATCTTAAGGCCACGATGATGAAAATTTCAGACCCTGTAATTTTTGGTCATTTTGTGACTGTGTTCTTTGAAGAAGTAATGGAAAAACATTCTGAAACACTGAAGGAAATTGGATTTAATCCGAATAATGGCCTTGGAGATCTTTATTCACGTCTACCTGGTCTATCTGAAGAAAAAAGATCTGAAATTGGAAATGATATCAAAGCCTGCTATGAAATGCGTCCTGCCCTTGCTATGGTTAACTCAGATAAAGGAATAACCAATCTGCATGTTCCTTCTGATGTAATTATTGATGCTTCTATGCCAGCAGCTATACGGACTTCAGGACGCATGTGGGGTCCTGATGGAAAAGCCCACGACACAAAATTCATAATTCCAGACAGGAGTTATGCCAAAGTTTACAGTACGGCTATTGATTATTGCAAGGAAACAGGGGCTTTTGATCCAAAGACAATGGGGACTGTGCAGAACATAGGACTTATGGCTCAAAAGGCTGAAGAATACGGTTCTCACGACAAAACTTTTATGAGTCCGAAAGATGGTACAATACGTCTGGTATCACCGACTGGGGAAATCCTATCAGAGCAAAAAGTTCAGACAGGTGATATTTTCCGCATGTGTCAGGTTAGAGATCTGCCTATTCAAGACTGGGTTAAACTTGCAGTAAAAAGAGCCAGAATAACTGGCTATCCGACAATTTTCTGGTTGAATAAAGACCGTGCACATGATGCACAAATTATAAATAAAGTTAATCTTTATCTGAAAAATCATAATACTGAAGGTCTTGATATAAAGATTATGCCTCCCTCCGATGCCTGCAGGTTTTCTTGTGAAATCATCCGCGAAGGTAAAAATACAATTTCTGTTACAGGAAACGTACTTCGTGACTATCTTACGGATCTGTTTCCGATTCTCGAAGTTGGAACCAGCGCGAAAATGCTTTCCATCGTTCCCCTTATGCAGGGTGGCGGACTGTTTGAAACCGGTGCTGGTGGTAGTGCTCCAAAGCATGTACAGCAGTTTGTAGAAGAAGGTCACCTCCGCTGGGATTCATTGGGTGAGTTTTTAGCAATTGCAGCAAGCCTTGAGCATTTTGCTCAAACTTTTAAAAATGATCGAGCAAAAGTGTTGTCTGAAACTCTTGACCGAGCAACAGGGAAGTTCCTTGAAGAAAACAAAAGTCCCGGGCGTGCTGCCGGTGAAATAGACAATCGCGGCAGTCACTTCTATCTCACTATGTTCTGGGCTCAGGAACTAGCAGCTCAGAGTGATGATCTTGATTTAAAAGAAGTATTTTCACCAATCGCTTCTGCTCTCACCGAAAATGAAGATAAAATTATTAATGAATTCAAAGCTGCTTCCGGGAATCCTATTAATATTGGCGGATATTACAAGCCAGACTTTGAGTTAGTATCAAAAGCCATGCGCCCCTCTGAAACATTCAATTCTATAATCGATTTAATAAAATAAAATCTGTTGAAACTTTGTAAAAATAAAGGCTGCAGAAACATAATTATGATTTCAGCAAAAGACTGTGGTCATGAGGATATGGAAAATCCTTTGGAAAGGCTAGATTTACACATGTCCCGGACTTTGAGGATTGGATATCAATTGTTCCACCGTGGCTTTCAACAAGTTTTTTTACAATGCTGAGGCCAAGACCAGTACCGGAGTTTTTTGTGGTAAAGAATGGTTCAAAAATCTGGTTTACGACGTCAGGGTTGATTCCTGGTCCTGAATCACAAATATTTATTAATAGCATATTTTCATTTTCGGTGACGTCTATTTTAACCTTGGCATCTGAAGATGATTCAAAAGCATTTATGATCAGATTATAGATAATTTGTTTAAAACTGTTTTCATCGAAATATCCTTTAATATCATTAAATTTATTGACTTCGATTTTTCGTTCTACCCACCTTGAATCAGAAGATAGCAAAATTAAAATATTGCTCATTAAATCAGACACATTTGTTTCCCTGATCTCCAATTTAGGTTTCCTGGTATAATTAAGTATCTCCGTTACAATTCCATTGAGCCGCTCTATTTCTTCAAAAACAATATTGAAAAGTTCAGTATTTTCATCTCCTTCCACAGTGGATATACTGGTCCTGAGGAGTTCAAGTGAACCGGAAATACTCGCCAGAGGGTTCCGAATTTCATGAGCTATGGACGCACTCATACGACCCAAAGCAGCGAGTTTCTCCTGTTTGGCCATTTCCGTTTCCATCTTTTCTATTTCGCTTCGATCACGAATAGAAATAATATAAACAGTGCCTGCCATTGCAAGATTCCGTGCGGGGAAAAATGATATTTCCACTGGGAGTGTATCATTAAGATATGTATGCCATGAAACTTCTCGCTCAGCCTTATGAGTGTTTAACTCCGGAAGAAAATCAATAATATTTGCGCCAGGTTTCGCTGTAGTTCCAAGCATACTGCGACCTCGGCGATTAATGCTTGTGATTAAGCCATCTTGACTGATACTGATAATGGCATCATTCAGGGAGTTAAGAATATCCCGATGGCGGATTTTAAGCATAGTGAGCTCACGTGTTTTTTGAAGTGCGCTAACTTCTGCGGTATTAAGTCTCTGAGCAAGATATATAGACAGTGCACTTACTGTGGCGAAAGCACTTATGGAAATTGCGATTTGTCTGGCAAAATCTGCTTTAGCCATATTTTCAGGAGTGACAATTTGACCTTGAATATTAGGAAGAAGATTTAAATATCCGCCAGCACTGACAAAAGCATGGAGGGTTATTGTAAGGAAGGTTATGTAAAATGTTGGTCTGGCATCAAGGGTTACAGCACAACTGATTATTACTATAAGAAATAGTATATAATATGGACTCATTACTCCACCGGTAAAATGCACCAGAGCTCCAGTAATAAGCGTATCGACAGTAAGCAGGATAATAAGAAAATTTCGTAGCAGGGCTGGCCAGTATTTAATAAAAACAGCAGTAATCAGAACTCCGGCATATTCCAGACAAATTAGACCAAGAACTGCCCATTGCATTTTCGTTTGAAGAAGATCCGGACGTGGAGAGAGAGTGTTTGCTGCTACAGAAAAACCCATAAGAATAGTTATGAGCGCAGTCTTGAACAGGGTTAGAAATATAATTCTTCTGGTTATACTGTATCTGAAATCCAAAATCTGGTCCCCCTGAGGGATTTAACCGGAGTTTTATTCGGTTTTGACAGCACTGGCCATTTCGAAAACGGGCATATACATGGCGATCATGGTAACACCGACAGTCCCACCAAGGAAAACCATCAGCAGTGGCTCAATAAGGGAGGTCATTCCTTCAACAGCTACATCTACCTCATCTTCATAGAAATCAGCGATTTTATTAAGCATGGCGTCAAGAGCGCCGGTTTGCTCTCCAACGCCAATCATCTGGACTACCATGTGTGGGAATATTCCAGTTTTAATAAGCGGATCAACAATATTTTGACCTTCGGAAATTTTCTCCCGGACACTTATCAGGGCTTCTTCTATCACGAGATTTCCGGCACTTCTGGCAACAATTTCAAGAGCATCAAGAATAGGAACTCCTGATGAAAGTAGCGTACCCATTGTCCTGGAAAAGCGTGCAACGGCGGCTTTTTTGATAACACTGCCTATGATGGGCATGTAAAGCAGGGCTTTATGAAAAAGAAATTTACCTCTTGGCATTTTGAGAAAAACAGTAAAACCCACGACAATTGCTCCGAGTCCTCCAAAAATAATTGATGAGTTGGCAATCGCCCAGCGGGAAATATTAATAATTTTCTGAGTAAGTCCCGGGAGGGATTTGCCACCCATATCCTGAAACATATCTTCGAATGTTGGAATAACTTTAAAAATAAGTGCGCCCAAAACACCTACGCATACAATTAAAACTATAACAGGATATGACATGGCAGACTTAATTCGACGGCGTAGTTTCATATTCTTTTCAATATGGTTAGCCATACGGCCCATAATAACATCAAGAACACCACCAATTTCACCTGCTTTTACGAGGTTAACAAAAAGATTATCAAAAACTTTTGGATGTCTTGCGAGGGCTTCAGAGAAAGTTGCTCCCTGCTCAACCCGATCTTTAACATCAGACAGGATTTTACGAAATTGTTTGTTTTCACTGGTGTTAGCAAGGATTTCGAGGGCTTGAATCAATGGTAGGCCAGCATCCAGCATGGTGGAAAACTGACGCGTGAAGATCATAAGATCTTCAGGTGGGATTCCTCCCATACTTAATTCAATATTTCCGAGATCGGACCATTTGAAAGGAGGTTTTTCTTTGAGTCTGGAAACGTTGATACCCTGACTTCCAAGAGTCTGATACACTGCATTTTCATTTGCTGCAGTAATCTTTCCGCTTTTAAACGAGCCATCTTTGGCTTTTCCTTCCCATAAATAGACAGGCATTTTCACCTCACACAGCAGAGAATCTGCGTAGTTCGTGTTCTTTAATTCGCGTAGCGAAGGATTTTACGAAAAATCCTGACTGGGTACTAGTAATAAATTCAATACCTTGCGGTCACTGTCCTGAATAAAAACCGGATGAAAATTTTGAAAAACTGTATTTCAGGCAAGCTATTTCGCATAGCGAAATGCAAGTGGACAGTAACTATCTGGAGGATAATATGTCAGGATTCCAGTAATTTCAATATTTTCATAATTTCTATGTGATTTTTAAACAAGTCAATTTTCAGGATACTGGATCTTTTCGGTTAAAACGATGAGTTTGTCTAGCTGAATAAAACATAAAAAACTTATGAAATTGCTCGGGCAAAGGCTTATCCCTCATGAGTTTTGTTGGAAACCTTTTTTCTTATAAACTTAAAGCATTCTGCATATTAAAATCAGATAACTTGAGAATTAAAAGATATCGGAAAAATGTTACTTACGGCCATTTTTCTATAAAATATATTTGCAAACAGCGACAAATTATTTAATAAAGTGCTTATGAGAAACTCAACTGTTACATGTGCTGTCATCCCCGCTGCCGGTCTTGGTACCAGACTTCTCCCGGCCACCAAGGCTATCCCCAAAGAACTACTTCCCGTTGTTGATATTCCTGCAATTCAGTATATCACTCAGGAAATTGTTGATAGCGGTATAAATAAAATAATATTTATAACTGCAAAAGGGAAGGAAGCAATCATTGATCATTTCGACTCCGCACCTGAACTCGAGGCGCATCTTGAATCTCGGAGTAATTTCAAAATGCTGGATGCGGTCAGGCACGCAGGCAAAATGGCAAGTTTTGTAGCTGTTCGCCAGGACAGACCACTGGGGCTTGGCCACGCAATTGGCAGGTCATCATCTGTTGTTGACGGAGATGCTTTTGCAGTTGTCTTACCCGATGACCTTATTGATTCTGAAGTTCCCGCACTCGCTCAACTGCTTGCTGTTTACGAAAAGAATACCCCCGATGCAGTTTTTGCATTAATGGAAGTTGACCCATCTCAAACGCACAAATATGGAATTATTGCTGGGGAAATGAAAGAAGAAGGAATCTGGGAAGTTACAGATATGGTTGAAAAGCCCCGGGATGGGACTGCCCCATCTTGCATGGCTGTTATCGGCCGATATATTCTTTCAAAAAAGATTTTTGAGTATATAGAAAGCACGCGCAGTGGTTCCGGAGGAGAAGTTCAGTTGACTGATGCCTTGAAATTGATTTTGAAAAATGGAGGACGCATTCTCGGAGTTACATTTGAAGGAAAGCGCTTTGATACAGGGGATGTTTCCGGATATATTCAGGCAAATCTCAACTACGCACTTAAGCGTCCCGAGTTGGGTGCGGATCTCCGCAGAAAAATCAGTGATATTCTGAAATGAAAAAATCCGGAAGACCGGTCAATATCGCCGTAGATACAGGAGTGTATGGGCTATATACATATAATCTCCCCCCTTCAATGTCTCATGCAAAAGTTGGATGCAGGGTTATTGTTCCCTTTGGAAGCCGCACTGTAACCGGTTATATAACTGATACGGAACCTCTCTGGAATGGAAAAATTCTTTATGTTAAAGAGTTAATTGATGAGGAACCAGTCCTCGTAGATAATCTTCTAAAAACCCTCGTCTGGGCAGCGGATTACTATTGTTATCCCCCTGGTGAAGTTTTTAAGTCTGCTCATCCTCCCCTTGATTTCTCGATCTCTGCTGCCTGCATATCTTTGACCTCCTCAGGACGTTCTTACCGGGAGTTCGCCTTAACAAAGCCCGTTATTACTGCGGAGGATAGACTTATTCTTGATTTAAATCCTGCAAAGCCTTTGACAAAAAAGTATTTACTTGGCCGGCGACACTCAAGGGCAGCCTTCGATAAATTGCTTAAATATGGATATATAATTGAAACTGAGGAAGAGCGCGTAAAGGGTCCTAGCGGACTTGAAAAAGCTGTTACAAATGTTAATTCTGCTGATGAAGACACATTGAAATGGCTGGCTCGCGGAAAATTGAGAAATACTTTATATCATGAACTTATTGATGCGGAGCTTCCTGTTAATTTGTCGGAATTACGCAAGCAGCATGGTTCTGTTTCTTTGGTATTAAAGCAGTTAGCCGAAAAAAAACTAATTGATATTAATGATAATACAATGGACAGCCCCTGGGTGGATTGGGATCTTCAAATTCCTGATCCTCACCATGAACTCACAGATGAACAAAAAAATGTAGTGAAAAGACTTCTGGAAAAAGAGGGTTTTATTGTCCATCTACTTCATGGCGTTACCGGGTCGGGAAAAACAGAAGTATACATGCATGTGATCCGGAATGTGATATCCAGGGGAAAATCCGCAATCGTTGTGGTTCCAGAAATAAGTCTCACTCCTCAGTTGAGTGCCAGATTCCGAGGATTTTTTGGTGAGACCGTCAGTATACTTCATAGTGGTCTAACTCCTCTTCAACGTGCTGTTGAGTGGCGACGTCTGCGAAATGGTAACGCCAGGATTGCTATTGGGGCTCGCAGTGCAGTTTTTGCTCCTCTTTCCGATCCTGGTGTGATTATTGTTGACGAGGAACACGATGGTAGTTTTAAGCAGGATGATGGTTTTCGGTATAACGGACGTGATTTGGCCATTATGAGAGGTCGTTTCGAAGATGCGGCGGTCATTCTAGGAAGCGCAACCCCTTCAATGGAAACGTGGAATAATGCACTTTCAGGCAGGTACATGCATCATTCTTTAAAGCAGAGACCTTCTGGAAAACCACTTCCAACTTTTGAAGTTGTCGACTTGAGGACATACAAGGACAAGAAAATGATTTCCTGGCCTCTTATGGATGCACTCAGAAAAAATCTCGATGCCCATGAGCAGAGTTTGCTTTTCATAAATCGCCGGGGCTATCTAGGAACACTTCAATGTCGGGCTTGCGGAAAAGTCATGGAATGTGATCATTGTTCCGTGTCAATGACCTGGCACCGAAAACAAGACAGACTTGTATGTCATTATTGTGGTAGATCCGAAAAAGTTGGTGCGATCTGCCCTGACTGTGGAGTCCCCTTTTCCGGGAAAAATGAGGGAACTGAAAACATACTTGAATATTTGCAGGAAGCTATTCCGTCGGCAAGGATAGCACGCCTTGACCGAGATACATCGCGTTTTGGCGGTCTCGAGAAGATCATTAATAAAATGCGAGAAGGGGCAATTGATATACTACTGGGAACCCAGATGGTTACGAAGGGGCATGATTTTCCTGGTGTTACTTTAGTAGGAATAATTGATGCGGATCAGAGCCTTATGTTTCAGGATTTTCGAGCAGCAGAAAGAACTTTTCAATTGATCACTCAGGTTGGAGGTCGTGCTGGGCGAGGAGCACGTCCGGGAAAAGTGATTGTTCAAACCAGGCGTCCTGATCATTACAGCATCCTATCAAGTTTAAACCTGGACTATGAAGGTTTCGCACGGCAGGAACTATACTTCAGGAAGGAACTTGATTATCCACCCTGGGGCCATCTGGTTTTGATAAGTATTTCCGATGAAGACGAAAATAAAGGTTTTCAGAATGCGGAATCATTAAAAAAACTAATTGCAGGAAGTTGTGGTGAAACTGTTGAAATTCTCGGAGTCGCTCCTGCATCAGTATTCAGAATAAAAAACACAGCTCGTTGGCAGATCCTTTTGAAGACAAAAATTAGAAAGAATTTACGTCCAGCAATTGAAATAATTGAAAAAAATAAAATTCTTTTCTCGTCCAAAATATCAGTAGATGTAGATCCAGTAAGCATGCTGTAATATTAACGGATGACAACTTATGAGTGATAAAATGGGCGGACAGTAAATATTTATATTTATATCATGGAATGTTTTTAAAAGATCCGTTTGACCAAACAGATTAATTCAATTATTATATCGCGAGAAACAAACACTTCCCTTATTTTAAGGGAACTTAGGACAGGAGATAATACCGGAATGAAAGGTATAATGCCCATCGTAATCGCAGTGGTATTGGCATTGGCGGCTGCTTTCATCGTAACCAGGATTGTTAGCAAAGAAAAAGCCAAACTTCAGGCCAGGTGGAAAACAGTCAAGGTTCTGGTTGCATCACAGGATATCAAAGCCAGAACACCCTTGTCGGTGGAAGTGGTAGAAGAAGGGACTATACCGGAGCAGTATTATAATGAAAATATGCTCACGGCAAACAACCTTGAAGCACATCGCCGGCGTTTGATAATCCATCATATTTCCAAGGGTCAGCCAATTTATTTCCATAATCTGGAAGGACAGGAAGGAGATAAAAGTCTCGGTTCACGTCTGCGTCTAGGCGGTCGTGCAATTACTATTCCTGTAAATCAGGTGAGTGCTGTTGGTTACTGGTTGCAGCCCAATGATCACGTTGACGTTGTGGGAACCTTCCAGAACGCTCAGGGTGAAAATGCCGAAATGGTGGCACTGACGATACTTGAAAATATCGTCGTCCTCAAGACGGGTAATCGAGGTAAAGAAGTTGCCGGAGAAGGGCGTGAAGCGGTTTTCTCTACGGTCACAATGCTCGTTCTACCTGAAGAAGCGGAAATGCTTGTTTTAGCCCAGAAAGTCGGAAGTATTTCTCTTACTTTGAGAAATCCGGAAGATCGTGGTCTTATGCAGGAAAGGGCCTGGACAACGTTAAAAACTCTTCTTACACGTGAACGAGCGAAAAAGCTCCGAATGAAGAGAATACAGACTCTTGATACCATTAACATCATTCGCGGTATCAGTAAAACTCTGCCTCCGGGAGTTGGTGGTAACTGAAAAGGTTGAATCATGCTGGGACTGGCAGTACTTTTCTTTTTTGTATCAACATTTCTTTTCGCTCTGTACGTATTTTCTGTAGTCACAAAAGGACTGGAAATGTACGAGGAGAAATATGCGACTAAGGGCACAGCTACCCTTGGGGACATGTTTCTTTTTATAAGCCCTGCACAACTGATGGCTATCACTCTCATCATTGCTTTTGTTTTGGGCATGCTGGGCTGGGTAATATTTGGTTGGTTCATGGGACTTTTACTCTTTGCAATAGGTTTTATCATTCCCTTCTGGGCAATAAAACTTATCCGCAAGAAGCGCATTGCTAAATTCAATAAGCAGCTCGTTGATGCGCTATCGCAGATGAGTGCTGCATTCAAGGCGGGTCTTACACTTCAGCAGGCTATGGAAAGTATAGCCCGCGAAGTTCCTAATCCCCTTGGTCAGGAATTTAACCTCACAATAAAAGAGATCAAACTTGGGCTTCCAACTGAAGAAGCTCTTGAAAATCTTAATAAACGCGTGGAAAGTGAAGATCTCGATCTCGTTGTTACCGCTACGAACGTTGCTCGTAAACTCGGTGGTAATATGGCAGAGATGTATGAGATTATCGGAGCCACGATCCGTGAGAGATTCCGACTGGAAGGTAAAATCAACGCCCTGACTTCTCAGGGAAAAATGCAGGCCTGGGTTGTTGGGCTAATGCCCGCCTTCCTTGGTGTCGTTCTCAATGCGATGAGGCCTGATCTTATGGGACCTTTTCTGGCAAGCACATTCGGTAAAGCTATGATTGTTGCTATTATTGTCAGTGAAGCCATTGGAATTTTCTGGATTTATAAAATCGTCGATATTGACGTGTAGGTAAACATGTTAGCCATAGCAGTTTTAAGCGCATTTGGTGCAGTATTTTTACTTTTTGTCGGGATTTATCCCTGGCAATTAATGAAGGAAGCCCAAGATGCTTCTGAAGGTAAAAATGTCAGTGGTCAACTTAAACAGTTGATAATTCGCAAACTGGGCAGTGCTCAGGGTGGTTTACTTTCCAGTTCCTATCGTGAGAAGATGAAGTGGAAATTCATTGCCATGGGCAAACCTGAAATGATTGTGGAAGACTTTCTTGTCATTCAGGAATTCAGCGCCATCATGTTTGGTTTGCTGTTTCTCCTTCTTCTTAATTTCTTCAAAAAGCCTCTTCCCTGGTCCGTTGCAGGGGTTGCTCTTGGCTTTTTGTTTCCTTATCAATGGCTTTATGATCAGATAAAAAAACGTCAGAAAAAGATAGTCAGAGCTCTCCCGTATGCTCTTGATCTTCTGACCCTGAGTGTTGAAGCTGGACTTGATTTTCAGGCAGCTATTCAGACCGTTATTGACAAGGCTAAAGATGGTCCATTGGTTGAAGAATTCTCTCTAATGCTCTCAGAAATCCGCATGGGGCGAACTAGAGAAGAATCCCTGAGAAACATGGCCAAACGTATTCAGGTTGTACAAGTAAGTGCGTTTGTTACAAATCTGATACAGGCGGACCGAATGGGTACATCCCTTGGTAAAATTCTTCGAATTCAATCCACGCAAATGCGTATCGATCGTACTCAACTTGCTGAAAAGAAAGCCAATGAGGCACCAATTAAAATGTTGTTTCCTCTTGTTGCCTGTATTTTCCCTACGGTGTTCATGGTTCTCTTTGGACCAATCATCTACACTTTTATGAGTGGCGGAGGTATGTAAATTGTCGAGGAAAAGACATCATTCCAGAGGTGCAGGTGGTGGACGGCAAAAGCAGGATGCCAGAGGTTTTGTCCTTACAATTCAGGATGGCCGTCAACGCGGGGAAGAATATCATTTTGAATCTGAAGCCACCGTCGGGCGTGTGGATGAAAATTCAATTGTCATAATTGATGATAGTATATCCAGACAACACGCTAGAATCTGGGGTAAAAAGGGAGTTTTTCTTGTCGAAGATCTTGGCTCTTCAAATGGGACTCGTCTGAATGGAAAGATCCTGGTTGAGCCTGAAGTTCTCAAAGACGGAGATTATGTTACCTGTGGGACCGTTAATCTAATGTTCTCAAATCTCGATATTTCCGGAAGCGGTGAACCAACTCAGGAAATCAGGCTTACGGAAAAACAAAGAGAAAAACTCGATATTGAGATCGCTGATGTAAGTATTAAAGATAAAGTTGCCCAGATGTGGCAGACTCCAAATGGGAAAATTATACTTATTGCTGGAGCAGTAGTTGTTGCTGGTATATTTTTCTTCCTTTTAAGCAAAATTTTTGCCTCCGGTGAAAAGAAAGTCCGGATTATCCCGGATCAGTCTGAATCAATAGTTGAATACAATGAAAACTCGTGGGAGAGTTTTCTTGATAATGTTTATGGTATGTGTAATGGATGTTTTCCCCATAGAAAAAGCCTCAAAATTTCTTTTAATATCCCTGTGGACAATACAAGAGCCGTTCTCACTTATGCCGCTGGAATGATTGAAAAAGACAGGGAAGTTGAAATTCTCTTAAACGGTAACAGGGTTAAATTTGCCGATTGGGCTCCTCCCACCAGGCCAAAATATAATTATATAATCGATCTATATAGAATATCCAAAAATAATCCCAAGGTTAAACTTAAAACCGGACCGAATATTGTTGAATTCCGGAATCTATATAACTCAAAAGAACCGGAGCCCGGGAAGCCTCTTGTAAAAGAACGTTGGTTAGTTTTTTATATAAGAATAAAAACGACTGCCCTCCCTAAACCAAATCTTGAGGCAGCCAATATTGAGTACAAAAATGGAAAAGAGGCTTACGAAAATCGAGAGTTAAATCAGGAGAATTTCAGGATTGCACTGGATAAATTGCATAAAGTTGTAGATCTTCTTGAGCTTGCTGATCTTAATAAGCCTGATTTGGCACTCTTTAAAAGTCTTTACAATGACAGTATTCGTACTATTGACAGTCTTAACGACGATCTTGATCACTATTTCAAAACTTGTACAGGATTGATTCAAGAAGTCTCGCGGTATGAAGAAAAAGCTAGAGTCAAGGCTCGTAAAAGACTTGATGATGAACTCAAACGTTTTCCTGATTCCGATTTGAGGAAAAAGAAACTCAAACAGATGATCAGAGAAGCATTCTGACAAAAGGCAGGTAGACATGAATGGCGCAGCTGTTCTGGAAGTAATTGAAGGTAATGACACCGGAAAAAAATATCCACTTTCTCAAGGAACAATTACTGTCGGCCGTGGTGCTGATTCATCATTTGTTCTTGCAGACTTGAGTGTTTCGCGAAAGCATTTTCAAATTGTTCCGTCCGGCGATGGTTTTGTCATGCAGGATCTTGGAAGCGGTAATGGAACAAAGGTTAACGGAGTTAAGGTTAAAGAAAGACTCCTTGAAGATGGTGATTTAATAACCTGCGGTAAGACTAAAATGAAATATGTCGATCCCCGTAGGCGCATGGCTGCAGCAAGAATGCCTCAGGCCGCAGGCCCCGGCCCCGGCCCCGGTCCCGGCCCCGGACCGATGGGACAACAAAGACCGCCCAGACCGGCTACTATGTATCAAAATTGGGGAGGACAGCCACCTCCGGGAGCGATGCCTCCACAAGGTGGTCCAGGAATGCCACCTCCGGGAGCAATGCCTCCAGGAGCAAGACCTCCAGGTCCAGGAATGCCTCCGGGCGGAATGCCTCCGGGCGCAAGACCTCAAGGTCCAGGAATGCCACCTCCGGGAGCGAGACCTCCGGGTCCAGGAATGCCACCTCCGGGAGCGATGCCTCCAGGCGCAAGACCTCCAGGCCCAGGAATGCCTCCAGGCGCAAGACCAGGTAGTATGCCTCCAGGTCCCATGCCAGGAATGCCACCGGATGATCGGACTGCCCCTGTGGATGCATTGCCTTATGATCCAATTCAGGCAATGATTCAGGCGCAGAATAAGCAGAAGGAATCTCCAATTGGCCGAATTTTGAACACTCGTGGTAAGAAAATGATTGCCATCGTTGGTAGTGTTCTAGTTGTTATGTTTGTTTTTCTGCTGATTTTGAAAGCAAAAAATAAAAAGCCTGCCGCTCCAAAGATTGATCCTGTTGCGGAGGCAAAAAAACAGGAAGAAGCTAAATTCCAGAAGCTCTTTGATGAAGCAAATAATCTTATTATCAAATCTGAAGCTAAGCCAGATTGGAAAATTATAATCGCTAAACTTGATGAAGCTGATAAAATAATGCCTGCCAAAGTAGACAAGCAGAAAGCTCTCGCTTCAAAAGGTAAAAAACTAGATGATGCAGTCAGTTTTATACTTGTAAGGGTTAACAGACTTGGTTTTCCTACGGCGGACCTCAAAGCCAAACTAACAGGACTTCCAGAGCTTTATGCTGAGATTAAAGATAATATGAGTGATAAGGCTGCAGGTCTTTATAAAAATGACCTGGATAACCTCACAAAAACAATTGATGACAGGATTAAACTCTCAAATACACTTCGGGATGATATTAAGAAAATAAAAGATTATCTTGATATTGCCAAAACAAAGCAGGCCAAGCATAAAGCTATAAAACTTTATGATGAAATTCTGGCTAAGCACGCTGACTGCAAGCTTGCTCATAAACTTCGTAATGAGTTAGTCAACGAAGTTTATCCAGCTGCCTATGTCAAAAAACATCTGACTGAGTTTTCTGGTAATCCTTCAATAATTGATGCTTGTAGAGTACCTGAAGATATTATTGCTGATCAGAAAGCATTTCAGGCAAATCAAGCTGCGGTTATGGCAAGCAATGCCAATTCCACAGGTCCCAAAACACCCGAGCACCATGGTGGTGGAGGTGGTGGTGGAATTCCATCATCGGTTCGCAATAAATATAATGCCAAAGATTTTGATGGCGCTAAAACCGAAGCAGATGCTCTTGCGTCAAAAGCATCAGGTGCATCAGCTGAAAAACTTAAAGCTCTTGCTGCTTCCCTTGGTTCCATGTCTTCCAACTGGAAAGTTGCCTCTGGAACTGACTTCAAAGCTGCAGTTAATGCCGTTGATGCCTGTAATGCAATTGATGCCCAGTTTGGTAATAAACACGCCGCTGATTTGAAATCATTAATGGCAAAAGCTGCCCGCGGTCTTGCCAGTATTGAACTGGTCAACAATAATCTTGAAGGTGCTTATAAAGCGTATCAGAAAGCTGTCGCTGCTGGAGCTGCTGATGCCGGTAATATTCTTGCTACACTTGAATCCAAAGCAAAAGCCATCTATGAAGAGGCTTATAAAATGGGTGGAAGTGCCGCTGCTACTGCTAAGTACAGGCAGGTACTTAATATTCTGCCTCCATCATCTGAGTTGTACAAAAAAGCACAAGCCCGACTTACTGGTGGAGATATGCCCAGAACCGGTGGCGGTGAAATTAAAATAATGACCAACCCCAAGGTTAATCCTCCACCAATGGTTCGGCCAATGCCTCCTCCTCCAATGGTCCGACCGATGCCGCCTCCAATGGGTATGAAAAAGCCCATGACATCCAAAGACGATGATGACGACGACTAGAGCGCTTGCGGAATAAAAGGATCAAAATCTAAAATTTGAATATTTTATTCCATTTTTGTAATTTTACTTTTATGTTAAATGTTTACGACCTGATCCTGTCCCTGTTTACCTGAATATCTGATTCCCTGTTAAAAAATCAGGTATTCAGGAAATCAGTAGCAGTAGCAGGAAAACAGGGCTCATTCCTGAAGCATTTAGTTAAAACGAGTTACTATCGTATTACTCTGCAAGCGGTCTATATAATTAACTGAAAACCCATCCAACCAAATTGAATCTGTTCAGATGAGTTATTATCTCCAGATATTCGAGTCATTCTTATACCAAGGTCGAAATAAACATGATTTACAACTTTGAACAGTACGCCAAGTGGGAAAGTTATATATTTATAAGAATACTTATTTAAATCACTCTCACTTTCCCCCCATCCCAAAATTACTCCAAAGTATACACTCTCTATATATAATGCAATTCCACCACCAATTGTTATATTAGATTCTTTTAATGTTGAATCACCAGAGTCAGTAGTATTTGTAGAATAACATGCTGTTAAAGCAACATTATTATTTAAAAAAACTCCGCCCAAGATAGAAATATTAACCGTTTCAATCTTATCTTTATTAAAAGAAGAATCCGATTTCTTTTCTTCAAAACCTCCCAGGAAACTTCCTGAAACGAAAAACCTTCTTTTTTTTTCTTTCGCAGTTACAGTCTTGTTTTCTTCCTTTGTGTCAGGTTTCTCCTCCTCACGATGAGTTATTTCTTCCTTCTTGGCAACTATCTCTGGAGAATCCTTCTTGACGACTATCTCTTGAGAATCCTTAACCTTATTATCGGCTCTGTGTTTCTTACAAATTTTCAAATAGTAAAAATAACTGTTTTTATTAAAGCATGAATTTTTAACATCTTCTTTAGAAGGATTAATTGCAATACATTCAGCTGTCAGGTTTAAAGAAAACTTCTTTGCCCGACAAATCTTTTCGAGTTTTGCCATTTGAGTTGGAAGTTCACTTACAACTTTTTCCCCACATGTTTCTAATTTGTTGGTGCTTTTTGAACATTTTGAATAGTTAATAAAAAAAGAAAAAACTTTATCAGCATTCATTACAAAGTTGCATAGTTCAAGAGAACTATTTACCTGGCATGACTTCAAGTAGGCAAAAAAATTCCTTATTTTTCTGCATTCTGGGGATTTGAATAATATTGAATCATCCTCAACACACATTTCTTTTAGCTCACTGAATGATGGATAATCCGCTGGAAGTTTGAAAACATGAGTCTTCACAACCGCAGGTTGCTCCTTTTTTACATTTTCCGTTTTTGTCGTATTTGTTTCAGGTGCGGCTGTTTTTCCGGTTACAGCAGTTTTTTCTTTTTTTTCAACGACCGTGGTGTTTGGACTCTGGAACATCAGCATAATAAAAAGAATATTCAACATTCAGCACCTCTCTTTAACTTCTTTCAATTCAGAAATTTTTTCCCAAACTAAATGTTTTTCGAATTTAGTTCGTTTCCTGTAATTAATTTAATATTTTGGGCTCAAAGCCCGCACTGTTGTATCTATAAATATATTTTTCTTTAAATCAAGCTTTTTTTTACTGTTGCCAAATACATTTATTTGTTCATGGCTAATTTAGTTTAGACCGCTTGCGTAGTAAAAGGATCGAAATCTAAAATTTGAATATTTTATTCCATTTTTGTAATTTTACTTTGATGTTAAATGTTTACGACCTGATCCTGTCCCTGTTTACCTGAATATCTGATTCCCTGTTAAAAAATCAGGTATTCAGGAAATCAGTAGCAGGAACAGGAAAACAAGGGGCTCATTCCTGAAGATTTTATTTAGAATAACTCACAATCGTATTACTAAGGAAGCGGTATATATACACCTGTCAGCCCGTAACCAGAGAAAACCACATAAAACCAAAATACTGAAAACCCTACCCAAACCATAGAAATACAATATAAAAAATCTGAAAGTCACTTTTAACTTCAATTCTGAAGAGAGGTCAGGTTATGAATATTCAAATCCAGTGCACTCGGGATGGATTCATTTCTTGAGAAATAAGACCGATTTCATAACAATAGAATCCACTGAAACCTCTGCGAGTTTTGGAGTGGAAATTACATCACCTGTTTGGGACAACAATCTCAGCACAATTGGAGGTGGTAAGATGAGGCCTCTATTTTCAACTCTTACTGCATTTATTTTATTAACTTCATGCCTGC
>JAHJMN010000094.1 GCA_018821305.1 Myxococcota bacterium
GCATCCAGAGATTTCCCTGCCCCCATAGATTGAAGGGCTCTAAAGCATTTGCAAAATTCGGAGCCGCTACCATCCAGTCGTTACCAAAGCGGATGTCGACGTTTTTGTTTTTCAATGCTGCATAAGCAAGGCGCATACGGAACTGGCTCTGGCGAATGGATGTTCCGCTGTCCGGGAGGTTGCCATAAAAATCACCTTCAATTACACCGTAGGGCGTAAAACCTGAAACTTCAGGAGCTGTAGCAGTGAACTTGAGTCTGGAAAAGCGGGCGGAAAAACTCAGGCTTTTCTCACGAAATTCCGTTGCGGACTCTGGATAAGCAAACATGGGGCTGTCAATCATGAACACGCGACCGAGATTATATGTAGCATCTCCGCGCATGAAACCGTTGATTGAAAGTTTCCACCCAGACTGACTTGCTTTTTTCGCTGGGACAGCATCCGGAGCCTTAACGACTTTTGCTTCCGGTTCGATCTTCGCGATTGGTTTTGCTGGTTCTTCTGCGGGTTTTGCCGGCTCCGCAGGTTTTGCTGTTTCTGCAGGCTGTGCTGCACCTTCAGCGGGTTTTGCAGCACCTTCCGGTGGGTCTGCAAAAGACACCGTAGCTGTGGTCATAACGGCAATAATAATGGCCAATTTAAAAATAGATTTCATTGAGTCCTCCTTACCGGTTTCAGTCCGGTATTAATTGTAAAAAGACAATTTTAAGCGATTGTCCAGTTTTCAGACGGTAATCAGGAAAATCGGCAGTAAACACACTTTTCTTGAAGAATATTTGTGAAAATAGTGAAAAAGAAATTGTTTTCACTTAACAAAAATGAGATTCAGGCTATGCTTTGATGTTGAAAAGTTGAAATTCACGAAGCACTGGACTAACCAGGCAGGGTCTATATATGAGAAAAGTGAGCAACATGTTACTAAAGAAAGCTACGAAAAACAAAGTTAAATATCCTTCATTGAAAGCATTTTCAACATTTATTGTCGGGGTCTCTTTAACTGTTTCACCATCATGTGCAACCAATGAAAATAACGACAGCTCCACCGTTACAGTACCGTCTCACAGAAAAGGGGATATTGATAAAAATCAGAAGCAAACACCACCGCATTTGGATTCTGATGGGGACGGTATTTCGGATAACGTCGACAAATGTCCTGACATGCCAGAGGACAAAGATGGATTTCAGGATGAAGACGGTTGCCCGGATTTAGATAACGACGGGGATGGCATACCTGATACTGAAGATGCCTGCCCTAACGAGAAAGGGGAGAGAAATTCCTACAAAAAAATTAATGGTTGCCCACTGGCTGTGAGAACCGCCGGAGTGCAGATGCCAAATGTACCTTGATCTGAGTTATCAATACTGTAGATTATTACTTTTTTATCGGAGTATTTTTTTGCGCGGTACATGCAGGTATCGGCTCGCTGGAGGAGGGTGTCCCAGTCGGTGCCGTCTCTCGGGCACATTGTGACACCAATACTTGCGCCGACTTCCAGGTTATTTGAACCAACAGGGAAGGGTTGTGCCACAGCATTCAGTATCTTTTCAATTACAGTAGTAATTTCAGACATGGTATTGATACAGTCCGCCAGTATAACAAATTCATCACCACCAAGACGTGCTACTGTATCAACGGATCTTGTACTTGACACCAGTTTTTTTGAAAACTGAATTAGTACTTCATCTCCGGCTTTATGTCCATAGTTGTCATTTATTGGTTTGAATTTATCAAGATCGACATAGATCACCGCAAATCCGGTTCCATGCCTTTTCCATGCTTCGACTGCGCGGCGGCCGTTTTCATAGAGTAAGACCCTGTTGGCAAGTCCTGTGAGGGTGTCATGGGTAGCATTCCAGATGCTTTCAATGAAAAGCTCCTGTTCACATTTTCTGGCCCTGACTTTTTCAACAATTTAAAATCCCTAAGATTTCGTTTAAATGACCTCAAAATTGCTTGCTCATCGTCAACAATCAGTATTTATGCTCTCATTACTTCTCCTTTTCTGTTAGTGCCCGTTTGAAAAAATAGGGCATTTTCGATTGAGAAACCAGAACGTCATTTCGATTTCATTATTGATACTGTTGTTTGCGAAATCTTTCGGTTTTCTGCGAGAAGGCGGATTTTCATGGCTAAAAGTTCTGTAATCTGCTGGCCCCGGCTGACTAAAAGCACACCGCTGTCTGTTCGCAGTTCTTCAACGAAAATATCCCCGGTATTAATTTGAGTAATTGATACTTGAGATATAGAGAGTTTGCTTTCGATACCGCTGACGGTCTGAAGGGCGCCTAATATCGTGGGATCATATTTTCCATTCCTATTTAAAAGTCTATCAAGGGTTTTCTTAGTATCTTTTTCTCTTCTTGAGTAACGATCAAAATCATTTACTACTCTAAGAATTCGGCTTTCAATGGGGATGTCAAGACCACTGATGTTTTCTCTGGGAAACCCGGAACCATCAAAATTTTTCTCCTGATACTTTATAATGTTGGCGATATGATTCATGCGCGGGATTTTGGCAATCATGGAAGATGTGGTCTGGCAGTGAGTGCTGAAATATTCCGCTTCGATTTCATCAAGGTCGTCGCCACGGAGCCATTTCTCAACGAGCTCCTGACTTACTGTGATTGTGCCGATGAGGGAAAGCATGGCAGCTGTTTCGATCTTCCAGATGTCGTCAAGTTTCATGGTTCGACCAAGCATGGCGGCAATACGTTTTGAACGACTGGAGCGGCCAAAAACCTCTGGATTAATCAAAGCATTGAGATCGGACAAGACGCTTATGGAGCCCCGGAGAGTTTCTTCCAGAAGTTCCCTTTCAGCTATCACCAGTTTATGGAGCCTCAGTGCTTCATAAAGGGCGCGTGTCAGGGCGACGGAGGACACTGGTTTTGTAAGAAATCGGAAGATTTCACCATCGTTGATAGCCTGAATTGCACTTGTGACATCCGCATTGCCAGTAAGCATTATCCTGATTATATCGGGGTTCGTGGCCTTTACTTTTGAGAGAAATTGAATCCCGTCGAGTCCCGGCATTCGCAGATCACTGACAATTACAGCCCAATCTCCGGATTTTAGTTTCTCAAGGCCTTCCATGGGGCCACAGGCTGTATCCAGATCAAACGATTTACGATACTGCCTGCGGAATGAATCCAGAATTGCCTGCTCATCATCAACAAATAATATTTTTTCACTCATGGGCTTCTCCAAAAATTCTCTGCGCAATTTTGCGGTAATCGTCAATTTTCTCTGTTAGATTAACAATTTTTAAATAATTCATGTCGAATTCCGGTATTAAAACATCCTTATCTGAGCAGGAGATTTCCTGTTCAAGAATATTTGCAATATATACGGAAGTTAGCGGTCGTGGTTCAACTGATGGATAATAGGGGGCATGATGGAAAGCAATTGCTTCAACAACAGGCTCTGCTAACCCCCATAAACCTAAAAGATATGCACCGACTTCTGCGTGAGTAGTGCCTATTACTTCCACCTCAAGGTCCCATATAGGCCTCGAATCGGCCCGCAATCGATTCAAAATGATCGCATATTGGGCTGTCAGATTTGTAGCTAGAATAAGCTTTCCGAGATCGTGAAGCATGCCTGCAATAAATGCATCTTCTGATATTTTACTATCCTGAGTCATCGTATCCATTATTGCCCGGGAAATTCGAGCTACATTAAGGGAATGCTCCCAAATCTGTTCAAATTTAAAATTTTTCAATGTGGAATTCTGATAAATAGTAAAAATATGCTCATATAAGATTACACTTCGGAGGATATTTAGCCCAAGAAGATTTACTGCCTGTTCAGCACTTGAAATGTGTCTTGCAAAACCGAAGAATGAAGAATTTACTAACTTTAGAATTTTTGCAGTCATTCCCAGATCTTCAGCAATTATTTTCCCAATCTCCTTCATGGAGCATTCCTGCTTTTGAAGCTCATTTATAACTGCATTGTAAACTTGAGGGAGGACGGGGAGGCTCTCAGTACGGGAAATGAGTTTTTTAACTGTTTCATTTGTAATTATTTTGCTCATGTTAAGAGCCCGATAAACAACTTCTTTGAGCTTTTCAGGTTCACAAGGTTTGGATAGATACTGATGGGCTGGAAGAACTGATTTTAAAACCAGTTCGATATCACTGTGGCCGCTCAGCACTATACGAACAGTTTCAGGGTGATGCTCCATCACTTTAGTAAGGAGTTCAGCTCCGTTCATTTCGGGCATTCTCATATCGGATACAATGACATCTACCCTCATAAGATTCATTATTTTAAGGGCCTGCTCACCGCTGCCGGCAAAGGACATTTCCCATTCATCCTTCATGGTTCTGAGCATCCTACGGAGGCCAGTCAATATGTTAGGGTCGTCATCAACAAAAAGAATTCGCGGACTCATATTGGTTCCTTTCAAATCAGCGAAATACTCTTCTGAGGAATTTCAGATCTGCTTAATGTAAGTATCGACCGGATCCCGGAGAAGTTTATGGAAAAGAATTAAAAAAGGCGGACAAATTTTTTATCTTAAAGAAATGGTCTTTTGTTAAGAAAAACTAAGATGGTCTGTCTGACAGAGTAAGAATTTCATTCGAAATATCGATTCAGGCGGATTCTCAAAAAAAAAGAATACCATTTATTTCAGTTATGGTATATTAATTTCCTGTTAAGAAAAAATCAGCCTGACCTGAAATGGAGCTGTAATGGACCGCATTGATAAAACTGATGATGGGTTACAGTTGGATCAGCTTGAGAAAATGTCCGAGGATATTTCCCGGTTGACTATTGAAAATTCCCGCTTAAGGGAGTCAGCGGAAATTTATGAATCAAGAATTGAAGAAATGAACAGGTTACTGTCTCATCAGGCAGCCTATATTGATCTTCTCTTCGAAAGTGCTTTTGATGCACGAATGATTCTTTCCTCTCCGGACTGGAAATTTACGGCAGTAAATTCCAGACTTCTGGAAATATTCAAGGTGGATTCTAAAGCAGATTTTCTCAGGTTATCTCCATGGGATATTTCGCCACCTTTTCAGCCCGACGGTGAAAAATCAGATATTAAAGCTCTAGAAATGATTGAGAAAGCACTTGCACAGGAGCAATGGACATTTTCATGGATCCATAAGCGTCTAAACGGCGATTTATTCTCATCAACAGTAAAGCTTATAAAGGTTGGTGACGGTACTTCAGCTTTACTTATTGCAGACGTCAGAGATAACACTGAACTTGAGAAAACTCATGCAGCACTCCTCGAATCCGAGAGATTGGTTGCGAGTTTGATAAAAAATATTCCGGGGTTTTTCTACCGATGCCGGAATTCCCCTGATTGGCCTATGCTTTTTATTTCTGAGGGTTGTTTTTCAGTGACAGGCTATGTGGCTGATGATTTCATTAACGGGAGAGTCAAGTTTGGTGAATTAGTCCATCCTGATTACCGGGACACATTATGGCATTCCTGGCAGAACTCCATTGAAATGAACTTTCCTCTGGAAATTGAATACCCCATTGTAACAAAATCTGGAAGCACAAGGTGGATTTGGGAGCGTGGCAGGAGTGTTAAAAAGAGCAAAAGAGGCCCTTGTTATCTTGAAGGGTTTATTACTGATATAACCGAACGGAAACGGAACGAGGAAAAACTTAAACAATCGGAAGAATTCCGACAACGGATTTTTGATTCTTCCATCCTGCCCATTGTTGTAATGGATGGTAAGTCGTACTGTTTCATTGATTGCAATGATGCTGCCGTCAAGATATATGGCTATCGTGATAAGGCTGAAACTCTTGGGAAGACTCCAGCGGATGTATCAGCTCCGGAGCAATATGATGGTTCCCATACTGGTGAAAAAGCTACTGAATTTATTGAAAAAGCAAAACGCTTTGGTTATTCAGTTTTCGAATGGTTACACCAGCGACCGGACGGTACCAAATGGGATGCAGAAGTGCATCTAATGTCGTTTTTTTCCAACGGAAAGCAATTACTTCAGTTTTCACTGATTGATATAACTGAAAAGAAAAAATCTGCAAAAGAGACTCTTATGCTTCAGGATCAGCTTAATCAGGCACAAAAAATGGACTCAATCGGAAGACTTGCCGGTGGTGTTGCCCACGATTATAACAATATGCTCAGTGTAATTATTGGTTACACTGAAATGGCCATAAGCGATCTTGACGCGGACAATCCTGTCAGGGCGGATCTAGGGGAGGTTTTAAAAGCAGCCAACATGTCTTCTGAAATTACCCGCCAGTTGCTTGCTTTTGCCAGAAAACAACCCGGTATACCACAAAATATTGATTTAAATAAAACAATTGGATCACTGGTTAAAATGCTTTCACACCTGATTGGTGAAAATATTATGCTTAACTGGATTCCGGGAAAAGATATATCAGTTGCAAGCATTGACCCTCTTCATATTGAACAAATTCTTGTGAATCTTTGTATAAATGCTCGGGACGCAATTGCGCCTTTGGGACAAGGGGCAATTACTATTAAAACCTCTCTAAGAAGAAATAACAAAAGTGTTGATACTATTGAGCCAAATGTTGATATTGATGGTTTTTTTATTGAAGTGTCAGATAACGGTGAGGGTATGGATGAAGACACGAAAAATAAAATTTTTGAACCATTTTTTACAACAAAGGGACGGGAGAAAGGTACCGGACTAGGTCTCTCAGTAGTTTATGGACTTGTTAATCAAAACAACGGCTATATAGAGGTTCAATCTCAGCGTGGGGTTGGTACCACATTCCGACTTTTTTTCCCATGTGAAGTCTCAAATGTTTGTCAGGATATTGCTCAATTACCAGAAAAAGAGATTTTACAGATACTTATATATGATCCTTATCCATTTACCAGAAAAGTGATCCTTAAAATTCTGGAGAAATTAGGTTATCGAGCGATAGTTGTTGATTCGTTTATCTCGGCAGCTGAATGTATTTCAGACACTGATTCGATTGGGCTTATTATTGTAAATGAAGATGAGATGGATGACACTTGTGAACGAATTGTCAGAGAAATGTCTGACTTGAGAAAAATAATTATCAGTTCTGGTTTAAATGAGTGTACTAAAACCCTGCCCCCAAATGCGTTTTTACTGACCAAACCCTTCACCGTGATCGAATTTGAAGAAAAATTGAACCAGTGTCTGAGTATTAAAACTAAGTGAGGTACTTTTTATGGAGTTTATTGTCGGGATAACAAATGACAGTGAAAATAAGAAAAAATACTGGACTGAAAAAAAGGGCAGAATTTTCAACTGGCAGGTGATTGCAAGAGATCTTTCCATTGAAGAGGCGTTCAATACACAGTTGGAAATTTGCAGTATTCTGGATTGTTCTCCTGCTGCGTTATCTGAAAAAGCAAATACACGGCATGAATGGTGCGTATATTGTTTTGATTATGAAAACTGAATCTGACTAATTCATTCGTGAAGGTTTTTATTAAAAATCCTGACAGGCCACTACTAGTAAATTCAACACCTTGCGGTCACTGTCCTGAGTTAAAATCGGCGAAAAGTTTGAAAAACTTTATTTCAGGACAGTGATTAATTCTGCTCTGCAATTTATTTTATTCAAAATGTTCCTAATATTTCCAATTAAAATGACGATAATATATAGAACAGCCCTTATGTTCGAGGATAATGTTTCACTTTATATTTATTTAAAGGTTTTTAAATGACTGATAAATCCAAAGATAATTCAGATGGTCCAATATCAGTAACAGTTCCGATTGAATTTAATCCGGTTTTTAAAAAAGCAGAGGATGCTGTGTCAGCGTATTTCGATGACATTCGTTTTGAACCATCACTTGCTTCAATTTTTGTATCAGGGGAGAGATACCTGCTAGTACGGGCTGACTCGATTTCAAGGGAATTCACTGATCTTGTTGCGAATTTGTATAATGAGAGGGGAGCAGTTGAAGCAAATAATGTTGCAAGAGATTTGTTATTTGATTATGCTCATGCTCTTGGTAAAGCAGATGCCAAGGCATTTCATAAAAAAATGAATTTAAATGATCCGGTATCAAAATTATCCGCTGGTCCAATCCATTTTGCATATTCAGGGTGGGCTTACGTAAAAATTTTACCTGGTTGTCATCCTGTTCCCGGTGATGATTTTCTTCTTCTGTATGAGCATCCGCATTCTTTCGAAGCTGACTCTTGGATTGAAAGTGGAAAACAACCGATCAGTCCAGTTTGTGTGATGAATGCCGGATATTCATCAGGATGGTGCGAAGAAAGCTTTTCAACTGGTCTTGTTTCGGTGGAATTGAGTTGTAGAGGCATGGGACATGAAACATGCAGTTTTGTTATGGCACCACCAGACCGCATTGAAAATTATGTTAAAGACTTAGGCTTAAGTAATAAGAGCTATATGCAGAATGCTCATATACCCCGAATCCCAGAATTCTTCCAGAGAAAGCGCAATGAGGAAGAATTGAAAGAAGAGAAGGATTTTATCAGTACGATTCTGGAGACTATCAGGAATATAGTAATTGTACTGGACAGGACCGGGAAAATTGTAAGGGCCAACAAAGAATGTATTGAAGTGACAGGATATTCAGAATCGGAATTGATAGGCCTCAATGTGCTTCACACATTTATTCCGGTTGAGGAAAAAGATAAGGTTGTAAAAGTTTTTAAAGAGCTTTTACTTTCTGCTGATACTAACGAGTTTGAAAACCACTGGATAGTTAAGGATGGATCCAGAAGACTCATCTCCTGGAGCAATTCAATTATTCGTCGTGATGGCCAGCTGGAATATATTATTGCATCGGGGATTGATATAACAGATAAAAAAAATCTTGAAATCCAGTTACTTAATGCTCAGAAACTTGAATCAATTGGCAGGCTTGCAGCGGGTATTGCACACGAACTCAATACTCCGGCTCAGTACATTTCGGATAATCTCAGTTTTATTAACGATTCGATTAAAGGTCTTGCAGAGTCAGTCAGATTTATTTTAAATCAGGTGGAGACTGAAAAAAGGAATTGTGTCGCTTGTACTATCTCAGCGAAAGTGGATAAAATAATTGAGGATAATGACCTTGACTTTATTCTTGATGAGCTTCCATCATCTATAGATCAGGCCAGAGAAGGGATAGAGCGTATATCAATTATTGTAAAAGCGATGAAGGAGTTTTCACACCCGGGTCTTTCAGAAATGGTTTTGTCTGATGTTAATCATATCATTGAAAATGCTATTATTATTTCGCGAAATGAGTGGAAGTACGTTTCTGAGATTGAATCAATTTTAGGGGTTGAACTCCAACCATGTTTATGCCATCCTTCAAAAATAGGGCAGGTAATTATAAATTTGATAGTCAATGCTGCCCATGCGATATCAGAGCGGTTTCAAGGTACTTCCGTGTTGAAGGGCATAATCCGCATTTCAACAGAACAGTCTGACAAGCATGTAATAATTAAAATTGAAGATAATGGTAATGGAATTCCAGAGGATATTAAAAATCTGATATTCGATCCTTTTTTTACAACTAAAGAAGTGGGGAAAGGAACCGGTCAGGGCCTGTCTGTTTCAAGGTCAATAATTGTGGAGACACATAAAGGTGATATCAGTGTGTTCAGCAAACAGGGAGTTGGGACCACTTTTGTGATTAAGCTCCCATTTAATCAATGAAAATCTTTTAAATGAATTCAGTTGGAGAAGGGAAGGGATATTTTAAATTCGCACCAGTTGCCTGGATCACTTTTAACCTCAACTTTGCCCTTGTGTCTTGAAGTAATAATTGAATATGCAATTGCAAGTCCTTGACCGCTTCCATCACCAGGCGGTTTGGTAGTGAAAAACGGATCATAGATTTTACTTATTATTTCAGAGGGGATACCGCCTCCGTTATCTTTTATTGATATTATATAAAAGTTTGTACTGTTTTCGGATTGAATTGATATTATGCCTTTTCGCCCATCTGGACAAGAGTTGATAGATTGAACTGAATTAACAATCATGTTTATAAAGACCTGACAAAGTTCATTTGGAGCACCCATTAAAGACCCTGCCGGTTCAGAAAGATCCTGATTAATAGTGCAATTGTACTTCCATTCGTTTTTTGTAATGGTAATTGCATCGTCAAGAATTCTGCCAATGTCAATAATTCGGTCTTCCATTTGAGATTCAGGGTGAGCAAACTGCTTCATTGCTTTTACAATTGTGCTTATTTTATTGATGCCATCAAGGGATTGACCGAGAGCCTCAGGGATTTCTGACAGGAGGTAACTGACATCAAATTGATTTTTAAGGGCTTCAATTCGATCCAATATGTTGTTCAGTTCGTCCTTTTTTTCACTTATAAGTGTGTCTCCTTGAGAAATATAATCGGTGAGATCTTTAAAACTGGATTTTAAAAACTCCAGATTATCCTGAATGTACTGACTTGGAGTGTTCAATTCATGAGCAATTCCAGATGCGAGTTGACCAATCGCTTCGAGTTTTTGCTTATTCAGGGCAAGGTGCTCAAGTGCTTTTTGAGACGAAATATCAAGGAAAATATAGCCACAAAGATCTGAATTTCCAAAGAAGTCACATTTATGTGAAATGATCACTGGAACTTTAGTATGGTCGGGCAGAACAATGAATGATTCTTCGAGTTCTGATTCTTTTTCCTGATTCTGTGAGTATCTGCCTGTTGAAGTAAAATGAAGGAAATCATTAATTGTTCTTGAATAAGCATCAGTCTTGCTGATTTTAAAAATGTTCTCTACAATTGAATTTATATAGACAATATTGGATGAGGATTTTTCATAGACAATCATTCCAATCTGGAACAAAGAACTTATGTACTTTGCGAACTTATCTTTTTTTACCAGAAAATCATAATTTTGCTCAAGTTCACGAGTTCTGGCCTGTAGTTCCTGGGTTCTAAGCCGAACCTTTTCTTCAAGTTGATTATTCAGTTCATCAAGTTGATTTAACGCTTCCCATGATCGGAGAGCCGCAATAAGGGAAGTAATAAGTCTCTGAGCTGAAAGTTCTGTTTTCTCACGATAGTCATTAATGTCGTAATTGATCATTACGCTGTTTTCCGGTGCTTCTCCCGGTTGACCAGTTCTTAATATTATCCTCACAAGTTGGTTATTTGCAGTTGTCCGGATCCAGTTTACAAGGTCAAGTCCTGCATGGGAATGCTCCATGACCACATCAAGGAAGATGACTGCAATATCTGGATTTTGGGTCAGTATTTCTTCTGCCTGAGAACCGGAGTAAGCATGAAGAAATTCCAGAGTGCGGCCTTTATAGGAAAATGATTTTAGAACAAGTTCTGTAACCGTATGGACCTGTGGGTCATCATCCACTAGAAGTACAATCCATGGTACAAAAGTGGTGTCAATCTTTTCGTCCGATTCCTCTTCAAATACAATAAAATCATCATCATCACTCATAATTTAATCTCCTGCATATTCCATTTTAGGGCTGAAAAGGATTCGGAATTCAGTTCCACCTTCGGGCGGACATGAAAAATCCAGAGTTCCTTTGAGTTTTCCTGTGATAAGGTTGTAGACTATCGCAAGCCCAAGACCACTTCCACCTTCTCCTCGTCTGGTTGTGAAAAACGGGTCGAAGATTTTTCGATGAATTTCATCAGGGATTCCTGAACCGTCATCCTTAACAAAAATTAACAGTTCCGAATTCTCTATTAACGAAAAAATTTCCACAGTCCCATCCTTCTTATGATCAAATCCATGGATAATTGCATTCATAATGAGATTAGAGAGGATCTGATATATTGCTCCGGCGTCAGCTGTAATAAAGATATTTTTATCCACTTTATTTAAGACACTGTGCCCAGCTTTTTTAAATTGAGGGCGTAGACTGATGATTATACTGTCCACGTATTCTGCCAGATTGAATCTGCGCTCTTCTGAGATGCTCTGATCAACAGCGATTTTTTTAAACCCATTGATCAGTCTCGCGGCATTTTCCAGATTCGTTATCAGTATCTCTACAGTTTCACGAATTTCATTAATGAAATCTGTTATTTCGCTCTTCCTGATTTTTCCCGATTCTAGAAGAGAAGAAAAATTGGCCTCAAGTCCAGATAAAAATGTGATTGCAGTAATGCTAACTCCGACAGGTGTGTTGATTTCATGAGCAACTCCGGCAACAAGATCCCCGAGGGCTGCCATTTTTTCTTTTTCAATAAGTCGGTTTTGAGTTGAAGTAAGATCTTCAAGTAATTTTTCAAGTTGTTCAGTTCGTTCCAATACTTTCGCTTCAAGGTTTTTATTCAGGATTTCCAACTGTTCGCGATATTCTTCTATTTTTGTTATGTCAACAATAATCCCTCTGTAACCATCTCCAGATTCCATCCGAGTACAGTACATAAGCCCTTTTAAAGAGCCCGAGATCTGGCTTATTGAAACAGTGGCCGGGCCAGGGATACTTAAATTGTTTTCGGGGTTGTCTTTATTGGCCGTCCCAGTATCCATATCTATAAAATCATAAATATTTCCGGAAATAAACGGATCATTGACCGAGAAATTGAATACAAGTCGGCCATGTCTATTTAAAAACAGGAAATCACCGTTTTCATCAATCTCAAATACTACCTGAGGTAATAATTCCGTTAGGTTATAAAACCGGGTTGTTGATTCTTTAAGTTTCGCCTCAATTTGAAGCCTGGTAGCGACTTCATCATTAAGTTCTTTGATTTTTACCTCCATCAATTCCGAATTTTTTTTGAGAATTTCCTCTTTTTCTTCTAGATAATTTATTTTTCGAAACATTTCCTCTGGATTATCCGCCATTCTAAGGACTATTTCTCGGTATAAAATTTTCAGTTCTTCTTTTTCACCATCGGAAAGGAAGACTTTCATTGGAGCGATTTTTTGGGAAACAGCACTACCTACTCGGAGTGAAATCTGTTTTTGTACTTCCTTTATAAGTTCGAACCATTTTCTTGAGGAAATGAACTCCTTATTCTGTGTTCCAGTATTAACCAGTGTGTATCGAATTATTTCAGTCAATTCCTTTTCGTCAAATTGGATTTTTAGTACGGCTCTTATTTTTTCTGTTTTTTCCTTCACTGACAGGTTTTCCACATTTCTCGCAAATGAAAGCAATTCCTGAGAGTTGTTGTAGTCCTGAGTAATTCTTTCAGGAAAGATTTTGGATAAAATTATTATTACTCCCCCATTAAAAAATAGCGACCAAAACAGGAAATTAGTAAGTGGTTCGAGAGATGTCCCAAAAAGACTCTCAGGTTTAAAAATGCCCATTCCTAAAGGCCCTGAGGTAAGGATGTCACCAGATAACCAACCGGATCTGATTATTGCCGGGACTAACATAGTCCATGCCCATACAGTAAATCCGAGTAAAAGCCCTGAGATAACAATAAAAGGCTGTTTTCGTCCGGTTAGAGTTGTGAAAATTACGCCAGGAGAAAATTGAATAACTGCTGCAAAACTGATTATACCCATTTTGACAAGTACATGGGAGTTTCCCAGTATTTGATCAAATAGAAGCCCCCCGGATAGAATTAAAACAGCAGCAAGCCAACGGGAAGATAGGAGGTACTTGTGCCCCTGGTTACTCTTTCCGGAGATGACCAACGGGAAGACCAGATTATTTGAGACCATGACGCTTAACGTTACCGTGGAAACAATAAGCATCGCAAAAGCGGCACTCATTCCACCGAGAAAGACAATCATTGCAAGACTATTTGAATTTTTAACAAGAGGAACTAAAAGAGTATAACTATCTGCTTTGGAAAGAGGAATGCCAAGATTGAAGCCAGCTGTAGCAATAATCGGAATAGCAAGAGAAATAAGGAACATGTAAACAACAAACCAGACTACAGCTTTACGAAATCCATCGGTTTTCAGTTTTGTCATTACAAGTACTGTAAATTGCCTTGGAAGAAACACTATTGCAGACATTGAAAGCACCATTAAAACTGTGAAATTTTCAGCATTCATTCCTGAAGAAGGTTGAGAATGTAGAGTGTTGAAGTCATTAACAAAAACCGATGGTTTTCCAAATACTGCAAATAATGCCCATATTGCAAGGAATAATAGAACTGCAAGTTTTACTATCGAAAAAAGGACAATTGAGAAAACAAATCCTTTTTCGCCTTCTTTCCCTGAAAGAGATCTGTGCGCAAAAAATATAGTGAAAATTCCAGCAAATAAAACCGTCATAATAGCCGAGTATAATGAGTATCCTCTACTCCCGGTTAATTCAACAAAAGATTGAGATACAGCCTTTATTTGTAGAGCAGTATATGGAATGATCCCAACACAAGCCAAAATTGTAATTACTGCGCCAGCATGACCTGTGCCCCCGAAAGTAAAATCAGCATAATCCCCGAATGTTCTCAGATTATTCTTCTGACAGACAGATCGCATTTTTGAGATAAAAGGAAAAAACGCCATTAATGCAACACTGGGTCCGATGTAGAATGCTAGCCAGGTATAAGTGTTTTTTGCGGCAAGCCCTATGCAGCCGTAAAATGTCCAAGCGGTAGCATAAATTCCTAATAAAAGTGCAAGAATAACAGGCATCTTTAAAATTCGATCACTATTTTTCATTTCAATGTAAAATGCGGCGAAGAAGACTATAGATAAGAAAAAAATTGCAATAATAGAAGCCTGCAAAGGACCGATCATTTTTTGCCTGCCTTGTTTTCCATTATAAAAGACAGAAGTATTAGAAATCCCCAGAAAATAAGAATAAAAGCAAGTCCATTAAAAGGAGTGAGATTTTTAAAAGATGTAGAAACAGGCCATGAACATAAGAAAAACAGGGCCGTTCCCAAAATAATCAAGATATCTTTGTTTAGTTTATTCTTTTTTTGCATGTTTGTGTCCCTTTTGTATCTATCGGACAAACAGAAAGAAAACTTAAAACAAAAAAAGGAGATAAGTAGAATAAAACAAGAGGTGGGTGTTCCGGATCTGAGAAGTTAAAAGCATTCTGCAGAAATGGATGGTTTCCCGGAACACCCGGAGTCATTACTTAACCGTTCAGGAAAAAAAAGCAATAGTAAAAAGTGTGAATAAAGAAATATTCTGGATTGCAGACAAATAAAACATCAAAAGCCTTTTTTCGATATTTAGTTCGTGTCCGGATAGAATTTTATTAAAAATTCTATCCGGACACTATTAATATTTTCAACACCTTGCGGTTACTGTCCTGAGCAAAAAATCGACGAAAAATTTGGTTTCCGGTATTTCAGGACAGTAACTATTCGGCATATGACTTGAAAGAGTGCAGCATTCAAAAAAAAATAAAAAAGGGGTTGAAATTTTATTTTTACTGCGCATAAAGAACGATACTAAAAATATTTTTTGTTTTTAAGCAGGACAAGGAAGATACAATGACCGACAAATCAGACAATTCCCGTTCAGATACTCTGGTAACCATAGTCAGAGACGGTGAAAAACTCACTGTTCCGCACATCGAACCTCAAAATCTGGAAAAAATAATGGAGGGCAGGGAATCAATCATGTTTGTTGCCGACCCTGCGGGAAAGATAAGATTTTGCAGCAGGACGTTTTCTGCAATAACCAACATCTTAGCAGGGGATTCAAGTGATATATTATTCGGAACTCTTCTGACCCGGCAGGCCCGCTGTCGGGTTTATGACGGTTATCAGGAAATTATCGAAACTGATTTTGTCGTTAATAATTCAATTGTTACACTGCTTATTACCCTGCTGCCTTTTGAAACGAACGATGAAATTCATCTTCTAGGAATTGGAAAAGACCTCACTGAAAAGCGGAAGCTCGAGCAATTGAACCGTGAGTATGAACGTCTGTGGGATCTGGCTACCCTTGCAGGGAAACTTGCTCACGAACTGAATAATCCATTATCATACATGCTTTACAATATGGATGTATTGGGTAAGGAAATCCCCAATGTGATTGAGATTGCCCAGTCTGTTGGTTCGGGTAATCTTAAAGTATTGGAAACAATTCCTTTTGCGCTATCGGACAGTCTTTTAGGGTTAAACCAGATAAAAGAAACGGTTCAAAGCCTGAGTATGTATTCTCATTTTGGAAAAGAAACTTCTCTGGCGGTAAATGTCAATTATATAATTGATATGGCTCTCACAATGGCCCGGCCTGATCTGAAATACCGCATGAAAGTGGTACGGCAATACGGTAGTCAGAAGTTGGTTTCAGGTGCCGAGGGTCAACTGTATCATATTTTTTTGAATCTCATTCTTTTTGCTTCCCGACAGGTTCCCGAAGGCAATGCCAAATCAAATATCCTGATCGTCGAGAGCAGCGACCTTGATTATTTCGTAAGTCTTAGTGTTTCTTTTCCCTTTACGACAGAAACAGAGATTTTAGAAGAATTACTTTTTAATCCCCTATCAGTATTTAATACTTCGCACAGAATAAACACTCCAGCCCTGAGTGCTTTTCTTCTGGAAAAATCCGGAGGTAAACTCAAGTTCAACGTGGTGGAAAACAGGGGAGTTTTTACGGTTCTTCTTCCGGAATACAGGGATAAAAAAGCCAGGGTTATGACTCATGAGTTCTGCAGTCCTGAAGGTTTAAAAATGCGAATTCTTGTGGTTGATGATAATCCTGCAATAAGAAACCTGTTCGAAAAGATGCTGGAAAACTGCATTATCACCACATGTGAATCAGGTGAATCTGCGCTCAAGTTACTTGAAAGCGGGAATGTATTTGACCTTGTGGTTTGTGACGTTCTGATGCCGGAAATGAATGGAAAAGAACTTCATGAGCGTGTCTCAGGTAAGTATCCGGGGCTTGGGAGCCGATTCATAATGGTTTCCGGGGGGTTATTTTCACCGGAAATCCACGAATATATATATAAACTTGGGATTCCCCTCCTGGAAAAACCTCTGGAAGTTGAAAAATTGAAAAAAATGATCCTTGAAACGGTTATGCGTTGAATTGATTTCAGGGTTCAGACTACTGCCCGAGGATGGTTGCAGTTTCTTTTCGGTATTTGTCAATCATAGTTGAAAGACCGAGTTTTGAAAAATAGTCTGCATTGAATGGTAATAATGCAACATTAATTTGAGTTTCCTCCCTCTCAAAATAATCCGCCGCGTACACTACCGCAAGAGGTCTTATTTCCGATGTAGTTGCCATGGGGGAATGATGAAAAGCAATGGCTTCAACAATTGGTTCTGATGTTCCCCAGAGACCGAGGAGATAGGCTCCTACCTCCGCATGAGTAGTGCCGATTTCTTCAAGTTCCAATTCTTCCATGGATAGTTTCTCGGTTTTTATTCTATTATGAATGTGTATGTAAGTATCATGAAAATTTGCTCCAAGAATAATTTTTCCAACATCGTGCAGCATACCCGCAATGAAAGCCTCTTCGGAGAGCTGTTTATCTCCCGTTGTCTGAGGAGTGATTTCTATAAGCCGTTTAGCAATTCGGCCTACATTTATAGAGTGCTCCCATACTCTTTCCAGTTTCAAATTCTTCAGGGTTGATGCTTCACATACATTAAAAATATTCTCATAAAGGATAATTGCCTTCATGACATTGAGTCCAATGAGATTAACCGCCTGTTCCGTACTGCCGATGTGCCTTGCAAACCCGAAGAACGATGAGTTTACAAGTTTAAGAATTTTAGCGCTCATTCCCACATCCCGGGAAATGATTCGACCGATTTCTGGGAGGGAGCATTCCGGTTTGTTGATTTCATTCATTAGTTCCTGGTAGACTCCGGGCAAAACAGGAAGCGTTTCAATTTTTGTAACGATTTCTTTGACTTTCTCATTACTTATTATTTTACTCATGTTAAGTGCGCGCTCAACCACATCCCGTAGTTTTTCCGGCTCACAGGGCTTGGAAATATACTGATGAGCCGGGAGAATTGATTTAAGCACCAGTTCAATATCACTATACCCGGACAGGACAATTCGAACCGTTTCCGGGTGTTTTTCCATTACTCTGGTAAGGAGCTCAGCTCCGCTCATTTCAGGCATGCGCATGTCTGAAATGATAACGTCAAACTTCATAAGATCCATGAGTTTAAGAGCCTGCTCGCCACTGCTTGCAAAGGACATTTCCCAGGAATCCCGCATACTGCGAAGCATTCGCCTGAGACCCGCGAGAACATGTGGTTCATCGTCGACAAAAATTATGCGGGGACTCATGATGGTGCCTTTCCGTTTAAAGGGAGACTGATTGTAAATTCAGTTCCAATTCCGAGTTCTGATTTTACATCAATGGTCCCTGCGTGTTTGTTCACAATTATCTGGTATGAAATAGCCAGACCCTGACCTGTGCCTTTTCCTACCTTCTTTGTTGTAAAAAAGTGATCATAAATTTTGTTTATATTTTCCGGTGAAATGCCATTGCCATCATCCCGGATTTTAATTTCGATATCAGGACCTTTAAGTCGAGTGGATATCGCGATGTTTCCAAGGGTTGTTCCGCGACCGAACTTGTCTTCAATGGCGTGAGCTGAGTTTACAATCATATTCAGGAAAACCTGATTGAGATCACCAATATAGCAGTTGATTGTGGGGTTAGATGGTTCAAGGTCAAGTTCAAGATTCGCTACATATTTCCATTCGTTGCGACATACTGTGGATGTGCTTTCAATGGCATCGTTGATGCTTGCCGGGTTCATGTCTTCACTTCCGGGATGGGAGAAGTTCTTCATTGCCCTGACGATTTTCGTAATTCGAGAAATCCCATCTGCCCCATCTTCTAAAGCCCGGGGAATTTCATCTTTCAGATACTCCCAGTCAGCTTTCTCGGAAAGTGATTCAGCTACAGAGTTCAGGTCGGCATGGTTCGATAATAGTGTAAAAATATCGCCGATCATTTCTGCTATATCATTGAAACTGTCTTTTAAAAACTTTATATTATCGCCCACATATTGAGATGGAGTGTTTATTTCATGGGCAATTCCTGCGGCAAGATTACCAATGGATTCCATTTTCTGAGCATGAGAGAGGGATTGCTCAAGGGTTATCCGCTCGGTTATATCGATAAGAATTTCAATAATGAACTTGGAACCGATATAGTCCTGTTCAATATATTTTTTCAGTATTGTGACTTTTGAGCCGCCTTCGAGTTCAATTTCCTGCTGGATGGGGGTTGTTGGTTCAACAATCTTTTTCCGAAGAATCATATTCTTCTCAAATTCAGTGAGCATGCAGTTTTGGCTGCTGCAGCGTGTCATTCCAGGTCCCAGTGCCGTGTATTTTGCGGCAAGGCTGTTGATATCCATAATCTCTCTGGTCTCCATGTTGAACCTGATATATCCGACTTTGAGAGAATCCATAATATGGCGCAGAAGAAACTCACTTTCCTTGAGTCTGAGTTCCGCCTGTCTTTTTTCGGAGATATCTTCTTTAAAACCCAGATGGTGAGTAATGAATCCGCCTTTTGTTTTTAATGGAAAAAATGTGGATGATTCCCAGTATGGATCACCGTTTTTCCGGAAATTGAGTACTTCCCCCTTCCATGTTTTACCAAAGAGCAGGTCGTTTTTAACACGGGACGGAATTAAATTCTCTCTGGTACTGATGGATTTATCAGCTTCATTTTCAATTTCACTTTGAGTGTATCCTGTAATTTGAGTATAGGCTGAGTTTGTGTACTCTACTTTTCCTACGGCATCGGTAATAACCACTGCAACCGGACTTTGCTCGATTGCTTTTTCAAAAATTTCAAGTCTTTTACCTGTTTCTGTCTGTTTGAGGAAATCGCTGATTCGATCGGCAACCATACTCATGAATTCCAATAGATCATTATCAGTTCCGGATTTCTGATCCGAGTAAATATTAATACTCCCCATTTTTGTGTCTGGAAAATAGAAATCACGTTTAAAAACAAGAGTCTGCGCCGATGTTTTCCCCGTTGTAAATCTGAAATCATGGTAATTGAGATCGACTCTCGATGAGAACCATTTATCGGTGACTTCAGAAATAAGATTAATAATTCCTTTCAGGCGAGTCTCCATTGGAACAGCGAAACTCGTGAGCAAGTGAGAAATATCCGAAAGACTGCTGAGTATTGTGATTTTTCGGGCCATGTCCTCGTTTATAGACGAATAATGATTCATTAACTTACCGTTTCGAATTGCAAGTTCAACGGAGAATGCCACTTGATTTTTTGTGAGGGGCTTAAACAGGTAACCAAACGGATTTACTGCTGAGGCCCGCTGAAAGGTCTCATCTTCGGTATCCCCGGTTATGAAAATGACGGGGATTCCACAGGTATTCCAGGCAAATTCTGCTTCAATTATGCCGTCGAATTTTTGCTCGATGTTTATATCCAGAATCGCAAGATCCGGCTTGGTGTTTGAAAGATAGTTTCTGAAGTCACTGATATTATAGAAAATGTCAATTTGAGATATGTTGTCAAGCCGGAGCATTGATTGTAGAAGTCTGCAGGTCACCCTGTCATCATCAAGTATTGCCACTGTGCTCATGTCTGTACCTCGGATAGATTCATAATGACTATATATCGGCAGATCAGTTTAGAATATAAAGAAAATTTTTCACGAAGAAGAAGCAATAATGAAACATACAGGATCTCAGCGGAATAGTTCGCCCATTTTTCTGCCTAGAATGCTGTTTGCGAGGAGGAGAGATATTGTGAGGAAAATCATTGACCATACACCGAGAGCGCAGGCGACAGCTATTCCATCATCCACACGGCCTGACAGAATATAAATGGCTTTAGTAATTGGAAACGAACTGGTTTTCAAGGCAAGAATAAGGCTATCTGAAACCTCAAGCATGGCAAAACAGAACACAAGAATACCGCCAGCTACGAGGTTAGCTGTAATAAGCGGAATTGTTATTTTACTCAGGGTTTTTGCGGGAGAAACCCCAACATTATGAGATGCTTCCTCAAGGGTGTCCGAGACCTGAGAAAACCCAGCATAGGCACTGCGGAGAATGTAGGGCAAACGACGTACACTGTAAGCTATAATGAGAATCCACATTGCATCACGTCGGGGATCGAGGAATGTGCCGTTAAAAGAGGCGAGATATCCAAATGCTATCACGATTCCCGGCAGGGCCAACGGTAACATTGCAAGCATGTCCAGGTATTTCGCTGACGAGGACTTGCTCCGGGAAACCATCCAGGCTAAAAGTACTCCTAAAACAAGATCGATTACTGTAGCTACAGATGCGTAGATTATTGAGTTTGTAATTGATGGAACAGTTAAATCATGGGTCAGAGCAGTACTGTAATGGGCTGTAGTGAAAGTTGACGGAGCAACAGTCATGAACCACTTCCCGGCAAATGAGGTAAGAATAACTGCAATGTGAGGCAGAATGCTTATAAATATAATGAAAATAAACATGGCACGAATCAAGTTGGCGGTTAAAAGAGAAGGTTTCCACTCCCTTGCTTTTGCACGATTTTTCGAAAGCATTGCCGTGTTGTATTTTGTGAGTAGCCCCCTGCTTGTGATATAGGCGGTAATGGAAATCAGCATGACAATAACAACGAGAGAGAAGCCCTCGGGATTGTCAGCCATGTCGGAAATGCGATCAAAAATAAGCAGTGGCACCACTTCCCGGTATTCAAAAACGAGGGGTGTGCCAAGATCCGTAAATGCCCAGATAAACACTATAATGGCTCCGGCAAAAATTCCCGGTGCTGTCAGTGGCAGGAGAATTCGTCGGATAATGCCAAGGGGAGGAGTTCCCATGTTTGCTGCAGCGTCTTCAAGATTGGGATCAACGTTGGCCAGAGCACTTACAATGTTCAGGTACATTATGGGAAAAAGGTGCAGTGCCTGCAAGAGGGCGACTCCCCAGAACTTGTTCTGACCAAGAAAATCAATAGGGGATGAAATAATTCCGGCATTCATGAGCATAAGATTTACGGTGCCGAAACGGGCCAGAAGTTGCCTTGCACCGATGGCTCCCACAAAGGGGGGCAGAATCAGAGGAACAAGCAAAAGACCTGCCAGCAGAGCCTTCCCCCGGAAATCTGCTTTTACCGTAAAATAGGCCAGGGGCATCGTTAAAATGAAGCAGATTACTGTAGTCACAGTGGCCAATGACAAAGATGTGATTATAGCATTACGTGTGATTGGATTTTTAAATACAGCAAAAATGAAATCAAGGGTGAAACGACCTTCATCCATGAACCCTTCCCTCAGTATGTATACAACAGGATAAAGAAGGAAGATTGAAAGGAAGATCAGTACAGTGTCTCGAACGATGCTGAAAACATTGCGGTCAACGGCGAGGCCGAAAGCGAAGAAAACGCCTAAAATGGCAGTTCGAGTGTAAAATGACATGCCGGGAAGAAGTGCAGATATATAAAGAACCCACCGTAAGGCATGGATATAAAAAGATGGCTTTTTAAAGATTTCAATGTAATTCATCATGAAACACCATCAATTTACTTTCATCAATTCCGAACTCTGTGGAATTTACGATGGATGAAGAAGTCATTTTAAAAGTACCTCCATCGGATTGTATGACGTATTCCCGGTGGGAGCCATAGAAAAACTCGCTTTCCACTTGAGCTTTAAAAGAATTTTGAGACCCAGCGGACACTATGTCGTGGGGGCGGAATGCCAGGATTACTGCATTTCCGGTGTCAAAATTCCCCGGATAAGTACTTTTAAAAGTCCCAACTTTTGTACTGATAATATGGAGATTATTTTGGGATGAGGTTATTTCGCCTTCCATTGTATTAATTCGCCCCATGAAAGAGGCGGCAAATAAAGTATCGGGTCGCGAGTAGAGATCATCGGGGGTGCCACACTGAGCAACGGTACCGGCATTCAAAAGTGCAATACGGCTGGACATGGACATGGCTTCTTCCTGATCATGCGTTACATAGATCATTGTAAGTCCCAATTGTTCGTGAATCCTTTTGAGTTCATAGCGCATCTCGATTCGAAGTGATGCATCAAGGTTAGATAGCGGTTCGTCCAGGAGAATTAGTGATGGATCTAAAACCAGGGCTCGAGCCAGTGCAATTCTCTGTTGTTGACCACCGCTTAATTCATTGGGGCGCCGTTTTGCGAAATCTGCCATCTGGACTCGTGCCAGAACGTCCATCGCTTTTGAATTTGCCTTTTCCTCCTTCATGCCATTTTGAACAAGACCATAAGTTACGTTTTTAAGTACTGTCATATGGGGCCACAAAGCATAGGACTGAAAAACCATGGGCGCTGTGCGTCTCCAGGCTGGCAAGTCAGTGACATCTGTTTCGCCAATGTGGATAGTCCCCTTTTGAGGTTTCTGGCCCAGACCAGCGATAGCACGCAGGAGTGTGGTTTTTCCACAGCCACTGGGGCCAAGTAGAAAGAAAAATTCTCCGGATTCTATATCAAGGGAGAGATTATCAAGGATTTTTACATCGCCGTAGGCAATGGATAGATTGGTAATTTTTACCGAAGACATATATTCCTCATTCGTGGGTATCCCGAGTTCTTTATAAAACTGACTTTAACAGTTTGTAGTAATAATTAAACCATTTCAGGCGCAAATCCGTTCTAAAGGATTTACTCTGCCGGTGAAGGTTCTTCGACAGCTCACCAAGTTCGGATTCGGTGACTGGAGGCGTACATACTCGTTTCCAGTCTGCATCGGAGATTTTCCCTGCAAGACGACGTTTCCATGCTTTTACCACTAAGGCGTGGTTATCTAAAAAAGCGCTTCCAAGAAGGTCATTAAGAAGGTTCCAGCGAACAGATCCAAGTTTTGAGTGATACCGGAAACTGCTTTTGTACTCATAAGGATTTGCAGGAATTGTCCGGGGTCCATCCTCATAGTAGATTTTTTTTGCAATGGGCATAACTGGTGTTTCTTTTTTTACGGGTCCCTGTGGATGACCTTTGGGGCGAATTCGCAGATATTGACCCTCTCCCAGAACGAATTCCATAAATTTTTCGGCAAGTTCCCGGTGTGGGGCATCTGCAAGCATTGAAATCGGATCGGGGTTTATAACCGTAGCATCCTCCGGCAGGATGAAAGCCAAATGTCGGGGGCTTGTTTTAATCACGCTGAGGGCATAGTAGTCGATGGTTATGCCACAGGCAATTTCGCCAAGAGCTGTATCCGCACTGACCATGGATCCGTGACGTGAAAAATAACGTGTATTCCCCGCCATTTCCATTAATATCTGCCAACCTTTTTCCCAGCCAAGGCTTTGAAGGATGATTTCAAACAGCATGTGGGTAGAGCCGCTTTGACGAGGATCTCCACTGCCTACCCAACTTAAAAACTCTCGACGTCCAAGATCCTGCCAGCTTCGAGGCTCAGGGATTTTGTTGAAATCAAGGACTTTTCTGTTGCAGATGATCCCGAAACCGCTCAACGCGCTGCCGTACCAGTAACCATCGCGACGCAGTTTAATGCCATTTAATGATTCAGGAATCTGGTTTAAAATGTGTTCTGGTGGAATATATGAAGCAAGACATGATGCAGATTTGGAACCGGATTTTACGCAGTTAGAATCAGCCAGAATTTCATGGGCTTGGTCGCCTCCCCCAAAGAAAATATCATAACTTGAGTTTTTCCGGCCATCCTTTAAAAGGTTGGTAAATTCACTTCGAATAAAACGCAAAGAGGAACTTGTTCCTCCGAGATCTACCCATTCAATGCCCACCTTTCGATTGCAGCATTTTTTCATGTATCGGGCAAAACCCTCAGTAAATTCATACTTTATATCTTCGGGATGAACACTGATAACGACTATTTTTTCGTCCCAGTCCGGCGTAGCTTTGGCGGGTCGAAAAATATAGGGCAGGGCGAGGGTGATGAAAAAAAGAATTAATAGTAAAATTCGTGAAGGAGTCATGTTCAGTCAAATGCCCTCAAAAAGATGAAAACCGTCGTCAGTTTATTCAAATTGCAGCAAAACTCACGCTTTTTTTATTCCGGATTGCGGGATATGGTCTGATCGTATTATGGTTTAGTTTAATTTATTGAAATGTAAATAGATTTAAAATCTCGTTTAAAACTGTATGTTGTTTCCAGATAACCGATGCCCATCCAGGAGGATACTACAACGCCAAGACGTAGAAACAGCCGGGAACTGATTTTTCGGGCAACAAAAAGCGCAGTGTAGCCGAGGGAATAGCTGTAACTGCAGTTTTCCCCACTTGTGCAGAGTTCAATTTCCCGGGATGCATTTTCCGAAATGAGGCCAATGTGCCATTTTTTGTTAAGGCGGTACGCAAGGGAAAAAGATGTGCTTCCAATGACGTTAAAATCCGTTGATGCGACGGAGGTTTCAAGTTGAAGATCAAAACGCCAGATTCTCCATCGGGCAGCAATCATGAAGCCCAGGGAGAAATAATTATCATCCGGGGAATCCACGTACCTGCCATCGGGGCCAAGTACATCCCCTTTATGCAGCATACCTGCCTGCAGACCTAAAATAAGCGTGAAAGAGGGCCAGATAAACCGATAACCGGCATCTGCAAGATGAAGATAGTAACTGCTCACTGAAGGCTGAGCATCCCAGTGATATGGAGTGAGGTTAGTTCCCATGCCTTCCCAGGTCATGGTGGAAAAGACCCAGTTACCCCGGTGGATGTAACCTGTGTTAACTCGCATGAATTCCTGATTGGAGAAACTTATCATCTCCAATCCGGGCAGGGTATAACTTGTGCGTTTGTTTATTTTTACCGAAACATCAAATGGCGCAGATGCCGCGGCAATCTTCGGCGAAAGTGCCATTAAAACAAGCAAAGTCAGAGTAAGGATAATATTGTTGTTATTCAATCAAGGGCCCCCGTGTTTTAAAAACTGAGTCATGAACTATCCTGGTTGGAAATATCTATTTTCAGAGGCTTTTTTCATTAAAAGCATAAGTTTGTCCCATGCGGCGGTATCTGTTTCCAGATTTTCCGAATTAAAAATCTTCAAAAACGTCTCGCAGTCCTCATGCCTTACATAAAGAAACTGCTTTTCTTCAGTAGCGAGAATCCTAATAACGGAATTATCCTTTATTTTCATGTTTACGAGACTGTCTATTCCAATTTCAGAAAAGGCGGTGGTTAATTCTTCAAGGCACCTATCTATAGTTTTCATCTATTCCTCCAATCCTCAAAGGGCTCACAATTCTGCGCGAAAAAATGGAAACTAACCATTGGATTGAATACTATTGAAAGCGATAAAGAATTGCAATATTTTGTGTGAACAAAAGTTATCGAAAAAAAATCATTTTTAGACTCCCCGGGAATGTCATGTGTGCTATATCAAATGGAACAAGCGGTACTTCCGCATTACAGGAGGCTTTATTATGAAAAAATTTATCTTACTTTCCCTTCTTTCAGTTTTATTTATCATGGGCTGTTCCGTCACTGAATCCGAAAATGTTAAAACGTCCGGTATCTGGGCTCATTACATAATTGAAGAAGACGAAATGGGCTCACTTACAGCATGGGCAATACTCCGCGTCGGTGGTGGCACCGGAACCATTATCGATCTCAGTGGTGGCGAGCATATGGAATGTAACGGTGATGTTATGAACGAATGGGTGGAACCGATTACAAACTATCACTGGTCACGCATCATGCCCGATGAAGATCCCCAGAGACTTTATGATTTCACTTTTGTTCGAACGGACGAAGAAGTTACTACTCAGGTAGAACTGCCCTATCCCCCAATTATTACGGATATCCAGGTAGCCCTTATGGCAAATGGCGATGGCTTCACGGTAACCTGGGATGCTTCCAATGCCGAAGACTTCGTTTCAATACAGTTTTCCGGTGAATGTATCGATACTGCAGTTGATTATGACGTTCCCGATGACGGAGAATATGTGTTCACGGATCTTGTTGTAAATCCAGCTTTTATTGGCACCGAATGCGAACTGGATGTTTGGGTTACAAGAGAAATTGAAGGCGATGTTAATCCTTTATTCCAGGGTGGTTACACCGAAGCTCGCGCGATTGCCCACGACACTGTTACGTACACTCTTCCAGTTCTGGAATAATTTCCCTTTGCCCCTTGTTCCCCCTTGCTTTCCATGGTAAATTTCCGTAAACCTTCCTGTTTTTTATACAGGAAACGAACTCAATGCGACGGAGCTCAAATGAAGTCGATAATTTCATTAATTTTATTCTCTGTTTTGCTTTTTTCCTGCGACGATGATCCCGGCAAGGGAACCTACGTAAACACTCCCCTTGTTTTAGAAAGTGGAGACGGCTGGACCGAGGAAACTTGCGGCCCGGATATATACCCATGCCCGCCCTATGGTACACGACAGTTTCAAACGGTACGCAATATTCCGTTTCTCCCGGGAAATGCAGCAGCTGAAGCTCTGCTTGTTGACGGCTCCCTCAGTGCTGACCTTGCAGCTTTCTATCGTATGCGCGACGACGGTTACCGGATGCTCATGATTGCAACTACCACAGGTTGGTGCGAGCATTGTGAAGCTCAGATGGATACCATGCCCCTTTTGGTGGAGGATTACGGTTTTCTATCAGATAATCCTGAAGTTGCTTTTCTTGTAGTGGTGATGGAAGATGAAAATCTGGACTGGGCAACCCTGGAGTATTCCGGCATCTACAGTGCAGATCATGATATGGATGATCTCATCCCCGTAACAAACGATCCCGGCAGAGCCTTTTTTCAGTTGATGACCGCCAGTGCATACCCCTTCAATCTCTATATCGACCTCAGGGACATGACTATTTTCGCCTATTCCAGTGCTCTGGAAACAGAAGAACTGTTCGGTCAGGAGCTTGAAAGCCTTCTCAATCAACTCTGATCCCCGGTTCCCCTGAAATACCACACTGCTGTAAAAAAAATCGAATCAAAAATGTTCAGGTAAATCGATGCTTTAAAACATCTGAGAAATTTTGCACGAATTCGTTTCAAATTATATTGCTGAAAACAAAAAAATCCGTATTCTATCGCCGGATGGGATGGGATAGATCCTTTACATTGATTTTTTTCCCTGATATATTCCCATCACTTTTGACACACAACTTTTTCAGTTATCTGAAAGGAGATTACAAATGACTAAAGTAGCAATTAATGGTTTTGGAAGAATTGGTAGAGCAGTTATGAGACTTCTGGCTCAGGGTGACTCAGGCTTTGAAGTAGTTGCAATCAACGACCTTACAAGCCCCAAAGTTCTTCTTCACCTCCTCAAATATGACAGTGTTCACGGAAAATGCGAAAACGTAACCCTCGACGGCGACGTAATGGTTATCGGCAAACATCATGCAAAACTTTTAGCTGAGAAAAACCCCGAAGCTCTTCCATGGAAAGACCTCGGCGTTGACATCGTTCTAGAATGCACAGGACTTTTCAGAAGTCTCGATTCTGCTGGCAAGCACATTACCGCCGGCGCTAAAAAAGTTATCATCAGCGCTCCCGCAAAAGCTGGCGTTGGAACCTTCGTTATGGGCATCAACGAGCATGAATATGACAATGAAAAACATCACATAATCAGCAATGCCAGCTGTACAACCAACTGCCTTGCTCCCGTTGTGAAAGTTCTTCATTCCAAATTCGGCGTTGTAAAAGGCCTCATGACAACAATTCACAGTTACACAAACGACCAGAGAATCCTTGATCTCCCGCACTCTGACCTCCGTAGAGCAAGAGCTGCTGCTGTATCAATGATCCCCACAACAACCGGCGCTGCTGCTGCTATCGGCCTCGTAATTCCCGATCTTCAGGGCAAAATTGACGGTTGTGCTGTACGCGTTCCTACTCCGAACGTATCCCTCGTTGACTTTGTTGCGGAACTTAAATGCGAAACAACAAAAGAAGAAATCAATGCTGCTATCGTTGAAGCTACCAAAGACGGTCCTCTTGCAGGCAGACTCTTCGCAACTGAAGAAGAACTCGTAAGCGTTGACTTCAATGGTTCCACCGCTTCTTCCACCGTTGATCTCGGCTACACCACCGCAATGGGTAACATGGTTAAAGTTCTTTCCTGGTACGACAATGAAGTCGGATACAGCGCAAGACTCATCGATCTCACAAATCTCGTAGCTTCCAAACTCTAATCAGTTGATGTCCTGAATTTCAGGACACGAATTTACTCTTTCTAACTATTACCTTTTTTTCGGAAAGGTTCATACAAATGAGCATACTTTCAATCAAAGAACTTCCCATTGCAGGGAAAAAAGTATTCATCCGTGTGGATTTCAACGTCCCATTGAAGGACAGCAAAGTTACAGATTCAACGAGAATTGATGCTGCTCTGCCCACAATCAGATTCGCTCTGGAAAAAGGTGCAAAAGTTATTTTAGCTTCTCACCTCGGGCGTCCCAAAGGAAAACCGGATCCAAAATATTCCATGGAACCCGTTGGGGCCGTTTTAGCGGAAAAACTCGGAATGGATATCATTCTTGCGGACGCACCAGTGGGTGATGGCCCCTTCAAACTCGCCAATGAGCTTAAAGACGGTCAGGTTCTCCTTTTAGAAAACCTCCGCTGGCATCCGGGTGAGGAAGGAAACGACGAATCTTTTTCAAAAGCTCTCGCTTCCATGGCTGATGTTTATGTAAACGACGCTTTCGGAACAGCTCACCGGGCTCATGCTTCCACCGCAGGGATGATTCCCCACGTTGAAGAAGCTGGTGCCGGTTTCCTCATGGAAAAAGAAGTTAAGTTCTTCGAGAAACTTCTCAGTGCCCCGGAAAAACCCTTTGTGGCAATCCTCGGTGGTGCAAAAGTATCTGACAAAGTTGGTGTTATTAAAAACCTCATGAATCTCGTTGATAAAATCCTTATCGGCGGAGCCATGGCCAATACCTTCCTTGCCGCTCAGGGACATCACCTCGGAAACAGCAAAATCGAAGAAGATAAGCTCAATCTTTGCCGCGAACTCATTGATGGCGCCAAAGCACGTAACATTGAACTCATTCTTCCTGTTGATCTCAAATACGCAAACAGCCTCGATGCAACCGAGACAACAACCGTTGCCGTAATCAAGGGCGTACCTTCTGATCAGATGGCCCTCGATATCGGGCCTGAATCTGCAAAAATCTTTGCAAAAGCCCTGTCCGATGCCCAGACTATTTTCTGGAACGGCCCCATGGGTGTTTTTGAAAATCCCGTTTTAGCAGAAGGCACTATGGCTGTTGCAAAAGCCGTTGCCGACAACAAAGGCATCACCGTAATCGGCGGTGGTGACAGTGTTGCCGCAATCAACAAAGCAGGCCTTTCTGATAAAATCAGCCACATTTCCACCGGTGGTGGTGCTTCCCTCGAAATGATGGAAGGCATCTCACTTCCCGGACTTGTTGCCCTTGCCCGCTGATTTATTTCAGCTATAGGCGTTTTTAGTTAGTTCGTGTCCTGTAATTCGCTTCGCGAAGGATTTTATTAAAAATCCTAACAGGCCACTAGTAATATTTTTAACACCTTGCGGTTACTGTCTAAAACGTATTTCCGAAGGAAATCGTCAAAGACGACAACTGTTTTCTTTGAAAACAGTGAGAGTCCCTAGCAAAAAAATCGACGTTATTTTTGAAAAATCGTATTTCAGGACAGTAACTAGTCAAAATTGAACCTCAGGAGAATAAAATGGCAAGAACATTCCATATATACGGAAACTGGAAACTTAATAAAAACGCATCTGAGTCTGCTCAGTTAGCCCTTGAAACCGCTCAAGCTGCCGCCGTTACAAACGGAAAAGTTAAAGTAGCAGTAGCGCCGGTTTTCACTAATATTACTACCGTTAGAAGTGCCCTTGGCAGCACTTCCCATGTAAATCTCCTTGCCCAGAACGGTTATCCGAAGGCAAGTGGCGCTTTTACGGGAGAAGTATCATTTGCGCTCCTTAAGGACGCAGGATGTGACGGGGTTATCATTGGACACAGCGAAAGACGACAGATTTTTGGCGAAACAAATGAATTCATCGCCGATAAAGTTCAAGCTGCTGCGGAGATCGGACTTCAGGTCGTACTTTGCTGCGGTGAAACTCTCGATGAGAGAGAAGCAGGCAAAACCTGGGAAATCGTTGAAAAACAGTTAACTGTTGGTCTTTCAAAACTTCCGGAAAACCTCCGCTCTTCCGTTATAATCGCTTATGAACCCGTATGGGCTATCGGTACAGGAAAAACAGCTTCTCCGGATCAGGCACAGGAAATTCATGCCCTTATCCGCAAACTTCTGGGCACATTATGGACCCCCAGTCAGGCCGCAGAAGTTATTATCCAGTACGGTGGCAGTGTTAATGAGAGTAACGCTCTGGAACTTTTCCGCAAGGAAGACATTGATGGAGCTTTAGTTGGTGGTGCTGCCCTCAAAGTTGACAGTTTTTCAAAAATCATCCAGGCTGCTTTCGAAGTAAGTCAATGACAATGCCCAAAAGTCACCGGGCTGTATTCATGGCCCGGGCCCTCGAACTGGCGCAAAAATGCCTCCTTTCCGGCGATGTTCCTATCGGCGCCGTGGTTGTATCAAACGGTAAAATTATTGGCGAAGGTTATAATACCCGGCAGCGGGACAGCGATATTAGCGGGCATGCTGAGGTTATCGCTATGAAAATGGCCGCCGAGACTCTGGGAACCTGGAAACTTGAGGGCTGCGATCTGTATGTAACCCTTGAACCGTGCATCATGTGTGCCGGGGCCATTGTATCCGCCCGCATCGAAACTCTCATTTATGGAGCTGCAGATGAAAAAGCCGGTGGAGTTCGTTCTCTCTACGCCATTTGTGAAGACCCCCGTCTTAATCATCGGGTGAAAGTCCTCACGGGTATAAAAAGCGGGGAATGTTCTGAGTTAATCACCGGTTTCTTTAGAAATATCCGGGAACTCAAGTCATCATGAACCGATTTTTCCTCTTCTTCCTGATTACCTCCATCTTCATGTCCTGCAATGCAGACCCAAAGAAACTCGCGGGCAAACGGAAGAAAACTTCAAAGAAAGTTACAAAGAAAAAGGTTGAAGAACGTGGAACCGGCTTTTTCGGCAGTGAATCGAAGGATTTACGTATTGCGCTACGCCCCGTCGATGTTGATGGGATGCTGAAAAAACGGCTTCAGATTGGGGTTTTGTACACGCGAGGGGACCATGCGCGTTCCAGTTTGCGCCTGATTGAAACATCTGAAAAATCCGATCAGGCGGCATGTGATGTTGACTGGTATCTGGACATCTGGACTGGACATAGTTACTCGCTCCTCGAAATTATGTGGAAATGCAAACGGTTTCGGTGGAAGGGCAGCATCTGGACCATGTCAACGAGTGCTTTTAAAGCTTTCAGTTCTCTGATAACCAATGCTCGTCTGCATCCGGAGCGATGGCTTGCCATCGTCAAAGTCCCGGTAATCCATGCACCTTCGACAATAACATCCAGTGTCCGTGAGTTTGTGGAGGAAACAATACCTTTGGAATATGACCTTACGCGCTATCCTTCTTTTAAGGTCATAACTGAATATGCCAAGCCAATGCCGCAGGATTTAAGTACACTTGATTCCGAAGTAAAGGAACTCCGCGATGTCCTCCGAAAGCGTCTTGAGGAATTCAAACTGTCTGCTCAGAAACGCTCCAGCGGTATTATCCGGCGCATTTTACCGCCGATTTCCGAAAAGGAAGTTTTCAGCCGGGAGCTGAACGCGATATGGTCCATGACCATAATCTGCAATCTCGGCACGAATACAGACCGCATTTACTGGATGAGTCAGTTTAAAAACGTATGGGTTAAATCCATAACAATACCCACGCATTACCGAATGATGTTCGTTAAAAAAGAGCACAAAACCGGCCCCACGTTCAACGCCCGCATTTCCGCCCTCGATCTGGATCCCCCCCTCGAATACTGAGAGTCGGTGCGGATTAGCGTTTTTTGTGGGACACCTTCAGTGTCCCGGCCTTTTCCTCTTCCTTGCGCCTGCGGCGACGCAAGGAAGAGGAAAAGGGGCGGGAAGAGAACGCATAACCCAGAGCTGAAGCACTGGGCTAATTACAGGCGTTCTTGCGAACGCGGAAAATCCGACGTTTTTCAATCACATAAACGTGAATGACGCCACCCGCGAATCCAAACACGATGTTGAATCCGCGGATCATGAGCCTGTGGCCACACAGGCGAAAGTTTATCAGCCCGGCTCGTGAGAGCCGGGACGGCGTTGGGGTAATCACATAAACGTGAATGACGCCACCCGCGAATCCAAACACGATGTTGAATCCGCGGATCATGAGCCTGTGGCCACACAGGCGAAAGTTTATCAGCCCGGCTCGAGAGAGCCGGGACGGCGGCGGGGTAATCACATAAACGTGAATGACACCACCCGTGAATCCCAAACACGATGTTGAATCCGCGGATCATGAGTCCGCAAGGACGAAAGCTTTTCAGCCCGGCTCGTGAGAGCCGGGACGGCGCCGGGGTAATCACATAAACGTAAATGACGCCGCCCGTGAATCCGAACACGATGTTGAATCCGCGGATCCTGATCCTGATCCTGATCCTGATCCTGATCCTGATCCTGATCCTGATCCTGATCCTGATCCTGATCCTGATCCCGATCCTGTTTACCTGACTCCTGACTCCCTGTTTCCCTGTTAAAAGGCGTTTTCACGAACGCGGAAAATCCGACGTTCTGCAATCTTGTAGACGGGAATGACATCACCCGTGAATCCCAAACACGACCCTGAATCCGCGGATCATGGGAACGGCGCTGGGTTAATCACATAGACGTGAAGGACATCACTCTACTACGAGGACTCGGTCGCCGGTGGAGCGGCCGAAGGTTTCCGGGTGGTACATTTCTTCAGCTTTTGCCGGGGGAACTACGAAGTTACCGGGGGTCGTTGCTTTTGCGGTATATTCGAAGGTATGAACTCCAGCGCTCAGGAGGGACGCAAAGGCTTCCACTCTCTCATCACGGATGTTGTGGTGATCATACCAGCGTCCCCACATGCGCCACCACCAACGATAAGAACGATAATAACCGCGGCCACCTCTGTAGCGGCTTCCGTAGCCGTAGGTGGATTTTCCCTGAGTTGCACTGGCGGGAGGGGCCCCGAGAAGTCTGGCATTTTCCGCTTCAAGACCCGCGGGAATTGCATCCACGAGGGCAACGTGATAGCGACGGGCAGGGGCGAGCATGGATAGTTTTACTTTAACCCGGGCACCAGCTTTGATTACCCAGGTTCCGTCGGGACGTCGCTGGACGTCTTTGGGATCACCCACGGCGGTATAGTGACGGGACACGGTAAATCCGTGACTTGCGGCGGGGGGGCGCAGGTCGCTCAGAGCATAATCCATGGCAATACGGTAATAGAGGCGGCCCGCACCTTCTTTGGAAAGGAGCAGTTTGCTTACTTTGCCCGGGTTGCCGAGATCCAGCATGGGGATTTTTACGAGATGACGTTCCGTTGTACGACCGATAAATTTATGGTCGCCGGCATAGCGCTCGCCAAGCCACATGCGGGAAACGAAGTTCGGTGTAACTTTTTCGTAGGTGTTAAAGTATTGATCAAGAGCCAGAAGGACCCACACACTTTCCTGAGTGTTTGCCCAGCGTCCTTTTGTTTTGTGAGCTAAAAGTCCACTGACTACTTTCGTAATGAGGTCGCTTTTTGGCTGGTCGATGATCATGGCGCTGAGTAAAAGTGCATCCACTCGGCGGTTTGAATGCAGAATCAGGTGTGCTCCGTCTGCGGCGTAGGTGATGAAGTTCGCATTACCCGCGGTCTCCGTCACACGATTCAGGAGAAGTTTCCGGATTTTTTCAAGATGGTATTTGTCTTTAGCCGCAGCAAAAACAGGATAAATCCAGCCAATACCTTCAAGATAGGGTTGCTTCTGGATAGCAAAATGCGGATAGAGTTTCTTCGCAGCAGCAACATCCACATCCTTATTAAGGTTACGTACATAAATACTGTAAGCCTTCAGGTAGCGTTTTACCCATTCGGGATATGTTGAAGGTATGTGATTTTCAATATAACGCAGGTAACTCATGGCTCTGGATAAAACATTTGCATTTACGGCATAACCCTTTTCTTTAGCACGTAAGAAGGCGTGAGCTACGTGGATAGTTAAAAACGGCCAGCTTTCCTGTCCGCGAATCCAGAAACCGAATCCACCATCGTAGTTCTGCATGTTTGCAAGTTTTGTGAGATCCCGGGCCATGGCCGCTTCGATAGCATCCTTTGCGGGAAGTCCTGCCGCCTGAAACGCTGTAAGAACATCCCGGAGAGCTGCGATGGAAAGAATACGGGAAGCGAGCTGTTCAGCGCATTCATACGGATATGAGTACAAGTAGAGAACTGCATCCGTGAGAGCCTGAAGTTGGGTGGAGGAGGTCTGAACATTGAGACCGCCGAATTCCATTACGACGTTACCGGGTACCTGCACCGGTTGAATGATGGCACCTTTGTCGATAGTCCCGTAGGTTGCAAAGCCTTCTGTTGTTGCGGGAGTCCAGACAGGAAGGGAGAAGGATGCAGCGTCCTGACCTTCGCCACTGACAGCTACAGCTTCGAATTTAGCTGTACCGGGCATATCCGTTGCAACATCAAAGCGCAGCTCACGACGATCTCCAGCGGGGACGGTTATTTTGAGGCCTTTGGGGCCTTTAAAACGCACGTTGTAGCCGCGGATAGCGACTTTAACATCCTGGGGTGAGCCCGTCTGGTTCTGAACGACTATGGGCAGTTCAAAACGGTCACCGAAGTTAAGGAAGCGGGGCGGCGATTGTCTGAGTTGCAAAGGAAGTCTTGCGGTGACGTTGGTTTCGCTCATTCCGTATTTTGTGGCACCAGCTACGGTAACGGCCATGAGACGATAACGGGTCAGGTTATCCGGGAGTTTGAGTTCAACGGAAGCTTTTCCTTCTGCATCGGTTTTTACTTCCGGGGCAAAAAGCGCAAGTGCATCGAAATTAGTGCGTATTTCAATAGCGGGACCCTTTTGAGTATTGTCTTCATCCCGACTGTTTCTGGCCTTTCTCGGGGCTTTCTTCATTTTTGAACGCTCAGGCTTGGCTCCGGGGGCATCATCCATCTTATCAACGGACATTGCACTTCTCGGTGCGGGTGCAGCTGTTTCTGCGGCGAAGTTTTTCAAACCTTTACTTCCAAATCTTCCGCCGAGACCGCCACCACCACCGATTCCAATACCACCAGTTCTGGAGTCCTTTGAAAGCGCCTGCTGTTTTGCTTCGAATTCTTCAGCTAATTTGACGGGATCATCAAGTTGAATCATTTCGCGAAGCCACCGGGATGCCACGTATTCAATGCGCGAAGGGTGGAAAGAATTAAGTGGATTACTGAGTTTGTATCCTGTGAGGGCTAAAACTGCCTCATCAACGGCCACAAGGGCGATTTCCGCATCGGGAACGGGCTTGCCCTGATAATCCAGAACCTGAAGGTTAACAACGGTTTTTCCCCCGGGTTTGAGCTGCGAAGATACGGGCATTATTCTCAATTCAAGCTTTCTCGAATCAAGAGAAACGGGGAGATGGATGGTTCCACCGGCATACGCAGGGCGGGCAGGAGCATTTTTAACGGGAAGCCCTGCATTATCCATTCTGGCCGATGCACCGGTCAATTCCACCTGTACCTGGGTTCCCGGCATGTGCTCTTCCGTGAGTGGAACCTTAATGACCGCCGTTGGTGACGTCATGGTGAAACGCTGGGGTTTATCGATACCTGCATGATTTGTAAACCACAGAACTTCCGCCGGGAAAAATGGAGACTGAATGAAGATTTCAGCTGTATCACCGGGTTTGTATGCTTTTTTATCCAGAATCATATTTACTTTTTCCCGTTCGACTTTACGTACGGGGGGCAGAGCGCCGCCGGAAACGTAGCGTGTAATGCGGGAGAAGTTCTTGCGGCCTTTGGAGTCGATGATTTCCGCGCGGATAACGTAACTTCCACCTTTTTCGGTTTTGAAAGTGCAGCGTGCGTCTTTGCTGGAGGCGGATTTTACAGAACATTTCTGGTCGGGGCCTTTTAATTTCTGATATTTCCCCATTTTATAGCGCCACTCTTCGAGATATGCAGTGACATTAACATCAGCACCATCGATTTTCTTACCGTCGATATCCACAACGACGATATCTACAACCATGGGCGTACCTTTATTTACAAAGTATTTTTTTGTTTTGAGGCCGACATAACGATCCGCCGGGTGCACAAGAACGGTTTTGTTTGCAGTCCAGCTCTGGCGGTTTACATCGGTTACCGTTGCGTGGGCATTTACGGTGTACGGGAGTGTCGGATCCATTCCTTTGAATTCCATGCGAACGGAGTGACGCCCGCGGGAATCCGTAGTGCCAGCAAGGGATTTTGATGTTGAAGTATTTGTATTGCTGTATGAATAGAACCACCAGCGCTGGGCCTGATCGCCAAAGGAGTATTCCCACATTTTTGGGGGTGAGAAGTAGGTTTTGGATGCAGAAGCAGACCAGCTGACTTCAGCTCCCGGCAGGCCGCCACCGGAGAAATAATTGGCGTTCAGCGTAAGGTCCGCCCGACCACCCAGAATAAATGGGCCGTCATTTGACGTTACTGAAACTTCAAACTCTGGTTTGCGGAATTCAGCTATTGTGAAGTAGTGGTTTCCGTTGTTTCCAGTGTTTGTTTTCAATTCGACTCTGCCCTGACCAAGGTTGGTGTTGTCAGGAAGGGTGAATTTCAGGTTGAAACCGCCAAGGGCATTAACGGGAACTTTACCTTCACCGATTTTATTACCCCGGGGGTCATAAACGGTGAAACTGACTTCCGTTGCCCCTTCGGGGAGTTTGAGGGTAGCGTCTTTTTCCATGCCTGCGATTCGCATGTAGCCTTTAACATTAACGGTCTCTTTTGGCTTGTAAAGTTTGCGGTCGTCAAATGTAAAGTAGATAAACCGTGTAGACGAGCGATAGCCACGGGTGTATTTGCCGTAACCCATGTAATAACTGTACATGCTTTTCGGGAGTATAGCTATATCACCGGAGGTTTTGGCCACGAGGATTTCCCCGAGGTCTTTTCCCGGATCAGAAGGAAGGCTGATAGTGGTGATACCTGTGGAATCGGTTTTGCCTGATGGGCCGCCGTGGATGTCCACAGCAGCATCGGATACAGCTTTACCATCTTTGAGGTTGGTAACAAGTGCGATCATATGAGATTTGTCCATATGAGCATCAACGGCAATTTTTGTGAACTGAAGCCAGGTTACGAAGGTTTTCCAGTTGTACTTGTTCTTTTCCGGTCGAGGAACCTGACTTACTTGAACAAAAAACTGCCCGTTTCCCTTTTTATTTACAAGTTTTTCAAGGGAAACGACGGTTTCAACCATTTCATCGGAATCCGCCGGGAAGTCGTAGACTTTTTCCATGGCGAGATTTCCGGGAGGAGGCGGCACCTGTGTGTCGTAACGATACCTGCGGGAGTATTCTTTGAAAGCCGGGTAGTCTGATGGTCCAACGCGATAGACAGCAACGCGGATCTTTGGAATATTCATTGACTGGAAACGGATTTCCGCCTTGGAGGACGGATCTGCAACGGTCATCATTTTATAATTGCTTGACAGGGTAGGGTAAGCTTCTCTGTAATAGAATGTCCGCTCTTCTTCTTTTCCGAGGAACTGACCGTAGATGTCACCAAGTTTCGGTGAGATTTTTACAACATAATCACGTCTGCCTTTTACTTTTCCACTGATTGACATGTAACGACCGGCAACTGTTATGTGCATATCCTCAATTTTGGGAGTGACGGTAATCATGTCCTCACGGAAGTTTTTCTCATCAATTCCGTTATTGAAACGCAGGCTCATACCATAGGGCGGACGACATTTGTATCTCTTTTCACAACTGGAATAGTCGATGGCGAGGGGGCTGTAGGTTGTGATCGAGAATTTTTTTCCTTCTTTGGATTTAAGATTTCCTTCTTTTGAAGGGGTGCCGGGGCCGACTTCTATTGCGTAATAGCTGGCTTTTGTCAGTTCAATAGTTGGTCTGAAAACAAAATGTCTGCCTTCAAACTCTCTTTTGGCAACTTCCATGTAACTCTTGATAGTTTTATCTTTTTTCCACTCATCTTCCTTAACGAGTTTTAGAGGAATATTTGAGGAATTTGGCCCTGTCATGCTTATCGTGGCCAAAACAGCGGCAGGATCCACACGCTGATCAAACCGGATATAGAAAATGGGGTCCAGGAATTGTGGTCCACCTTGAGGATAGATTGTTTCAACGTTGATTGTCGGAGTGGTAAATTCCCACGTGTATTCTTTTTCGAGTTTGGTACCGAGGGCACTTTTTACTTCCGCCGGAACTGTCACTTTGTAATGAGTGGACTTGGGCAGACGTTCGAGATCCGATTCAAAAATGAGAGTTTTTGTACCGAGCCATCGCCATTTTCCGGGGATATTCGGCTCAATTTTAAGGGGAACGCCCTTGGCAATGGAATCCGCATGAGATGTCACGGGAATCATCGGCTGGGAAAACGTCACACTGATGTTTGGCGCGATGTAGACATCTGTTGTGGGGCTGTGCCGGACGATGGAAAGTTTCCCGGGATCCGGTTTTTCAGCGGGGAGTGGTTTAGGTGGAGGAGGAAACGGTGTTTTAATTGTTTCACCGGTTCTTGGAGGTGGGAGTGAGCGATCCCGAAGGGCAAAGGCCTTGCGTAAATCCGCTGGTTCTTTGGCTGCCGGCAGCCTGCCTAAAATAGCTTTAATTTCAGCATCCGTAAGGGGCAGTCCCTTGGCATGTTTTATTCTCGCGGATGCATCGAGGGCTCCGGGGCCGGTTTCTAGAGTAAAATCGAGGCCTTTTACAATACCCGGAGGCAAGGCTGCCTGAGCGGGAGGATCGATTACTACTCGATGCTGAATCGGATCCGGCTGTTTCTTTGTTTCTTTCTTCTTTGATGATTTTCCACACCCGGCTATAAGGCCGAGAGTGACAGCGGTAATGATTAAAAATCTGGTTCTCACGGAAAAACCTCCTGATGAAAAAAAAATAAAACTGTATCTGATGGCCACCCATAGTACATTAAAATAAAATAAGTAACAAAAGAAAAAAGTTGCTGGACTCCTGTATGAGTTATCCGAATAAATCAAAGGTCACTTTATACGCGGGAGTGATCATTTCCTGTCTCACATTTTTTGCAGGGCAGTTCGAGTAGTGTGTTCGAATTGAATTTCAGGACACGAAACATTTACAAGACAAAGGCTCAGGTTAAAGATCCTGCTTGTCTGATCCTGCTGCTGATTACCTGTGCCCTGATTGTTTTTAACAGGAAGACAGGGAATCAGGAAACAGGCAGGCAATTTCGCGCAGCGGAATGCAAGCAGGCAGGTTCAGATCGTAACCATTTAACATCAATGTAAAATTACAAAAATGGAAAAAATATTCACTTTTGGGATTTCGATCCTTTTATTTCGTTAATGTCCTGTAATACCAAGTTTTCAAGTTTAGGCAAAATTTCTGCACAGGACATTAAGAATGAAGGTCGCTATCGGCATCTGCTACGCAGTTGCCTGTCGCCTCCGCGCTTCGCTACGCGAGAGCGCTATGCTTGAAATTATTGTAGTGTTCTGAATAGCATGTTTTCGTAAAC